>CABUNB010000013.1 GCA_902492755.1 uncultured Collinsella sp. | reverse complement strand
CAGGACTGTCCGAGCAGGCGACCAAATACCAAAGCCCTCGGAACGACGGGACAGAGTATGCCCCGCCCCTCGGAACGACGGGACAGAGTATGCCCCGCCCCTCGGGACGACGGGACAAAACAAAGGAGCAGCCATGGCAGGCAAGCCGCAAACACTAGCTACGACCTCGGCATTCGAGATCTTGGGCCCCGTCATGGTCGGCCCCAGCTCATCGCACACCGCCGGCGCCCTGCGGTGCGCCCAGGTGGCCGCGAGCCTGCTCGAGGGCCGCATCACCAAGGTCACCTTCGGCCTGTGGAACTCCTTCGCCCACACCTACCGCGGCCACGGCACCGACCGCGCGCTCGTCGCAGGCATTCTGGGCCTCGACACCGACGACGAGAACATCAAGCAGGCCTTCGACCTCGCACGCGAGCAAGGCCTCGAATATCACTTTGACATCAAGGGCGACGACGCCTCCATCCACCCCAACACCGTCGACATCGACATGGTCGACGACACGGGCGCCACGGCGCAGGTCCGCGGCGAGAGCCTGGGCGGCGGCAAGATGCGCATCAGCCGAATCAACGGCGTCGGCGTCGACATCTCGGGTATGTACTCCACGCTCTTCGTGGCGCACTACGATGTCCCCGGCGTGCTCGCCGCGCTCACGAACCTGCTCGCCTATGCCCACGTGAACATCGCCTTCTGCCGCACCTACCGCACCGAGGTAGGCGGCCAGGCCTACTCCGTCTTTGAGACCGACGGCGCGCCCGACGATACTGTCATCCCCATGCTACGTAAACTCGACAATGTCGATTACGCCACCTTTATTGAGCTCCCCGGTTCGGCCTCATCCCTCTCCCCCGGCGTCTCGGCCAAGGAGATCTTCGACGACGGCGAGCAGCTGCTCGACGCCTGCGAGGAGCTGGGGCTCAACATCGGTGCCGTCATGGCTGTGCGCGAGGCACGCCTAACCGGAGAGCAGCACGCCGTCGCCGCCATGCGCCGCGTGCTCGAAGTCATGAAGGACGAGACCACCGCGCCCATCGCCAACCCACAGCGCTCGCTCGGTGGCCTCATTGGCGGCGAGGCAAAGCTCGTCGATGCCACCGGCCGCAACGAGCTTAGCTCCAGCTTAATGGGCGCCGTGCAGACCGACGCCGTGGCCCGCGCCATGGCCGTGCTCGAGCGCTCCGCTACCATGGGCGTCATCGTCGCCGCCCCAACCGCCGGCTCCGCAGGCGTCGTTCCCGGCTGCGTGCTGGCGCTCGCCGACCACCTGCAACTCGACGACGAGCAAGTCATGGACGCGCTCTATTGCGCCGCCGCCATCGGCCTCAACCTCACCACGAGCGCCTGCGTCGCCGGTGCCGAGGGCGGCTGCCAGGCCGAGGTGGGAAGCGCTGCCGCCATGGCCGCCGCAGCGCTGGTGCAGATGCTCGGCGGCACGCCCGAGCAGGCGCTCGACGCCAGCTCCATCGCGCTGAGCAATCTGCTGGGCCTCGTTTGCGACCCGGTGGGTGGGCTTGTCGAGGTGCCGTGCCAAAACCGTAACGCCATCGGCGTGGCAGCGGCGTTTAGCTCGGCCCAGCTCGCACTTGCCGGCGTCAAGAGCCTGGTACCGTTTGACCAGATGGCTCACGTCATGCTGTCGGTAGGCCACGCGCTGCCGGCAACGCTGCGCGAGACGGCCAAGGGCGGCATCGCCCAGGCCCCGGCAGCACTTTCGGCCTGTGCAAAATGCGGTGTGTGCGGATAACGACAAAGGACGACTCAAAGGTGGGACAAATGTCCCACCTCTTTTGAATGCCACCGTTTCCATACCACAAACAACTGGGTTATCGCTATAATGCAAGCCCAGTAAAAACACGATGAGCCACAAGGCGAAATTCGAAGGATATGCATACGATGTCGCAAAACGATCGAACTCAACTGATTCCCGATCCGCAGCAGCCGAGCAGGCACACCGGCGGCGTTCAGTCGCCGCGTCCTATCGCGCCGAGCCACGGTCAGCAGCGTGGTGCGACAAACACTTCGCAACGCCCGAACCAGCAACGTCAGCAGCGCCAGGCAAACGGCAATGCGCCCAAGCAGCCCCCCACGCACGCTCGAGGCGATCGCGGCCCCGCACGCAAACCCGTCGAGAACAATAAGTCGGGCAAAAAGACGACGCTCTTTGTCGTCCTGGGTCTTATCGTCATTGTCTATATCGTAGGCGTCGTAGCGTTTTCGCAGGTAGCCTACCCCAACACCACCATCGCCGGCGTCGACGTCTCGTTCTCCAACGCTTCGTCTGCCGCCGCCAAGGTCAACTCGGCATGGAAGCACTATAAGCTCACCGTGACGGGCGATGACTTTAGCTGGACCTATCAGCCCGAGTCCGATGAGCCCATCGTAGACGGCGAAGCTGCCGCAAAAGAGATCATCAACCACAACGAAGCTTTTGTATGGCCTGTCCGCCTTGTAGAATCCTTAAGCGGCAAGACCAAAACAACCGCTAGCTCCAACGAAGTCGATCTTGATCAAGACGTCGACCTGTCCATGCTCTCCGACACCTTTGACCAAAAGCAGTTTGAGAAGGATCTGGGCGCCGCCATCGACGAGTTTAACGAGGGCCGTTCGGGCGCGTTCGAGGCCAATAGCTCCTATGACGAGCAGGCCGGCAAGTTTACCGTCGAGAAGGCGCGCTCCAACGAAAAACTCAACCGCGAGCATGTCATTAAGTATGCCGAGCTCGAGCTTGCCTCGCTGGCCGAGACCGTAGATCTTTCCAAGCTCGGCAACGATGCCTATGAGCCGCTCAATGGAACGCTGACCGATGATCAGATTCAGTCTGCATGCGATGCCGCCAACAACTTCTTGGGCGTCAACGTGACCCTCAAGCTCAACGGCGAGGATGCCGGCAAGGTTGATGGCAGCTCCGTGTTGCAGTGGATCAGCTTTGCCGATCCGGCCAACCCCACGCTCGATACGTCGCAGATCAGCAGCTGGGCAGCCGAGCTCGCCAACGGCTTTAATACCGTGGGCTCCACTCGCTGGTGGACGCGCGCCGATGGCAAGCAGTGCGCCGTCGAAGGCGGCGACTTTGGTTGGTCCATCGACAGCAGCTCGCTCGCCAAGCAGGTCGAAGACGCCATTAACAACAAGCAGACCGGCGAAATCGAGATCAAGTACTCCAAGAAGGCCGACACCTTTACCGCAAAGGGAGAGCCCGACTGGAAGGCGTATATCGACGTCGACCTGTCCGAGCAGCACGCGCGCTACTATGACGAGAACGGTAATATCGTTTGGGAGGCCAACTTTATTTCCGGCAAACCGGGCGAAGACGCCACCCCCGAGGGCGTGTGGCAGATCAACAGCAACGACGGCGGCAGCACCCTGATCGGAGCCAAGGACCCCGAGACCGGTAAGCCCAAATACGAGAGCCCGGTGAGCTACTGGATGCCGTTCGAGGGCAATATGATCGGCTTCCACGACGCTACATGGCAAAACGACAAGAGCTTCGATAATGCCGAGTCGTACAAGTGGTGCGGCAGCCACGGTTGCATCAACCTGCGCCTGGCCGATGCAAAGGCACTTCACGACTGCATCAAAGTCGGCCTGTGCGTGGTTGTCCACTCGTAGTGCAACGCGCGCATTCCTACAACGTGGATCCGCTGCGACCAATCTAACAGTTCCGAAAGAAACCGTCCTATGCGCCCGCCCCAACCGGTGGGCGCATATACTTATCAAGGTTATTTCTATAAAGGAGACGCTATGCCGAATGTCCCCACGATCACCCCGGGCCCAGATGATACCGAGCGCACGCCCGAAGGTGCCACCGAAACGATTCCTCTGATTACAAACGTACATGCCGACAAGCAGAGCGGACGCACGAACGATACGGCCGAGATTTCCGATGAAGAGGCGTATGCCAAGCTCAAGGCAAAACGTGCCGACCGTCGACGCAAAAAGCTGATTCGACGCGGTATTGCCGCCGGCGTCGTGGGTGCCATCGCGCTCATTGCCATTGTCGCAACCCTGGTTATCAATGCGCGGTCACAGGGCGCTAGCGGGCCTGTGACCGACATGGTGACCGAGGGCACGTTTACCACAACGGTCGAGGCGAAAGGCCAGCTCAAACCCATTTCGTCCTCAGTGGTCTCCCCTTCTGTCGACGGTACGGTCGATTCGATCAACGTGCAGGCAGGCCAATCCGTCAACGAGGGCGACGTGCTTATGACCATTAAAAACGACGAGCTCGATCGCAACGTTGCCGAGGCGCAGCGTGCAGTTGCAGCCGCCCAGGAAGACCTCACCAACGCGCAGAAAGCCGCCGCTGTCGCGCAGGCCACCCCAACGACGAACGTCGATGGAGCTTCCGCAGCGGCTGGCGTCTCCGCCGCATCAGCGGACACGAACGCCGTATCGGCCGCGCAGCGCAGCCTCGCATCGGCCCAGGCAAACCTCGACCAGGCGAACGCCAAGGCCGCCAGTCGCACGGTAACGGCCCCGAGCTCGGGTAGCATCGTGGAGCTCAACGCCAAGGTGGGCGCCACGGTAACAGGCGGCATGATCATGGGCGAAAGCGATACGAGCGGCGGCAAGCAGTGCATGCAGATCGCCGACCTGTCCAAAATGAAGGTGACCGTGCAGGTGGGCGAAAAGGACATCGCCAAGATCGCCGTTGGGCAGAACGCCAACGTCACATATCCCGCGTTTCCCGATATCGTGAGCCAGGGAACGGTCACGGCCATCGCCTCGGTGGCAAACTCCGACTCCAACTCCGGCGGCGGCAGCGTAACCTTTAACGTCGACATCCTCATCGAGGCGCCCGACGCGCGCCTGAAGCCGGGCATGACAGCCGAGGTCTCAGTGGTTACCGAGCAGCTTGACGATGTGGTGATGGTGCCGACGATGGCGCTCATGACCGAAGATGGCGAACACTATTACGTCAACGTGGCAACCGATGACGAGGGCAAGCAAACCCGTCGCGTGAAGGTGAACGTCGTGACGCAAAACGATAACGAAGCCGTAGTCGGCAAGACGCAGGTCAAGCGCGACGACAGGGCAACGAAATCAACCCTGGCGTGCCCACAACCAAACTGCGCGACGGCGACACCCTCGTCATGGACACCGGGGCAGACGCAACGGCTGACGGCGGCTACAGCGCGGATTCGGGCAGCATGTCTGCCGACGAGGGCATGTAATGCGTCCCGTCATCGACATCCGCAACGTGCACCGCATTTTTGAGAGCGAGGCCGGCTGCGCCCATATTCTGCATAACGTGAGCCTGGCGGTAAATCCCGGCGAATTCGTCGCTATCACTGGCCCCTCGGGCTCGGGCAAATCAACGCTCATGAACATCCTAGGCTGCCTGGATAAGCCGACGGCGGGCGACTACTACCTGCAAGGGCTCAACGTGGCCGAGCTTGACGATGACGAGCTCACCGAAGTTCGCGCCCTGAGTATTGGCTTTGTCTTTCAGAGCTTCAACCTGCTGCCGCGCCTGTCGGTTATCGAAAACGTCATGCTTCCGCTGGCCTACACCAACGTGCCCCGAAGCCAGCGCGAGATGTGCGCCGTGCACGCGCTGCAGGCCGTCACGCTGCCCGTCGACCATTGGGACCACCGCATATCCGAGCTCTCGGGCGGCCAGATGCAGCGTGTCGCCATCGCACGCGCCCTCGTCAACGATCCGCCCATCATTTTAGCTGACGAGCCGACGGGAAACCTGGACTCCGCAACCGGAGCGCTTGTGATGGAGACCTTCCATAAGCTCCAGGAGCGTGGCAAAACCATCGTGCTTATCACACACGACCCCGGCATTGCCGCCGAGGCCGACCGTGCCGTGACCATACGCGACGGTCGCATTCACGACGGCGCGTATATTCCACATGCACCGCGGACCCTGCGCAGCGCCGTAGATTGCCTGCCCATGATTTCCGCCTCCGCCAACCCGCCGAAAGGAGTGGTGGCATGAGCACCCGCGATCTCATCCAGGAAGCTCTGCACTCGCTCGAGGCCAACAAGGGGCGCAGCCTGCTCACCATCCTGGGCATCGTCATCGGCATCGCCTCGGTTATCGCCATGACTTCGCTCATCGGCGGCATCCAAAACAGCTTGGTAAACAGCCTGGGCCTCAACGCAGCCCGCATGGTGCAGATCTATTCGTCCCAAGAACTCACCGATTCGGACGTCCAGAAGCTTCAAAAACTGGTGCCGCAGATAGAGCAGATCGGCATTGTCGACAGCGCCTATACCGAGTACAAGCCTGGCGATAAAAGCTATACCGTCATGGCACAGGGTGTCGACAGCGACATGCTCGACGCGGTGGGTGCCAGCAAGCTCGTTGCGGGACGCGTCTATTCACAGGCCGAGTCTCAATCAGGCTCGCGTGTGGCGCTCATCAGCCGTGGCGGCGCCGATCAGCTTTACGGCAACGAACAGGACGCACTGGGGAAAACCATCAAGGTGTCCAACGGCGAGGTGCAGATTGTAGGCGTGATTGATGGCGGCAGCGACTCCATGGGCTCGCTCACGCTGTATATGCCACGCGAAACCATCTCCGGCCTGTTTGGCGACGAGAATCCTTCATTCCCCAGCGTGACGGCACTTGCTGCCGAGGGCACGGACATGGACGAGCTCTGCAAGACCATCGAGTCTAAGGTGCGCGCGATGAAGGGCATCTCGGAGGATGATGAGTACGACAGCGTATCGGCGACCTCCATGAAAAGCGCCATCGATGCACTCAACTCGTTTATGGGCGCCTTCTCGCTCATCATGGGCGCTGTCGCCAGTATCTCACTGCTTGTCGGCGGAATCGGCATTATGAATATGATGCTTACCAACGTGACTGAGCGTATCCGCGAGATCGGTATTCGCCGTGCCTTGGGCGCCAGTCGCCGCGATATCACCGCGCAGTTTTTGGCCGAGTCCTCGGCGCTGTGCGTCACCGGTGGCCTGCTGGGTGTCCTGATTGGCTATCTGCTGGCCTGGGGCCTCGCGATGTTTGCCGCAGGATCAGGGGTTCTCAACGAGCTCGGTGCCAGTGGGCAGATCACACCGAGCTTTTCAATCGCCACGGTGCTGCAGGCCTTCGGCGTCTCCGTCGGCATCGGCGTAATCTTTGGCTTCTACCCCGCTCGCCGCGCGGCAAAGCTCAACCCGGTGGAGTGCCTACGCTACCAGTAAGCCACCGCCAACAAGTTGCGGTGAAATAGGGACCGTTTAGGCTGTTAAAAGGCCTATTCAGTCCCTATTTCACCGCAACTCAGGGGGGGGTAAGGCGCACGTGCTATTCGAAACGAGATTCCAGACTCGAAAGGCCGCTCAACGTCAGATTATTAGCAACCTCCGAGACGCGCTCGATAGGAACCGAGCCATCAGACAGGGCCCACGTGCGATAGATACCGATAATACCCGACAGCAAGAACGCCAGATAGTAGTCGAACATCTCGTCCTTGAGACCTTGGGGCAGCAGATCGCGCTCGGCAATCTCGTGTTCGAGCGGCGCACGAAGACGAGCCATAAAATCATCGAGCGGAATGTTCTCGATCAGCTGACGATTGAGCACCAAGTTGTTGCATAGTGCCTCGTTAACGGTTTTAAAGAAGGTCGCCGCCGCGCCCAGGGCGCGCTCGTTGGTGTCGCCGTCCATGGAGGCAAGCGTTTTCTCAACCGAGTCGACAATCATCTCCACCACATCGACGGCAATGGCATCGAGCAAGCCATCAACCGTACCAAAGTGAACGTAAAAGGTCTTGCGGTCGACATTGGCCTCGCGCGCGATGGCACTCACCGTAATGTCTGCCAGCGGCTTTTCCATGAGCAGGCGCTCGAAAGCGGAAAGGATGGCATTGCGGCTGCGAACGATGCGGCGATCAAGACGCGGTTTGCTGGTGTCCATAGACGTGTCCCTTCGATATGCGGGCATTCATCAACAGATGAGAGATAATCTACGTAAGAGGATTATCCCCCATACAGCACAAATATGCCCCGCATCATGAAGAACGCACGACTGTCCTACTGCGACTTAGGGTGCTTCTTCTTATTGAGTGCCGACGGAGATACGCGGATACCGTCGCCCGTCTGTCGCACATAGGCTTTATGAGCCGGCTTAGCGGTCCCAGAAGCCTTCTGAGCGTGCTTCCTGGGATCAACGGTAACAGCATTCGTGGGGTGCGGCTTAGTGGGCGCAGAGGGCGTCTGAGGCGCGCGGCCGAGCTTGCGCATCACGCGATCCCAGCGCGCATGGATACTCTCGTTGTGGGCGCTCTTAAGGCCCAGCAGGGGCGCAGCCAAAATGGTCGGCGCGATAAACGTAATGAGACGCCACAGCAGATAGCCGGCGGTCGAAGCCGACCCAAAGAAATGACCCAAGAACAAAGCAAAGCCGCCCTCAGCGCCACCAGTTCCACCGGGCAAGGGAACCGCAGAGCTCAGCAGCTGGACAAAGGCGCTCGCGGCCATGACCGAGAAAAAGTCGACCTCGTGGTGGCCAAAGGCGAGCATCAGAAAATACGGCACCAGATAGAAAAACGCGAGCTGCAGCATGGTGATAAACACGGTGAGCAGCATGGAAGAAAAATGTCCGGCCGAAAGCTTGAACTTCTCGGAGAAGGAGTAGATCTCGCCATCGACAAACGTGCGCCAACTCTCGATCTTAGTGGCCGAGACACCTATGCGCTCGAGCCAATTGATGATGCAATGGGCGACGCGCGTGACGGTCTTAGGCATGAGCGCGACGGCGAAGATGCCGAGCAGGATGCAGCAGTGACCGCCAAAACTAAAGACGCACAGCAGCGTCATGTCGCCATAGCGCTCGGCAAAAAACGGCATGCGAGCAAGCAATAGGATAGCGCCCCAGGCAACTAGGCCAAACTGATACACAATAAATCGGGTGAACTGCGTGGCACCCGCTTCGCCCACGTTTTGGCCCGCTTTGGTCAGGCGGTAGATCTGGGCAGGCGTAGAGCCCATCATCATGGGCGTCAGGTTGCCAAAGAAGATGCCACTCGCCTCGACCGAGATCAGGTCGCGAATGCCGACGGGTGAATTGGGGTCGAGCCAGACGGCGATCGCATAGGCCACAATGCCAAAGAACAGATACATGAACATGCAAAGACACGCGACAACGAGCCAGGGCGCCTGGACGCTCGACATAGCAGCCCAGAACTGCCCCATCTGCCCGGTTACCACCAGATAGACGATATAACCCACCAGCACAACGCCGATAAAGATTGCGCCGCGGCGTGCGCTCTTATTGTCATCGCCGCCCGAGGCCTCAACCTCGACCTGGGGCTTGGACGTATGCTGAGAGGACTCCGTCATGAGACTCCTTCTAACAGTCAAAATATCTTGGTTATTGTACCCGTAAGGGCCATAAGCAGAACGCAAAGCTCTTGTTCAAACGGGAATGACAGACAGTTGTTTGATAATAAAAAACCCGGTCTTCCGTGGAAAGACCGGGTATCAGATGCGTGGTAGCCCGTACCAGATTCGAACTGGTGATCTCCGCCTTGAGAGGGCGGCGTCCTAAACCGCTAGACGAACGGGCCATAAGCCTCAGCAGAAAAGAAGAGGTAGCCCGTACCAGATTCGAACTGGTGATCTCCGCCTTGAGAGGGCGGCGTCCTAAACCGCTAGACGAACGGGCCACATGACATCTGCACTGCCGTGCTGCGAGGAAATATATTACGGGACAAAAAACGCAAGCGCAAGAAGAAATTCCAAATTGCCGAAATTTTGTCGCGAGGTTATGGAACGCGCAGGTCAACAAGGTAGCTAATTTGGGACGGGGCTATTTTAGCTACCCTAGGTGGAGATGAGTCAGGAGGGCTTCGCGGTTGTTGGGGATGTTGTCCTCGATCACGGCGTCGAGGGCGGCGTTGAGAAGCTGTCCCAGCTCCGGCCCCGGCTTGACGCCGGCGCGGATCAGGTCGCCACCATTGATGGCAAGCATCTTGAGTGTATAGGGCTCCCCCGCCTGCAGCAGATCGTGGGCGAGCGTACGCATCTCCTCGATCGTCTCGACGTAATAGAAGCACGAGGGCGCCTTGCCGAGCGTGTCGGCACGCTTAAGGTCCATGAGCTCGTCCATCAGACGCGGCGTATCGACACCCTCGCCCGAAAGCGCGCGCATCATATTGAGCAGGCAGGAGCGCTCGGGGCGCAGCGGCTTGTCATGGTATTTGATCAGCAGGCACACATCGCGCACCAAATCGTGCGAGAGCGCCAGGCGATCCATGATGACACGCGCCTTCTTGACGCCGAGCTCGGGATGACCGTAGAAGTGGCCGCTGCCGTCGTGATCGACCGTAAAGCACTCGGGTTTGGAAACGTCGTGCAAAAACGCCGCCCACATAAGGCTCGACGAGGGCGCGACGCCGTCGCACAGCGCCAGCTCCCCTGCCACCGTCAGCACGCGGGCGATATGCTCGTAGACGTTAAACGCATGATAGACGCTGCGTTGATCAAACCCGCGAGCGGACGCGAGCTCGGGCACGGCGGCGCAAACAAGCTCGGGGTAGCGCAGCATCGCGTCTCCCCCATGGCCGGTCGAAAGGATACCCTCGAGCTCAATGCCCACGCGCTCGCGCGCCACGGCATCGAGCAGCGGCGCGCACTCGGCAAGGGCACACTTGGTCTCGGGCTCAATCACAAAGTCTAGGCGGCAGGCAAAGCGCACCGCGCGCAACATGCGCAGGGCATCCTCGTTAAAGCGGCGCTTAGGATCACCGACGGCGCGAATCAGCTTGCGGTCTAGGTCGCCCTGGCCATCGTAGCGGTCGACAAGGCCGCGCTCGGGATGCCACGCCATGGCATTGACGGTAAAGTCGCGGCGCGCCAGATCGTCCTCAAGCGAAGCGGCGCGCTCCACACTCTGAGGATGACGACCGTCGGTATAGAAGCCGTCCAGGCGATAGGTGGTGACCTCAATGCGCTCGCCATCGCAAATAGCCGTAATGCCGCCAAATTTAATGCCCGACTCAACTACGGCAATACCGGCGGCCTCGAGTGCCGCCTTGGACTCCTGCCACAGGCCGCTACAGCACATGTCGACATCGTGGCTGGGACGTCCCATCAGGGCGTCACGTACCCAACCGCCCACGTACCAGGCCTCAAGACCGGCATCCTCGAGGGCTCGCAACACGCACAGAGAGGCGGCTGACGGCTGCGTAGCGTTGAGCGAAACATTGCACATTCCTGTGGCCTCCTGCAATTGCGGGCATATCGATTGATGGTTTCCATGAAGTCTAGCAAGAAATGAGAGCGGGCGCACACGCGAACGCGCTTCAAGCACGATTGGATCCCAAGGCATCGACTACAAACATGAAAAAGCACCCGCCTCGGCAATCCGAGACGGGTGCTCTACAAAGCAAAGATGCAAGGTCCGTGCGCTGCGTTAGCAGACCTGACGGATGGCGATGCCCTTCTGATACTCATCGACCTTAGCAAAATCGCCCAGACCCGGGCACTCGACCACGTTGGCGCCGGTGGCCATCGAGAGGCGCAGGGCGTCCTCGACGCGCTCGGGAGCGTCGTGCCACACGGACAGGAAGGCGGCCAGCGAAGAGTCACCGGCGCAAACGGTCGACAGCAGCTTGACCTCAAAGGTACGGTTGGCAAACCAGATGTGCTCGCCGTTGGAGAAGTACGCGCCGGCGCCACCCAGGGTCAACAGCACGTTCTTGGCGCCCTTGGCATGCAGTTCGGCCATCGCGCCCTTGACAGACTCGTCGTCGCCACCGCTCACCTTAATGCCAAAGATGTCGAGCAGCTCGTCGTCGTTAGGCTTAATGAGGAGCGGCTCCATAGCAATGAGGTCGGCCAACTGATGGCTCGAAATATCGAGCACGAACTCGGCGCCCTTTGCCTTAACGCGGCGAAGCACCTCGGCCAGGAAGCCCTCAGAGGTGTTGGGGGGCAGCGAGCCGCTAATGACCAGGCAGGTCATGTCGTCAAGTGAATCGATGAGCTCAAACATCTCCTGCTCGTTGGCAGCGTTGATGGCGGCACCGGCATTGACCATGTTGTACTCGGTGTCGGGACCGGCGTTGAGGAACACGTTGACACGCGTGATGCCGTCAGCCCACACGGGCTTGACGGGCACGCCAAGGGCCTCGGCGCCCTTAACGATAAACTCTCCCGAGAAGCCGGCGAAGAAGCCCAGGATCGTGGTGTCGACGCCGTAGTGGTCGAGCGTAAAAGAGACGTTGAGACCCTTGCCGTTGGGGGTGTAGACAGCGTTACGGGTGCGGGTGACGGTGTTGGCGGACAGGCCATCGCAGGAGATGTTGTAGTCAATAGCGGGATTTGCAGTGAGCGTATAAATCATGAATGTTCCTTTCACGAAGCAACGTGTTAATGAAAGTATATTCCACACATCGGTAAAAGGCTAGGACAACTCGGTAAACGGTGTGGAAGCGATGAAGTACGGCAGAACATGTCTCCCCCATGGCAGAACAAAAAAGGCGCCCCGGTCGAAACCGGGACGCCGTATGCGCACGAGTTTGTCGCGTTTCGCTTACTTGCGATCGAGCTTGCGGACAGCAACGCGCTTGCTGTACTCGTCGACGTGACCAAAGTCGCCGATGCCGACGGACTCAGCAACGTTGGCGCCGGTGGCCATAGCGAGCTTCATGGCCTCCTCGACGTTGTCGCGATCCCTGTACCACTTGTGCAGGAACGCAGCGAGGGTGCAGTCGCCGGCGCAGACGGAAGAGACAAGCTTGATGTTGAACTCACGCTTGGCATACCAGATGTCCTCGCCGTTGGAGAAGTAAGCGTCACCGCGGCTACCACGGGTGAGCAGCACGTTCTGGACGCCGGCCTCGTGAGCCAGCTTCATGGCAACGCGGACCTCGTCGTCGGTGTCGACCGGCACGCCGAAGATAGCCTTCATCTCGTGATGGTTCGGCTTAATGAGCAGCGGCTTCTTGTGAGCGAGCTCCTTGAGCTTGTCGGAGGACAGGTCCAGGACGACGTCGGCGCCACGGGCCTGAGCGTGCTCCATGACCTGAGCCAGGAAGTCGGGCGTAGCTTTGGGAGGCACGGAGCCGGAGACGATCAGGCACTCAAGGTCGCCCGCGGTGTCCAGGATGTTGTAGAGCTCCTCCTGGTGCTGCGGCGTGATCGGAGCACCGGGGTTGAGGATGCCGTACTCGTGCTGGCCATCGTTGACGTAGGTGTTAATGCGCGTGATACCGTCGGTCCAGACCGGGCGGCAAAGGCAACCCAGGTTCATGACCTCCTCGACGATGAACTTGCCCGTGAAGCCGGCGAAGAAGCCGAGAGCGACGGTGTCGACGCCCATCTTCTTAAAGGCGAAGGACACGTCGAGGCCCTTGCCGTTAGCCGTGTAGCTGGCCGAGCCGGTGCGGACGTTCTCGTCGGGCTCGAGCGGAGAGCTCGAAACCGTCATGTCGACAGCCGGGTTAGCGGTTAGCGTGTAGAACATTTACAGTACCCCCTGTATATGTGAGGGCCGCGTGGCCGGCCCATTCCAACCACGCGGTTACCTCTGATACCAAATTAGCGAGCTGCGGACTCGAGCAGTGCCTTGACCTCGGCAGCGGTGTTGCAGGCGAGCGCCTTCTCGGCGAGCTCGTCGCACTCGGCCTTGGTCCACTGGCTGATGGTCTTGCGGGCGCGCAGGATGGACGGAGCGCTCATCGAGAACTCCTCCAGGCCCCAGCTGATCAGCAGCGGCTCGAGCAACGGATCGGCAGCGGCCTCGCCGCACATACCGACCATGATGCCGGCCTTCACGCCGCTCTCGATGATGTTCTTGAGCGAGCGGAGCACGGCGGGATAGTAAACCTGGTACAGGTTGGAGATGGTGTCGTTGCCACGGTCGGCGCACATGGTGTAGCCGATCAGGTCGTTGGTGCCGATGGAGAAGAAGTCGGCGACCTCGGCCAGGCGGTCAGCGAGCAGCGAGGCTGCAGGCGTCTCGACCATGATGCCGACCTCGATGTTCTCGTTGAACTTGCGACCCTCTTCGGTCAGCTCGGTCTTACACTGCTCGACGAGCTCCTTGACAGCCAAGACTTCCTCGACGCAGGTGACGAGCGGGATCATAATCTTGACGTCACCGAAGGCGCTGGCGCGCAGCAGGGCGCGGAGCTGGACCTTGTACTGGTCGGGGTTGGCCAGGCAGTAACGCACGGCGCGGAAGCCCATGAAGGGGTTCTCTTCCTTGACCATGTGCAGGTACGGAATCTCCTTGTCGCCACCCACATCGAGCGTGCGGATGATGACCGGAGCGCCCTTGAGCGCGCTGGCGACCTTACGGTAGGCGTTGAACTGCTCCTCCTCGGAAGGAAGCTCAGCAGAATCCATGAACAGGAACTCGGAACGGAACAGGCCGATAGCCTCGGCATCGTGATCGAGCGCGTTGGGCACGTCATCGGGGTTGCCGATGTTGCAGGCAATAATCTTCTTGATGCCGTCGGCAGTCACGGACGGCTTGCCGCGGAAGGCCTCGAGAGCCGCCTTCTCGGCAGCGAAAGCCTCGGCCTTGGCAGTGTAAGCGGCGAGCGTCTCCTCATCGGGATCGGCCTCGACGATACCCTTGCCACCGTCGACGACAACGGTCATGCCGTTGCGCAGTGCGGTGCAGCTGTTGGAAACCGAAAGGACAGCCGGGATCTCGAGGGCGCGCGCAATGATTGCGGAGTGCGACGTGCGGCCACCAGTCTCGGTGACGATACCGGCAACGTGGGCCTTATCGATCGTGGCGGTCATGGACGGCGTGAGGTCGTGCACGACAACGACGGTGTTCTCGGGCAGGACGGAAAGGTCGACGACCTCCTTGCCCAGCAGCTCGGCCAGAATACCGGTGCGGATGTCGGCGATGTCGGCCGCGCGCAGACGGAACATCTCATCGTCCATGGACAGGAACATGTTCTCGAACATGGTCGAGGTGTCCATGAGCGCCTGCTCGGCGCAGGTGCCGCCGTCAATGGCGGCGTTGATGGCGTCGGTCATGCCCGGATCCTGAGCCAGGACAATGTGTCCGCTCATGATCTCGGCCTCGGCCTCGCCCACCGTCTCCTTCATGTGGTCGGCCTGAGCCTGGGTCTTCTCGCAGAAGACCGAAAGAGCGGTCTGATAGCGCTCCTTCTCTGCTGCCGAATCAGCAACCTCGTGCGGCTCAAACGTCAAGTCGGGATCGACGGCGACCATGACGGTGCCGATACCGATGCCCTCGGAAGCGTTGACTCCCTGATACATTCCCATTCCTCTCTCCGTGTCATGTGATAAAGCGTTTTGCCATATCCATGACAAAAGAGCGCAGCTACCTTAAGACAGGTCACTGCGCCCCCAAATATGAACTTAGTTGTTCAACATGCGACCCGTTTGAGTTCTACTCGCCAAGACCGCTCTTGATGAGCTCGATGGCAGCAGCCAGAGCCTCGGCCTCGTCGGCGCCGTCGCACTTGACCTCGACCTCGGTGCCGCAGGGGATACCAGCAGCCATGAGGGCCATCGGGGACTTGCCGTTGACCTCCTTCTCGGGGGTGACGACCGTCACGTCACAGGCGTACTTGCCCATGGTGGAGGCGAACAGACCAGCCGGACGCATGTGCAGACCCTGAGGATTAACGAGGGTAGCCTTCTCAGAAACCATAGTTGACTCCTTTTTTTTGTGTTTAACCCCTGTCATGCATGTGGCAGGAGTCAGATTCACGACGTTGTTTATATTAACTCACATCAAACGGTTTTTCATTGTGTTTCGCACGAATTGTTGGACAGATGTCGTTCGCTGTCCGCTCGCCTGCCGGGCGGGGCGGTTAAGTTTGCTGCTCTACAGTCCGGCGCAAGACAGAAAGCACATTAAGTGCTTTCCTTTGCGTGCGGAACTCACGACAAACTTAACCGCCCCGCCCGGCAGGCGAGTTGCGGAAACTCGGATGGTCCAGAGCAATATCGTGCGAAAGGAATTCTGGCTGAATTTTTGTCCGCACGGACGATCTAATAGACAAGCCGCGCTATCCCCTTCTTCTAACTTGCGGTGAAATATGGACTGATTTTGGGGTTGAAACGTTTAAACAGCCCTTATTTCACCGCAAGTTAGAAGAAGGGGGATGAAAAAGGCGGAGGCCCTGGGGAGGGACTCCGCCTTATATACAGGGGGGCGATGTTATTCGCGTACTGTGGAATTAGACCAGGCGGGCGTTGATCGTCTTGGCGATCTCGGCGGCGTCGGTGGAACCCTTGACGGTGGCACGGAAGTCCTCGTCCATGAGCGCCTCGGCGACCTTGGACAGGATCTTGAGGTGCGTGGTGCCAGCCTGTGCACCAGGGATGAGCAGAGCGATGGCCACGTTGACGGGAGCGCCGTCCATGGTATCCCAACCGGTCACGCCGGACTCGTCCTTAACGACGATGACGGCAGCCTCGGTAATGGCATCGGACTTGGCATGCGGGATGGCGAAGCCCTCCATCATGCCCGTGGTGCCCTCGGCCTCGCGGGCCAGGAAGGCGTTCATCACGGCGTCGGCGTCGCTGGCGATACCGGCCTTGACAGCCTGGTTGGAAACGAAGCTCAGAGCCTCGTCACGAGAAGCGAAGTCCTCGGCGACAAAGACATTCTCAACCTTCACGAAGTCGGCAGCCTCGGCCTTAGGGGCCTCAACGGCAGCGGCCTTGGAAGCCTCAACCGGCTTGGCTACAGGAGCGGCCTTCTGATTCTTCTCGAAGTCGTACTTCTTGAAGGCCACGAACAGGATGCCACCGACAACAGCACCGATGAGGATCGCGAGAACCCAAAGCGGACCGTTCTCGACAACGGGCAGGACCAGGAAGCCACCGTGAGGCGCCGGATCGTGAACGTTGAACAAAATGGTCAGGATCGAAGCGATAGAGGAACCGAGCATCATGATGGGCATGACCGGCCAGATGTTCTTGGTCATGAACGGAATGGCGCCCTCGGTGATGTGGGTGCAACCAAGAATGAGGTTGACGATACCGGCGTCGTGATCCTCCTGGCTGAAGTACTTCTTGCCGACAACGACGGCGAAGGTGGTGATCAGCGGCGGAACGATGCAAGCTGCGGAGACGGCAGCCATGAAGTTGGTGCCGAAATTGTAGGTATCGGTGCCAACGCCGGCAGCCAGTGCCTCGGTGAGCATGGCGGTACCGGTGACGTAAGCAGCCTTGTTGACCGGGCCACCCATGTCAAAGGCGCACATGCAGCCGATGGCAAGACCCAGGACAACGGCGCCAGAGGCGGACAGGCTCTTGAGGAAGTCCATCATGGCGGTGTTGATGGCAGCCATGGGGCCGGAGATGCCGAGCATGACCAGACCGACGATGGCGGTCGAGAACAGCGGGTACAGGAAGATAGCCTTGAGGCCGTCCAGGTTCTTGGGCAGACCGGCAAAGACCTTCTCGAGCAGCAGGATGACATAGCCAGCGAGGAAGCCGCCGACGATGCCGCCCAGGAAGCCGAAGCCCACGCCGGCGCCACCGGCGTCGATCATGCCGGTCTCGGCGTTAACAGGCAGGCCCTGAATGGCGATCATACCGGCAACAAAACCAGGGACGAGCGCCGGGCGCTTACCGATGGACTCGGCGATGTAGGCGGAAAGCACCGGAACCATGAGGTTCATGGCGATGCCGCCGATGATCTTGAGCATGGCAGCGAAGCTGTTGTAGTCAGCAGCCGTCGAATCGAAGGATGTGATGCCCCACAGGAACGAGACGGCGGTCAGGACACCACCGGCAACGACGAAGACCAGCATATGGCTGACGCCGTTCATAAGGTGCTTGTAGATGACGTGACCGATGGACTCCTTCTCCTCGGCCTCGTCCTCGACATCGGCAGCGGCTGCAACCGTGTTGTCGCCCTTGGCGGCGAGCGCGCGGTCAATCAGCTTACCGGCGGCCTCAACGGACAGGGCCTTGGAAACACCAACGGAAACCATGGGCTTGCCGGCGAAACGCTCAGCCTGGACATCCTTATCGGCTGCGACGACGACGGCCTTGGCACCGGCGATCTCGCTCTTGGTGAGCTCGTTCTCGACACCGACCTGGCCATGGGTCTCAACCTTAATGGTCAGACCTCGCTCGGCAGCTGCCTTCTCCAGCGCCTCCTTCGCCATGAAGGTGTGCGCGATGCCGGTCGGGCAACCGGTAGCGGCGATGATGTCAAACTTAGCCATGTGTCCCTCCTTCTTGAGTACTGCGCCCGCAGGCGCTCCCCTACACGCGCATCCTTGCGCGCTTTTCCACAACTGAAAGATACCAACCTACCGTCCGCGTGAGAAGAGACAAGGCGCAATTCTCCGGTGAAAGGTTCTTTCATAACCGTAAACGGTAAGTGAAAGTTTACCATCAACACTTGAAACGGCAAGGTGTATCTTGTAATTGAAAATCCCCCTATACTATGACATTACAAAACGAGTCCGATTTTCATGCCAACCAGGAGCCATCCATGACCGATAGTAGCAAGAGCGCACTTTCCCTCATTAGTACCCACCAGGGATACAGCGAGTCCGAGCAGCGCATTGTCGACTATATATTGGAGCACCAGTCCGAGGCGCCACGCCTCACGGCGGCTCAGCTCTCGCGCGCCGCCGCCACGTCCGAGGCGACCGTTTCGCGCTTCTGCCGCAAGCTTGGCTTTGGCAGCTTCCGCAGCTTTCAGTTTTCGTTGGCGAGGGATTTGGAAAGCCAGCGCAACGAGGGCCTGACTGACGAAGTCTCGCTCGACAATATGGAGCAGAGCCTTAAGAACATCCTGGCTGCCAAGGTGAGCGAGCTTAATGCGACCATCGACGGAATCGACCACGATACGTTGGCGGCTGTTGTGCATGCCCTTAAGCATGCAGGGGTTATTGAGTTTGCGGCTGTGGGCAATACGAACGCGGTCGCGCTCGATGCGACGTTTAAGTTTTCGCAGCTGGGCCTGCGCTGCATGGCAAGCACCATTAGCGAGACCTCGATCGGGTTTGCGCTCACGCTACGCCCCGGCGACGTCATCGTGCTCATCTCAAACTCCGGCAAATCGCGCCGACTGAATCGCATGGCAAAAGCTGCTCGCGACTGCGGTGCAACCGTAGTCGTCATCAGCAGCGACAGCAAGTCTCCACTCGCACGCCTGGCAGACTATACTTTTAATACCGTCAACCACGAGGCGTTGCTGACGACGGGCGACTTTGCGTTCTCCAAGATCAGCGCCACGATGATCATCGAAGTCATCTACAACTTCCTGCTGCCCGAGATTGAAGACGCTCGCGAACATATCAGCTACTACGAGGAGCTCATCCAGCCGGACAAGGTCGTTGAGTAAAACGCGTAGTGGGACAAAAATTTCAGTCTATTTTGTCCCACCAACACCGCTGATACGACCTAGCCTCGAACTTCTTCGAGCATCTGCTTTGCGTGGGCCAAGCTTGCCTCGGACTGATCGCCGCTCAGCATGCGGGCGATCTCGGCGGTACGCGCTTCGCCGGTTACCTCGTCCAAATGCGTCTGGGGAACATCGCCCGGCTCCTTGCTGACAACATAATGCTTGTCGGCCATGACGGCGACCTGCGCCAAGTGGGTTACGACAATCACCTGATACGTAGCGGAGAGATCGGCCAGCACACCAGCAAGAGCACGAGCCGTGGAACCACCGACACCGGCATCGACCTCGTCAAATACCAGTGTGTCGACGCCGTCAGCATTACCCAAGACCACCTTGCTCGCCAGCATAACGCGGCTGAGCTCGCCGCCCGAGGCAATGCGGCGCAGAGGGCGTGGCGTCAAGCCGGCACCGCTCCGATACAGAAGCTCGTAGCTCGAAGGACCCGCCGGCGTCCACTCGGCGCGCGGAAGATCACGCGACTCCCAAACGAGCTCGGCGCCGCCCATCTCCAAGCGTGCCATCTGACGACCAACCTCGTGGCAGAAGCGCGGGGCCGCCGTATTGCGAGCGCGCTTAAGCGCCTTGGCAGCGGCAAACAACTCGCGCTCAGCAGCACCAAGTGATTCGCGCGCCTTTTTGATCTGTTCATCGCCATCATCGACCAGGGACAGCAGCTCTTGCGAGCGATCGCGCATGGCAAAAACATCGTCCATGGTGGGACCCCACTGACGCAGCAGGCCCTTGAGGTCGGAATACCGCTCGCGCATGCGAGCGAGCTCGCGAGGATCGAACGCAACGCCATCGCGATAAGCACGCAGCTCGTTGGCGCAATCCTCGAGTGAGATGCAGGCATCCGAAAGTGCGTCGGCGATGACACCCAGTTTGCGATCGACGGTAGCCATGCGCGACAGTTCTGCCACGGCGCCGTTCACGGCATCGAGCGCTCCCCCTTCGGCAGCAAGCGATGCATGGGCATCGTTAGCTGTGGCAACCAGTACCTCGGCATGTTCGGAGCGCGGCAGCAGTTCCTCGAGTTCCTCATACTCACCCGGCTTGGGGTCGACCTCGGCGATACGCTCCAGGGCGAAGCGCGCCTCCTCGACGCGACTCCCCTGCGCACGCGACGCCTCCTCTAAGCGACGGACCTCCTTGGCAGCCGCACGCGACGCCTTAAGGCAGGCACGGTACTTTTCCAGCGCCTCGAGCGCAGAGCGACCAGCCCAGGCATCGACCATAGCAACATGATGCGCCGGATCGAGCAAGCGCTGATGCTCGTGCTGACCGCACAGATCCATCATCACGCCGACGCGCTCCGAAAGCTCGCGCACGCTGGCGATGCGGCCGTCAATCCTCACGCGGCTGCGGCCCTCGGCAGAAAGGCTGCGCTGGACCGTGAAGCCCTCCGTGTCGTGCGGGCCGTCAAACAGGCGTGCCTCGACGCTCGCCAGCGCCTCGCCCTCGCGCACCGTCGACGAATCCGCACGCTCGCCCAAAATAAGCTTAAGGGCCGAGAGCAGCGCGGTCTTGCCGGCGCCGGTCTCGCCTGTCAGGACAGTCAGGCCGGCACTCGGCACCAGCGTCGCCTCACGAATGAGTGCAATGTTAGAAACCTGCAGCTCATCGATCATGACGGACTCCGTAGAATACGCGGCTCACCGAGTTGTAAAAACTCTCGGGGCCGTAGTCGAGCAGCAGCACATCGCCTGGGCCTCGGCGCACGGCCACGCTCTCGACCGTGCCGTCGCAGGTAATAAACTGTCCATCGATAGCGATCGCCGGAACGCTCGGGCGATCATCGGACATAAAGATTTCGACGACATCACTCGGCGAAGTCAAGAAGGCACGGGCCTGAATGGTGTGCGGCGCAATGGGTACGCAGACCATACCCGTATAGTCGGGGCTCACAATGGGGCCACCTGCACTGAGCGCGTACCCCGTAGAACCAGTCGCCGTGGACACGACCACGCCGTCGCCACGCAGTCGATCGATATGGTGGCCCGACACCGTGATGTCGAACTCAACCATATCGGACAGGGGGCCGCGCGTGAGCGCCATGTCGTTGAGGGCGAACGTGCGCACGACATCCTTCGTGCCATCGTCGCGCACGGACACGATATCCGCGGCGATGGTGGCGCGACGGCTCACGTGCAGCTCGCCGGAAAGGGCGTCGCTCACGACCTGCAGAATGTCGCGCTCCTCGGGGCTCGCAGCAGTTAAAAAGCCCAGGTGACCATAGGAAAGACCGAGGATAGGAATCTCGCGATGGTTGAGGATGCGGGCAGCGCGCAGCAACGTACCGTCGCCGCCGAGCGTAATGACCAGATCGGAGCCGTCAATATCAGGCGTGCTTTGAATCTTCGATCGCTGGTCGGCAGCCCATGCGACCTCATAGCCCTGGCGCGTCAGCCAAAGCTCGAGCATCAGGCCGCTCTCAACCGCCTCTTGCTTGTAGTAATTGGGAACCAGAAAGACCTTCATAGCGTTGCAGCTTTCTCGCTCAAAACCGATACCTGGAATTGCAGCTCGTCTTGCGTGCGGTCGCCGGGGTCAAATCTCGTGCCGTACAGGAAAAACTCAACGTTTCCCTTGGCACCATGAATGGGCGACACGCACACATCGACCGGGAACAGCCCCTTGGCAGCAAAGAGTTCAACTGCCGCAACGAGTGTATCGCGGCGCACGGCGGGATCGGTCACAATGCCGCCCTCACCCACCAGCGCCGCCGGAGCCTCAAACTGCGGCTTTACAAGCGTGCAGAATGCACCCGTAGGCGCCAGGCACGCCAGCACCGCATCGATAATGTTCGCGATGCTGGTAAACGAGACATCACACACAGCCAGATCGATGGCGCCGGCATAGCCAAGCTCAGGCAGCTGCGTCACGTTTGTGCGCTCATGCAGCGTCACGCGATCGTCCTGACGTAACGACCAATCGAACTGGGCGCGACCAACGTCCACCGAGACAACGGTCGCAGCTCCGCGCTTGAGCAGGCAATCGGTAAAGCCGCCGGTAGAGCAGCCCACATCCAGACAGGCAAGGCCCGTCGGATTGATACCAAACGTATCAAGCGCGCCTTCGAGCTTAAGACCGCCGCGGCCAACATAGGGAATGCGCCCCTTCACGTACAACGGCAGGCCCGGGGTCACCTTAAGGCCCGGCGAAGTCAAGCGCTCGCCGCCACTCGAGACCAAGCCAGCCATAAGAGTGCGAAGGGCATCCGCGCGATCGGCGCAGATGCCCTGTGAAATCAGTTCGTCATCAAGACGCACGCGTTTCATGAATGCCATCAACCATTCGTATCCGGAGATGCGGCCTAGCTATCCTGGGATTCGTTTGCCGCATCCTCATCGTATTCCTGCTCGAGCTTGTCGGCCTCACGCGGCGTCAGCTCAAACTTGTCGACCATGTCGACCGCACGGGAGCCCAGCTCAATCGCCTCGTCAAACAGATCGAGCGAACGCTCCAAGGACGTATCCTTAGAGCGAACGGTAGCTATGATCTGGTCCAAGCGGTCCGAAATCTCGTCGAAGTTGCGGACGGAACCCTCTGGCATGGCTACTCCTCGACGGTACCGGTCTCGGCCTCGGCGACCTCAGCAGCGTCCACGTCCTCGGACAGCACGCCAGTCTCGGCCTGGGCAACCGCAACCTTTGCGGCAGCCTCGGCAGCCTGTGCCTCCTCGCGAGCGCGATCTTCGGCCAGCAGCTCCTGGTATAGGTCCTCGCCCGGCAGCTCCTCGCTGCGAGCGATCTTACCCAGCACGCCGTTGACGAACGACGCGGACTGGTCGGTGCCATAGGCCTTGGCAAGCTCGACGGCCTCGTTAATCACGATGGCGTCAGAGACCTCCTCGTCGGTGAGGAAACGCATCTCGTAAACGGCGATACGCAGCAGGTTGCGGTCGGCGCCGGGCATGCGCATAAGATCCCAGTTCTTGGCAACAGAGCGCAGAGCACAGTCGATGCGGTCGATATGCTCATAGGCACCGCGGCACAGCTCCAGCGCATAGGGGTCGAGGGGACCCTTCGAGATCAGGAAATCACCCTCGAGGACGCGCTCGAGCGGGCTGTCCGTGGCCTCGGCCTGGAACAGAAGCTGAAGCGCCTGACTGCGGGCAAGAGTACGCCCGCGATAAACCTTAAGGCTCAAAGGTTACTCCTTGGGGAAAACGAGGCCGTCGATGCAAACGTCAACGCGCTCGACCTCAACGCCAACCTGGGCATCGATGGCGGCGACCACTGCGGCGCGAACGGCCTCGGCGAGTTTCTTGAACGGATAGCCAAAGAACACCACGACACGCACAGTGAGTGCGAGCTTGTCGCCGACGACCTCGGCCTCGACCGCCGGCTCGGAAGCGGGGGCCTTGGACGAGAGCATCATGGAGACAAGGTTGGTGGCAAGGTCCTTGACGCCAACGGAGGCGATGCCCTCGACATCGGACACGGCGCGCGAGACGATGGCGGTCAGAACATCGGGCGAAATGCCGATGCCGTCAATCTTGATTTCCTGGGGCATGAATCCTCCTAGAAGAGTTGGTTGCTAGACGCGGGAGACGAACTTGCCGTCGCGGGTGTCAACCTTGATGACCTCGCCCTCATTGAGGTACATGGGGACCTGGATAACAGCGCCGGTGTCGATCGTGGCCGGCTTGGTGGAACCCTGGACGGTGTCGCCCTTAAAGCCCGGGTCGGTCTGGACGATAGTGGTCTCGATGAACATCGGCGGGGTCACGCCCATGAGCTCATCGTCGGCGAAGAGCAGCTGGCAGACGTCGTTCTCGCGCAGCCACTTGGAGTTCTCGCCCACCATGTCCTCGGGAACGGGAACCTGCTCATAGGACTCGTTGTCCATGAAGATGTAGTCGGTGCCATCGTTGTAGAGGTACTGGAACTCACGGGTGGTGAGCATGACGCTCTCGAACTTGGTGCCGGCGTTGCAGGTGTTCTCGACGACGCGGCCGCTCTTGATGTCGCGGGTCTTGTAGCGCACAAACGCGCCGCCCTTGCCCGGCTTGACATGCTGGAACTCGACAATGGTGTAGACCTTGTCCTTGATGCGGAGACCGAGGCCGTTCTTGAAGTCGGCGGTAGAAATGGTAGGCATAGCGACCTTTCTTGTTACGGGCAGAACGCACAAGCGTCCAAATTACATACGATGGAAATTATACACTTGCAGACGGCGCCTGCAGCGAGCGCATAAAAAGAGAACGCGGGACGTCCGAATCGATCCGAACGCCCCGCCCCAAACTATCTACCGAAGTAGACTAGCAATCGATAACGTGCAGGTCATGCGGGGTCTTAGTGAAGGGCTCGTAGCCGTTCTCGGTGACCACGCCGTAGTCCTCCAGGCGCACGCCGCCCACGCCGGGCAGGTAGACGCCGGGCTCCATGGTGATAACCGAGCCGACCTCGATGGTGTTCTTGCTGCGGTTGAAGTTGGGCAGCTCGTGGATGTCGATACCGACGCCGTGGCCCAAGCCATGGTTATAGTAATCGCCATAGCCGGCATCGCCGATGATCTTCTTGGAGAGCTTAAAGATGTCGTTGCCCTCGACGCCCGGATGGATGGCGGCGACGCATTCCTCGTGCGTGCGGCGCACGAGTGCGTACAGGTCGACTTGCTCCTGCGTGGGCTCGCCCATCACGACGGTGCGTGTCATGTCGGAGCGGTAATCACAGTAGCCCGCGCCGTAATCCATAAGAACGAAATCGCCCTTCTCGATCACGCGGTCGCTCGGCACGGCATGCGGGTTGGCGGTGTTGGGACCGCTCGCCACGATGGAGCCGAAGGCAAGGCTATCGGCGCCGTTGGCGAACATAAAGTTCTCGAGCTCGTTGCGAACCTGCTTCTCGGTCATACCAGGCTTAATAAAGCCGAGCATGTGCTGGAAGGCGGCGTCGGTGATCGACTGCGCATGGCGCATGAGCTCGATCTCCTCAGCGTCCTTAATGGCGCGCATCTTGCGAATGTCGGCATGCATCAGCGGCAGCATGCAGGCGACGGAACGATCCTCCAGACCACGCTGAATACCCTGATAGAAGTTGATCTGCATGTCGTCCTCGACAGCGCAGACGCGGCACTTGTTGGCCGCGATTTTGCCGGCGACCCAACCGGGGATGGTGCCCTCGTCCATGTCGTAGACCCAAGGGCTGCCGGCGGGCGTGTTCTCCTCAAAGCTGTTGAGGTAGCGCGAGTCGGTGTGGAACAGGCACTGGTCGGCCGTAATAAACGCAGCGTGCGGAAACTCGAAGGTGTAGTCGAAGACGCCTTTCACGCCCGTAAGCCAACGAAGGTTGGCCTCGTCGCGTACCACGATGGCGTCGTAGCCACGCTCGGCCATAAGGGCACGGACACGCTCGATACGACCGGCGGGACCGGCAGCAAACTCAGACATGCAGATTCCTTTCTTGTTGTCTCTAAAAAGACGGGACGGGTCTCAACCGAACGACGGAATCGCATGCGATCCGCAACCGATTGGAAACCCGCCCCTCAACATGATACGAAAGACGATGGATGTCAATAAAACTTAGAGAAGTTCTTTGCGAGAAGCCAAGTAGGCGTGAGCATGGCGCTCAAGAACCTCGTCCTCAACGTTCGTTAGGCGAATGGCGCCGAGTGCCGCGGGCAGCGGCAGCATGCTGCGGTTTGAGCGCGCGAACTGCTGCCTGCGGAACTCCTCGATATATGCGGCAGGCTCCAGATCGAAGGCAAGTTCCTCGATACCAAAGTCCTCCAGGCAGTCATCGACCTCAAAGACGTAATCGATATCGAAATCGCAGGCATCATGTGCTAGGCGCGCCTCAAAGCGCATGCCCTCGGATAACAGCTGATAGGCAGGGACCTGCGAAGCGGCATCGCCCAAGCAAGCGCGCAGGGTGCGCTCCCCCGTCTTGCCAAAATCGAGCGCATGGCGAGCGCTCGGGTTCGTGGCCGTCAGCACGTCCTTGCGGGCAGTCTGAGACCATTGGACGGCATTGACGAGTGCGACCTCCTCGCCCGCGAGAATCTCGGGGACGGTCTCAATAAACTGATTCCAGCGGGACTTGCTGCTCGAAAGCATGGTGCCAACAAGTACCACAAAGCCGAGCTTGAGGTCCTCGGGGTCCGTCTCGCGAACAAGGTCGAGGTCACACACGACCAAGCCCGGTTCGGGACGAAACGCGATAGCGGGAAGCGCATTGGCCGACGAGGCGACGAGCGGCTTCATGGTCGTCGCGACCGTGAGCATGGCGTCGAACGTCGTCGGCAGCAGCGCGCACTCGGTGCGACCGCACCACTGGTTGGCGCACCAGCTAACAACCGAGCAGGTTGAGGCATCGCCAACGGCGACAACCAAATCGTCGCAGGTAATGCCGTTAGCCGACAGGGCGCCAAAGACGGTATCGGCATCGGCCAGCGTAGCGCCGGCAGGCGAAACCTCGAAGACGAGCAGCGACACGGCAAAGCCGGCGTCGACCAGCGCATGCTCGACGACCTCGCCAAAACGCTCGGATGTGGCGTCGTTCCAAACCACCATCGCGCGCTTAGGCTTGCCCACGGCCGAGGCAAACATGCGCGAAAGCTCATCGAACGCACCCAATCCGACACGGACATCGACGCTGCGGTTTTGGAAATTGATCAGTTGACGGCGAATCATAGCAGTCCACGCTCCAAAAGCATCTCGGCACAAAGGTAGGAAACGTCCTCGAAGGACTTGTTGCGAATATCAAGGGTAAGGTCGGCGGCCTGTCGATACAGCGGACGGCGATGCTCAAACAGGCGCGCGGCATGCTCGGGCGAGCGGAAATCGGGGCGCGTGTCGGACCGACGAATCTGGCGAATCGAATCCTCGAAGTCGCCCTCGAGGTACACACACGTACCCATTTCGTGCATCAACTCAATATTCACCGGCGTCTCGACGATACCGCCCCCGCACGAAACCAACAGGCTGCGCTCGCTTTGGAGCGAACGGAGCGCCGAGGTCTCGAGCTCGCGAAAACGATCCTCGCCCTCGGTCTCAAAAATCTCGGTTACCGACTTGCCGCAACGGCGCACGACCAGGCGGTCGGTATCGATAAAACGCCGCTTGAACATAGTGCCGACGTTGCGCGCGAGTGTCGATTTGCCCGCGCCCAAAAAGCCGATAAAGAAGATATGGTCGCAGCCGTGTTTGATGTGCTGAGACATGGCGAAACCTATTCCTCGCAGGGAAGGTCGCGCAGGGCCCGGCGCTCAAAGATACGGAAGATCTGCGTGTACCACAGGTCCTGGGTTGCCTGCGGCTTAACCAGGATAGTATCGACGCCGGCAAAATTGCCGCTCCACACATCAGTGTAGAGCTGATCACCGATCAGCACCGCCTCGTCGGCTGTGGCGCCCAGGCGCTTAAGACCCGCCTTGAGGGCAAACGGCGCCGGCTTCATGGCGTGGCTGATGGCCTCGAGTCCCAGCTCGCGTGCAGAGCTCATGACCTGGTCGCGATGCCAGTTGTTGGACACCATGCACAGCTTAAAGCCTTTGGCGCGGGCGGCATCGAGCCAAGCGGAAACCGCGGCGGGAACCTGCTCGGTGTCGCGCGGCACCAGGGTGTTATCGCGATCGAGCAGAATGGCGCGTTTGCCGTCGGCCCACAGGGTATCAAGGTCGATGCGATCGACCGAGGCAACGTATCGTTTGGGGCTAAAAATCCTCATGCTAATTCCAAGACTGTTGATGCTCTTCGTAGGTTTGCGAGAAGTACTCCTCGTCCTGCGTAATGTAGAAATACAGGTCATCGGAGTCGGTCGGCTCAAGCGTGGCCTTAAGCGCCTCGAGCGACGGAGAGCAGATGGGCGTGGGCGGCAGGCCCTCGTGCTTATAGGTGTTATACGGACTATCGCTCTGCAGGTCGTCGGCGGTAACCTCGCCACCGGTGACATACATCATGGTCGCATCGCTGTTGAGATAGCGCAGACCGTCGAGCTTG
Organism: uncultured Collinsella sp.; assembly: GCA_902492755.1. GTDB lineage: Bacteria > Actinomycetota > Coriobacteriia > Coriobacteriales > Coriobacteriaceae > Collinsella. The sequence continues at coordinate 19,386 of CABUNB010000013.1, read as the reverse complement.
CCGGCAAGGCGGTTGTAGAAGACCGAGGCCACGTGCGCACGTTGATCGGCGTTGAGGCCCTCGCGCTCAACGATAGAGGCCAAGTTGACGATGTCGTAGTCGGACATCTCCACACCATAGCGCTCCTTGATCTTGGCTTCGCAGCTCGCAAAGTCAAGCGACTTGTACTCGGTCTTAAACTGATCGAGCATAGCACGAATCACGTCATCGGCCGTCGGCGAATCGCCCAACGAATAAGTCTTGGGGAACAAGAAACCCTCAAGCGAGTCGTTGGCGGCGCCCTTAAGGAAGCTATAGTCGTCCACGTAGTTGGAGGCCTTGGCCTGGTTGAGGAAGTCTTCCTTAGAGATGCCGTCGTAGGCCTGGGCCACACGGTCGGCGACTTGATCGACCGTTAGGCCCTCAGGGATAGTCAGCGCATTGGAGCCCGCGTTGGGACCTTCCATGAGCTGCTGAACAACCTTGGTCGCATCCATGAGCGTGGTAAACGAATAGGTGCCAGGCTTGAGCGACATATCGGCGTTGAGCTTTTTCACCGCCGCATAGTAATCCTTGGGATTTTCGACGATATGGTTCTCGGAGAGAATCGAGGCGATAGTATCGCCCGAAGCACCGTCGGGAATGGTCACCGTAACCTGCTGACCAGCCGTGACCTTGGTATCCCCACCGGCGAAGAAGCCCTTGACGGCCGGCACGACAAAGAAAGCGATCGCAGCAAGCGCAAGCACCGCCACCACAACGCCGATGATCATGGGAACCGGAGCACTCTTCTTTTGAGCACCGCGACGAGCATGCGTGTTGTAGCTCGAGCGGGTCGCCGGAGCAACGCCATGCGAACCGCGAGTGTGATGCGAATGCGATTGAGGCGCCTGAGTTCGCTGGGTAGGTGCCTGCTGCTTAAAGCGGGTACCGCCTGCAGGCTGGGCCGTACGAGCAGTGGGCTGCTGAGCCGCGTGAGAAGCCGAATGCTGAACAGAACGAGCAGAAGGCTGCTGACCCGTCCGTTGAACAGGTTGGGCCGAATGAGAGAAGGACTGCACCGAGCGCGCGGCAGGCTGAGCTGCGCGCTGCGTCGGCTGTGCCGGACGCTGGCCAGGCTGGGCAGGGCGCGACGCCGGCTGCCGTGTACGATTCTGCTGGCGCGGATCGGAAGCGCTAGGCATGCGAAACCTCCTCGTTTTTACGATCGAGCCACGTCTGCAAAAACAGGCTGGCGGCAATCATGTCGATCTTGCCCCTCATCTGCTTTTCGTTGAGGCCCTGCTCGCGCAGGATACGCTTGGCCTCTTGCGAAGACAGACGTTCGTCCTCAAACTCCAGTGGAAGATCGAGCTTGTCGGCAATCTTTTGCGCCACGGCGGCAACGCGCTCGGCCTGGGGGCCGGGCTCACCGGCCATGGTCAAGGGACGTCCGCTAACCAGGATGTCGGGCTCATAGTCCTCGACCAGGTAGCGGAACGTCTTGGCCATACCGGTGACCTCGGCGGCCGGGAGCACCTTGACGGGCATCGCCATCATGCCATCACGGCTCGAGACGGCGATGCCGATCCTGGTCTCCCCTATGTCCAGCGCAAGCGCGACCACAGCGACTACCTAGATTCTTAGGCGCCGAGCGCGGTCTTGGCGGCCGCGAGGGCATCGGCGATGCCGGCGGCATTCTTGCCACCGGCCTGGGCCATGTTGGGACGGCCACCACCGCGACCGTCGACCAGACCCGCGATCTGCTTGATCACGTTACCGGCGTGGAACCCGGCCTTCACGGCGTCATCGGAGCCGGCAGCGAGCAGGGCCGGAGTGCCCTTCTCAGTCACGCTTGCGACGACACAAGCGACAGGGCCGGCGACCTTCTGGTGCACGGTATCCCATACGTTGCGCAGGTCGGCAGCTTCAAGGCCCTGGAGCTCAGCAACGACGAGCTTGTAGCCACCGAGCTCGACAGCACCCTCGATGGCGCTGGAGATCGCATCGGAAGAGCCACCGGTGAGCGCCTTCTTGAGTTTATTGGACGTCTCGCGCAGCTCGACCTGCAGGTTCTCCACACGGGCGGGAACCTCGTCGACGCGGCACTTGAGCGCAGCGGCGGCGGCGTCAACGAGTGCCAGGCGGTCGGCCATATAGTCGAGAGCACCCTTGGAGGTCACGGCTTCGATACGGCGGACATTGGAGCCCGTGGAGGACTCGGAAATGATCTTGAACAGGCCAATCTCGGCGGTATTGGCGGCATGGGTGCCACCACAGAGCTCGCGGGAGAACGGCTGGTCCTCGGCGCCCACGGAGACGACGCGGACGACATCGCCGTACTTCTCTCCAAACAGAGCGACAGCGCCGGCAGCCTTAGCCTCGTCGATGCCCATAACACGGGTCACGACCGGCTTGGAGGCGAAGATCTGCTGGTTGACCAGGTCCTCTACAGCCTTGAGCTGCTCGGAGGAAAGGGCCTCGAAGTGCGTGAAGTCAAAGCGAAGGTGCTCGGGCGTCACCAGCGAGCCGGCCTGGGAGACGTGCTCGCCCAGGACCTGCTTAAGGGCAGCGTCGAGCAGGTGCGTGGCGGTGTGGTTGCGGCGCAGGAAGCCACGGCGCTCGGCGTCGAGCGCGGCGGTAACAGCGGCACCGACAGTCAGCGTGCCATCGGCAACGTGCGCGACGTGGGCATACAGGCCGTTGTGGTTCTTGGTGTCAGCAACGGTCAGAACAACGCCCTCAGCGGAAAGCTTGCCGGCGTCGCCCTGCTGGCCGCCCATCTCGGCATAGAACGGGGTGCGGTCGAGCACGACCTCGACGTCCTCGCCGGCGGCAGCGGAATCGACGGACTCGCCGTTGCGCACGATGGCGACAACCTTGGCGCCCTCGATCACATCGTTGTCATAGCCGTCGAACTCGGTCGCAGCGACCTTGTCGGAAAGCTCGACCCACACATCGTTGAAGCTGCCCCAGGCATCGCCCTTGGCGTTAGCGCGGGCGCGGGCCTTCTGGTCCTCCATGCAGGCAGTAAAGCCGTCCATGTCGACGTCGTGACCGGCGGTGCCGGCGATCTCGACGGTCAGGTCGATGGGGAAACCAAAGGTATCGTGCAGCTTAAAGGCGACATCGCCCGGAAGCACAGCGCCCTCGGCAAGCGCTGCCAGAGCCTCGTCCAGGTAAACGCGGCCGTTGTCGAGCGTCGTGGAGAAGCGCTCCTCCTCGGAGGCAACGATACCCTTGACGAGCGCGACGTTCTTGAGCAATTCGGGATAGGCCTCGCCCATCTGAGCGTTGACCTCGTCGATAAACTTGGTCAGGAAGGCACCCTCGATGCCCAACAGGCGACCGTGGAACACGGCGCGGCGGAGCAGGCGGCGAAGGACGTACTCACGACCCTCGTTACCGGGAAGGATGCCGTCCGAGATCATAAAGTCGACAGCACGGGAGTGGTCGGCGATGATGCGCAGGGAGCGGCTGGCACCGGAGTAATCGTCGGCGTCATAGGTCTTGCCGCTGATCTCCTCGCCCAGCTTGATGAGATGCTGCATCAAATCGCCGTCGTAATTGGCGGTCTTGTGCTGCATGATGGCGGCCATGCGCTCCAGGCCCATGCCCGTATCGAGGTTGCGGTGCGGCAGCTCCGGCATGGAGCCGTCCTCCTGACGGTCGTACTGGGTAAACACGAGGTTCCAGAACTCCAGGAAGCGGTCGCAGTCGCAGCCAGGCTTGCAGTCGGGGCTGCCGCAGCCGACCTCCTCGCCCATGTCAAAGTAGATCTCGGAGCACGGACCGCAGGGGCCGGTGGGGCCAGCGGCCCAGAAGTTGTCGTCCTCGCCCAAGCGGGAGATGTGGTCCTCGGCAACGCCCAGAGAACGCCACACGTCGTGGGTCTCGTCGTCCTCGGTAAAGACGGTGAAGTACAGGCGGTCGAGCGGCAGCTTGAACTCCTTGGTGATGAGCTCAAAGGCCCAGGCGCAAGCCTGCTCCTTGGAGACGCCGCCAAAAGAGAAATCGCCGAGCATCTCGAAGAACGACAAGTGACGGCCGTCCTCGCCGATGCAATCGATGTCATTGGTGCGGACGCACTTCTGGCAGGAGATCGCGCCGATCTCCTTCATGGTCTTCTTGCCCTGGTAGTACTCCTTAAACTGGTTCATGCCGGCATTGGCAAGCAGCAGCGAAGGATCGTCGGGGACGAGGGACGAAGAAGGATAGAGCTTAAGACCGCGCTCCTCAAAGAAGTTGAGGAACTTGGAGCGAATCTCGGCCGTAGTCATTGACGGGTAGTCAGCACTCATAGAGGGAATCTCCTCGGTTTCACATCGAAACAGTTCAAACGTAACGATATTACCATCCCGCCGCGCAAGTGCAAAAAAGAGGGCCGCCAAACAGCGACCCTCCAGCGAAAGTGCATGTAATTTAGGACTAAGCAATCCTTTAAAAAATAGTTTTAGTAAAATACCATATAAGAATCATCCGGAAGGAGCGAACGATGAATACCAAACGATTTGTCCTGAATGCACTTCTGGTAGTAGCACTTTTAGCGCTCTTGGCCTTCTCCTGCTGCTACGCAAACCAACCAGCATTTGGCTACGTATTGTATGCAGTAATGTCAGGCGATAAGGCTTATTACACTCTACGCACAATTGACGTTCTCTTTTTCTACGTAGCCGGCCCCTTATCAATCGCTTTGCTCGCGTTTCTTGTCATTTACAACTTCAAGAAACGCTAACGGGGCTTATTTAGAATCCGAATCGTCCATGGAGCCGTCGATGCCGGTTTTGGTATCGTCGTCCGAGTTGGAGTCATCGTCCTTGGCGAAGGGATTCTTGAAGAAGCCCGTGGCATCGGGTTGCAAACCCGAGAGCTTGATCCAGGGATTATCGAACTCGGGCTTAGGCATCGCCTTGGCCTCGGGCGCAGTCTCGTTGCCGATGAGCTCGGACTCGTAGATGAAGGTGTCGTCGCCGAGCGCGTCGTAGGCGGCGACCGGGTTGCCATCGGCATCGCGGTACGGCGTGCCCTTAAACACGGCGCCGTCATAGGCCACAAGCTGACGGCCGGTCTCATTCTCGAAGTAGTACACGAAGATACCCTTAAGGGCCGCACAAAGCGGGATGGCAATAATCATGCCGATGGGGCCCATGAGTGCCGAGCCGATAACGAGCGCCGTGAGGCTCATGATGGGATGCACCTGCACCGAGCTCTGCATAACCTTAGGGGAAATCACGTTATCGGTGACGTTTTGCGCGACCATCGTCACGATGAGCGTCCATAACGCCAGCATGGGGCTGAACATGAAACCGAGCACTGTGGCGATTGCTGCGCTCACCCAAGGACCGACGACCGGAACCAAATGCATGATGCCGGTAAAGATAGCCATGAGCGCCGCATACGGATGGCCGATGATCATAAAACCGATAAAGGCGAGGAAACCACCGCAGATGGACGTCACGACCATACCGCGCATATAGCCGCCGACAGAGCGAGAAAGGATGGCGACCATAAAGCGGTACGAGGTCTCCTTCTCCTGACCGATGATGGTGCAAATCTCGTGGTGCATGCGAGGGTAGTCGCAGGCCATCCAGTATGCAAGCACCAGACCAAGGAAGATCACGAACAACTGCGAGGCCGTATTGGTGATGAGCGGGAACACGCCGCGGCCAAGCTCGGCAGCGATCTGAGACACATACTTCGATGCCACGGCAACCAGGGACGAAAGATTATCGTCCAAATACTCCTTGAGCGGCGTGTTGTTGAGCGTCTTGGCATGCGAGATCATCTCATTGAGATCGCCACCCGCAACACGAAGCTGCTCGGGCAGGCGGCTCAGGACTTCCATGATCTGACCAAAGAGAATCGGCGACAAGATGCAAACGACACCGACGAGCACGGCAACGACGACAATAAGCGCGATAAGCGAACCGATGCCGCGATTCACGCCATGGTGCTCGAGCCAGTTGGTGATCGGGGACATCACAAAAGCAATGATGGAGCCGACGGCAAGAAACTCGATAACCGGTGCCAGGATGCCCATAAGGTTAAAGATGACAGCAGCAATAACAATGCAGCCGACAACAGCCCAAATGCGCAGCGTCAGAATGCGGGTGTCGCGCAGCACGCGATCGGTTTGTTGAGGGTGCTCACTCATGAACGAACCATCACTCCGTCGGGGTCGATCTTGTCCTGAATCTTCTTAAGCGTGCGGCGCAGCAGACGCGAAACCTGCACCTGAGAAATACCCAGCTTCTTGGCGATCTCGATCTGGGTCATGCCCTTCACGAAGCGCAGCTCGATAACCTCGCGCTCGCGCGGCGAAAAATCGCGGATGGCTTCCTCGATCACCAGGCGGTCATCGGTAAAGTCGAGCTCGTTGTCATCGTCGGCGTAACGGTCGAGAATCGAGGGCGCATCGTCGGAATCGGACGCACCAGGAGCCTCGATGGGCACCGAGGTATAGGCCGAAGACGATTCCATAGCCTCGAGGACCTCATCGACAGTCACATCTAGATACTCAGCGATCTCCTCAACCTTGGGCGAACGCTGTAGCTCGTTGGTAAGTTTGTCAGTAGCCTGGTTGACCTTGGCCGAGAGCTCCTGCAGACGACGCGGTACGCGCACACTCCAGCCCTTATCGCGGAAATGGCGTTTGATCTCGCCCAGGATAGTGGGTGTCGCAAACGTCGTGAACTCGAGTCCGCGCTCGGGGTCAAAACGGTCGATAGCCTTGAGCAGACCCAGATAGCCAACCTGCATCAGGTCGTCGAGCGGCTCGCCGCGATTCTTAAATTTATTGGCAAGAAACCTTACCAGGTTCATATGGGACATGACGAGCTGCTCGCGGGCGTCCGGATCACCAGTCTCCTTGTAGCGACGAAACAGCTCGCGGGTTTTCTCCTTGTCCCAAGCGGTCTTGCCGCTCCGGGAACGTTCGGTCATATTAGATATCCGCCTTGAGGTCGAGGGAAAGCGTCAGGGGCGCCGCAGTCTTTTCGTAGGAGTCGCACACGCTCGCCAAAATAAGCTCGGCATAAACAGTAGCCTGGTCATCCTCGTCGACGGTGGCCTGATCGCCAAAGGTAAAGGTCATGCCAACGTGAGATTCATCGACATCGAATTTGATTGAGATGTCGTCGGAATCAACAGCCGTGCAGCCAAAGATAAAGGCTTCCTCGGCAGCCATGCGGATGTCCTCGATGCGATCGACAGACATGGAACACAGGGCACCAACGTTGGCTGCCGTCATGCGCACAAGGCGAGCGAGACGCGGGTCGCCGGCAACGGTCAGCGTGATGGGGCAGGTTGCTTCGCTACTCATCGCAGGACTCCTCAGAGGTCTCGGAGGGCATGTAGGTGTAATACTGGGCCGCTTTAACAGCTGGATTCTGGCCATCATCGTCACCAGCAGCGTCATCGTCCTCGTCAATTAGGACGCGCTCGGTAGGCCGCTCTGCCTCCGCAGCAGCAGCGGCGAGCTTGCGCTCGGTGTCAGCTGCAGGAGCCTTCACCTTGTTAAAGAGTTTCTGCACGGCACCTGCCGCAGAATCAGTCACGCTCGACACAGCATTGCTGGCCTCGGCCATACTGCCCGTAACCTCGGAGATGTCGCGAACGACGGCCTCAACCTCAACGAGGTTGGACGTCAGAGCGTCAACGGCGGTCTTGCTCGACTTGAGCAGCGGCTCCACCTGGGCAAGTGCCGGCGTGAGTTCGTCAACAGCACCATCGAGCTTTGCCACCACGGGCTGTGCCTCAGCAATCGTATTGTTGAGGTCGGTCACCGTCTTGTCGAGCGAATCGACAACGGTGCGGGTTTTGCGCAGGGTGAGCGCGAGCTCAACGATGGCCCACACGCCGGCAACGGCGAGTAGCAGCAGGGCGATTTGAATGGGACTCATACAAGCCTCCCGGAAGAATCGAAATACAGACGTTTTCCATGGTACCCCAAAGGGGACCGAACATGCTAAGAGCAGCAACGTGGGACAAAATTATCAGCAGCTACTTCGGTGCATTCCCGCTGCGGTCGCGTTCGCTTTGCTCTACGCGCCATTCTTCCCAACCACGGCCGGCAGGCTGCCAAAATGCACCGCGTTCTAAGCCTTCGGGTAAATAGCGCTGGTCGACCCAGCCTTCGGGATAATCGTGCGGATACTTATACACACCGTATTCATCGCTGCCCGGGCGATGGCGATCGCGCAGATAACTCGGCACCTCGCGAAGCCCACTAGAGTGGATATCGGCCAGCGCCGCATCGATCGAAGCCTCACACGCGTTGGATTTAGGCGCCAAGCACACATAGAGTGCAGCCTGAGCCAGGTTAATGCGGCACTCGGGATAGCCAATGACCTCGGCAGACTTAAACGCGGCATGTGCCACCAAAAGCGCCTGCGGGTCGGCGTTGCCGACGTCCTCAGAAGCATGAATCATAATGCGACGGGCGATAAACTTAGGATCCTCCCCTGCATCGATCATGCGCGCAAGCCAGTAGACCGTGGCATCGGGGTCGCTACCGCGCATGGACTTAATGAACGCACTGATGATGTCGTAGTGCATGTCGCCGTTTTTGTCATACGTAAAACCGCGACGCGGGTTGGCAATCTTTACGTCATCCACGGTGATGGGATAACGCTCCCCCGCCGCCGGCGCTGGCGTCCCTTCGGTATCGGGACGCGTGACGGCAATCTCGCTCGCCAGCTCAAGTGTCGTCAGGGCCGAGCGTGCATCACCCGCTGCCAGCGTGCAAATGGTCTTGACCGTATCATCATCGGCCGAGAATTTGCCGTTCAGGCCCTGAGGTGCCTCGAGCGCACGCTCGATAAGCATGGCGATATCCTCGTCCTTTAAATGCTCAAGCTCCACGACTCGACCACGTGAGAGCAGCGCCGAGTTGACCTCGAAGTACGGATTCTCCGTCGTAGCGCCAATCATAATGACGGTACGGTTCTCAACTGCATGTAGCAGGGCATCCTGCTGCGACTTAGAAAAGCGGTGAATCTCATCGATGAATAGAATGGTACGGCGGTCGTACGTATTCAGGCGCGTCTTGGCCTCGTCAATCACGCGACGCAAGTCCTTTACGGTGCCCGTCACGGCGCTGACCTCGACAAACTCGCTCTTTGTATGGTTGGCGATAATGTGGGCCAGCGTCGTCTTACCCGTACCGGCTGGCCCGTACAGAATCACGCTCGAAAGCACGTCGTGCTCGATCGCGGCACGCAACCATGAGCCCTTACCGACGGCCTTTTGCTGGCCCACGTACTCGTCGAGCGAATTGGGTCGCATGCGCACCGCGAGCGGCGCATTTTTAAAGGAACGCTCGCGCGTCGAGGCAGAAAAAAGGTCGTCCATAGCCATCCCGTGCATCAATCAAAAACGTTTTCAACTAACCAGTATACCGAAAGGATACGAACTACCGTTCGTTAATATAGGTACGATGCGGAAACTTTAGACCCGGGAACAGCTTGCTCGTCAGTTCGCAGAAATAACCGTCCGTCATGCTCGCAATGTAATCCACGACCGCCTGGTCCTTATCGTTCTGCCAGGCATAGGCGCGATCGTAGTAGGAAAGCTGCTGCTCGATGCGAGAAATGTGGTGTTTAAAGATATACGAGGACTCGTCACCTTCGTTTATATCCTGCAGGCAACGGTCGTAAAGCTTTTCGAAGGCTTCGCGCAGCTCCGCCTCGGAGTCGCCTTCGATACCGCCCTTGCTATAGATCTTCTCGTAGTTCTCGCGCTTGGCACGGCGGATCTCCTCAAACAGGTCCTCGCTCATCTCGATGCGCGGCTTACCATAGCTATGCTCAACGATATCGATGGAGGCATGCGTGAGGATCCAACTATTGTAGGCACCGCCCCGGCCATCATCAAAAGCGTCGGGCGAAAGCAGGCCCGCCGCGATCGCATCCTGACGGTCACGACCGACGTAGGCAAGGATATCCGAGATGCGGACCACACAGCCTTCGAGCGTCATGGGACGCAGGTGCTCAATAGCGCCATAGCCCGTGGCGATACAGTCCTCAACCGTCTGATCGAACTGGTCAAAGGAGCCCATGTCCGAGAGCTCAAACACACGCTGCTCGTACTCGCCGTTATGGCATAGCACGCCGTCGAGCGTCTGGAGCGACACGTTGCGGCCGTACAGCGCGTCGAGCACGCGGACCGACTGCACGTTATGGAAAAAATAACGCCCCGTACGCTCATGATAGATATCGTTGAGGAAGCGCTCGCCCGCATGGCCAAAAGGCGTGTGTCCCAAGTCGTGGCCCAGGCCAATCGCCTCGATCAAATCGCAGTTGAGCCCCAGGGCGCGACCGATATCGCGTGCAATGCGCGAGACAAGCTGCACATGCAGACCGCGGCGCGACAGGTCATCGTTACTGCGAAAGCTAAAGACCTGCGTTTTGCCTGCATAACGCGTGTACGCCGGAAGATGAAGAATCTTTTCGGTGTCGCGCATAAACGCCGGACGCATAAGCGTGCCTTTGTCGGCGGCGCGATCAATACGACGAATGACCTGGTAGCCGTTACAACGATACGGGTTGACATAGCCCGAAGCGCGATCGGCGGCAATGCGCTCGACAAGTTCGGGCGACAACGCCGAGGGAATACGGTCCATGCGCGCCTTAATGACGGCCGTTTCTTGATTAGTTGCCATGGCATGCTCCTTAAGAAGGATGCGCAATCGGTTACAAAGTGCAGCCCACAACCTCGATTATGGCAAAAATCGGCACCAAAAACGGGAGCAATGGCAGGGAGCGCGATTTTGTGATGACGCAGGAGAGGGCAAGGACCAGGAGCGCGACGGCAAATGCCACGATGCCACCCATAGGGTCGAGCGTGCAAAGCGCGAAGAGTGCTTTGGCGTCCCCCATGCCAATGCCCGAGGTTTGGCGAAAACGACGCCAGAGGGACTCAGTCAGAACAAGGGCAAGGTAGACGATGACCGCAAGACCGGCATGGTCAAGCGCCGTGTTAACGCCTTTGTCGAGCCAAACGCCCACTAACGCCGTCACCGCACACGCACCGGCAAGCTCATTGGGAAAACGTCGCTGACGGGCATCAATCGCCGCGCCGGCAAAGATGCAAATCCAAAACGGGATATAAAACATCGAGTACCTCCTCGAGCTGCATCGCAAAAGCAAAAACCACCACAAAGGTGCCTGTCCCCTTTGCGGTGGTTTTGGTGGTGGTTATTTGGCGCCTTGCATGACCTCGTCGAGGGTGACGTTTACGGCATGCTGGGTAGGAACCCAGTCGACCTTCAGGAACAGCGCGGCCACCGTGATGGGGATATAGCTGAACATAAAGATCGGGAAGGTAAACAGGTTAGTCACCAGACGCCACTTTTGCGCGCAGTGAATGTGCTTGTACTCAAAGATAGTCGTGAGCAGCGCCAGGATAAAGAAGGTCTGATACATCATGGCGAAGGTCATAATGAGCGAAGCGGCGCACGCCTGCATCTCGACTTCGGTAGCCAAGAAACCATGCGAAAGGCCACCCACAATCAAGAACGTCGCATTAGCGAGCATCGAGATCAGCGATAGCAGCATACCCGGGGCGATCGTCATGAACATGTCGTAGGCGGCAAAGCGATGATAGCGGAACGTCGACTTGACCAGATGCTTGCCGTAGGTAAAGAACACCTGGTAAAAGCCCTTTGTCCAGCGCATACGCTGCTTCCAGGATGCCTTGAACGTCACGGGTTGCTCGTCAAAGAACTCCGCCGGCGCATAGCCAATGCGAATACCGTGAATAGCGCAGAACGTAGTGAACTGAATGTCCTCGGTCAGCGTGTGGAACTGCCAGCCGTGCATGCCCTCAATAACACTGGCGGAGATGAGGTAGCCCGAACCCGAGACGGCGCAAGACGTCTTACAGATATTACGCGCGTTGTTGAGAAAGCGCGCCTCGCGCAGGTACCAAGTAGCATTAGCTGCCGAGATCCACGAGCTGCCAAAATTCTTGGAGTTGCGATAGCTCGTGACCACATGGAATCCCTGGTCAAAGGCATCGTTCATCTTGGACACGTAATCGCGGGAGATAACGTTATCGGCATCGAAGATAAAGTAGCCTTCAAACGTGTCGGGATACTCGTTAAGGATGCGGTCGAAGCCAAAGTCCATGACCCAGCTCTTACCCTTACGGGCAAGATCATTGCGCTCGTAAACAATGGCACCTGCCTCGCGCGCGAGCTGTGCGGTGTTGTCGGTGCAGGCGTCGGCAACCACGAAGACCTCGATAAGCTCGGACGGATAATCCTGGTCCTTGATGGAGCGAACAAGGTTGGCGATCACGGCCTCCTCGTTATGCGCCGCGATAAAGAAAGCATAACGATGGAGTTTTTTGGCCTTGGGAGGCGCGACCTCGCCACGAAGAGCGCCAATGACAAAGAAGACCACCTGGTACAGAAAGCAGACAGTGAGCAGCGTGACGACAATCTGGTTGAAGACCACGATGGGTGTGTTGGTTTGTAAAAAGGCGAGCATGCAGGCTCCCGAGAACGCGTTACGTAAACAACCGTATATCTTACCGCAGGCTTACCGAGTTCAAGAAACCACCTAATACTGGCTAGGCTTCGAGCAGACCGAGCTGAGAGACGATTTCGTCACCGGCGGCAGTGCGACCGAGCGAGCGCGGAGCCAGATCGTCAAGAACCGCAGCGAGATCCCAGGGCAACTCGTCGCGGCACTCAATGCGCTCCCCCGTCACGGGATGGTCGAACGCCACGCGCCAGGAATGAAGGAACTGCCTGGTCAGACCCTGATCGGCACGCGCATCGCACTTGCCGTAGAGCGGATCGCCCACGCAGGCGTGGTTGATATGGCGCATGTGCACACGAATCTGGTGCGTTCTGCCGGTAAACAGGTGGCACTCGACAAGCGTGTAGCCGTCGTCGAAACGCGTGGAATCAAAGCGCTCGAGCACCTTGAAGGTCGTAATGGCCTGACGGGCAAAGGGGTCGTCCGAAACCGCCATCTTGACGCGGTCGCGCGTGGAACGGGCAATACCGGTATTGATGGTGCCCTCGTCCATGGCGATGTGCCCGTGGACAAGCGTGATATAGCGACGCTCGAGCGTGCGCGTGCGGATAAGATTTTGAAGCGCGCGCTGGGTGTCGTCGTCTTTTGCCGCGAGCATAAGGCCCGAGGTATCGCGATCCAGGCGATGCACGATGCCGGGTCGGTCCTCACCCTGCACGGTGCCCAGATGGTCGATACCGCAGTGATAGACCAGGGCATTCGCGAGCGTACCGCTCTCATGACCATGCGCAGGATGGCACACCAGGCCGCGCTGCTTGGAGAGCACAATGAGATAATCGTCCTCATAGCGAATGTCGAGCGGGATGGCCTCGGGAATCACATCGGTGGGATCGTGCGGCTCGGGCAAATCGACCGAAATACGGTCGCCGGCTCGCACGGCGTACTTTTTGGACAGGCAGGTCTCGCCATTGACAGCGACGGCGCCGCCCTCGATCAGATGCGCGCAGGCAGAGCGCGTGGGGCAGCCGTCGTTGGCACCCAGAAAGGCGTCAAGACGCTGACCAGTGCAATCGTCGGCAACGAGAATATGGATGTCGGCCATTAGCGCTCATTCCTTTCGCGAATCTTGCGGGCACGTTCCCCACGCTGCTTGGCTTTGCGTTTTGCGCGGGCCTCGTCACGAGCGTTGAGCTCGGCGGTCGCATCGACCTCGCGAGCGGCGGGGCTCAAGAACATATAACCGATGAGCGCCAGCACGACACCTACGGTGATGCCGATATCGGCCACGTTAAAGACGGGGAAGTCGATGAAGGTGGTGGCAATAAAATCGGTCACGAAGCCAAAGACAAGGCGATCGATCGCGTTGCCGATAGCGCCGCCCGCGACCATAGCCATGCCCACAACCTCAAGATGGGCGAGCTGGGATGCACGAACGAGGTACACGGCGATAGCGATAATAACCGCCAACGCCAGCACGGCAAACGCGATGCCATGCCCCTCGCCCATGCTAAAGGCAGCACCGATATTGCGGACAAAAATAAAGTCGATGACACCGGGGATGACGGTCACATGCAAAGCGTCGCCCACGGCACGAACCGCAAGCTTGGTCAGCTGGTCAACGAGCAGCACAACCAGTGCCACACCACCAGCAACACCCAACCGCCAACGCAAAGGCGGCGTCATACCCCCAGCACGACCCAAATCAATCCCCTACCCTCAGATAATCAAATGCCGTTTAACGCAGAAGATAATCATACATTGCCGCAAGCAAGAAGCGACAAATCTCCCAAGAACGGAAACACCGCAGGTAGAGCATAAATGAGCGAGCGGGTCGCATTTGAGACAAGGTGACGTGAAATGAAAGGGCGCTGACCTTTCGGTCGCGCCCTTGAAATTGAACGTCAGATTGTCCAAATGCGGCCCGCGCAGCGTCGGCAGGTCCGCCGTTCGGAAGAACGGCGGAACCTACAGGGCATTCGCGCAGCGCTTGCAGATATGCGCGTGGCCGTTGTACTCGCCGACGGTGGTGCGGTAGTTCCAGCAACGGTCGCAGCACTCGCCCTCGGCTGCCTCGATGGCAACGGAGAGTTCCTCGCCCGGGGTCAGCTCAACATCGGAGACGATGTAGAACTCAGCCAGGTCGACGGCCTTGTCGCCGGTCAGCAGCGCGTACATCTCGGCAGGAACGACCGCCTTGACGCGGACCTGCTGGCTCTTAGTGAAGGTGCCGGCAGAACGGGCATCCTCAAGGGCCTTGGTCACGGCGCTACGGAGCTCGAGCGAAGCCTCGAGCACGCCCCCGAACTCATTGGCCTCGTCGACCGTGATGGGCGACTTGTACCAATCGAGTAGCGCGGCGTACTTCTGGTGATCGACGCAGCCGGCGGGCGCATAGGCCATGGCCTCGTCGACCGTGTAGGACAGGATCGGCTGCAGGTCGCGCACGAGCATCGAGAAGAGCTCGGCCAGCACGGTCTGGGCGCTGCGGCGCTCGAGCGAGCCGGGCTTGTCGCAGTACAGACGGTCCTTCAGGGCGTCGAGGTACACGTTGGAGAGCTCAGTAACCACGAAGTCGTAGAGCGCACGGTAGGCGCGCGGGAACTCGTAGCTGGCGTAAGCATCGTCGACCTCGGCCTGGACCTGAGTCAGGCGGGCAACCATGAGCTTGTCAAGCGGCAGCAAGTCGGCAAAGGCGACGCCGTCGGTCTCGGGCTCAAACTGACCCTCGAGCTCAGAGAGCAGGAAGCGCAGCGTGTTGCGGAAACGACGGTAGGCATCGGACGTACGAGCGAGAATCTCATGGTCGATGGAGACGTCGGAGCTGGTGTCGACGGAGGCAACCCACAGACGGATGATGTCAGCGCCCATCTCGTCGCAGACCTTGTTGGGGTCGATGACGTTGCCGAGCGACTTGGACATCTTGCGGCCCTGGCCATCGAGCGTGAAGCCCTGCGAGACGACCGCCTTGTACGGAGCATGGCCGTTGGCACCCACCGAGGTGAGCAGCGAGCTCTGGAACCAACCGCGATGCTGGTCGGAGCCCTCGAGATACACGTCAGCCGGGTACTCAAGCTCGGGTCGATACTCGCAGACGGCCTTCCAGGACACGCCGGAGTCCCACCACACGTCGAGAATGTCCTTATCAGCCTTGAGGTGATGGCCGCCACACTTGGGGCAAACGCAAGCCTCGCCCAGGTAACTCTCGGGAGCGTCGGTGAACCAGGCGTCGGAGCCCTTCTCGTGGAAGAGCTTGATGACGGCGTCGAGCGTGGCGTCGTTCATGACCTTCTCGCCGCAGTCGGCGCAAGTGTAGCTGGGGATAGGCACGCCCCAGTTGCGCTGACGGCTGATGCACCAGTCGGGACGCTGCTCGACCATGGCGCCGATGCGGTTGGCGGCGTGAGCCGGATACCACTTGACGTTCTCGCGGACCTCTTTGCCAGCCTGCTCGCGCAGACCGGTCTTGTCCATCGAGACGAACCACTGGTCGGTAGCACGGAAGAGCACCGGGTGCTTGCAGCGCCAGCAGTGCGGATAGCTGTGCGTGATCTTCTTCTCGAGGACCAGGGTGCCGCGCTCGCGCAGGAACTCGATGATGTGCGGGTTGGCCTCGTCGGTATCCATGCCGCTGAAGGGGCCGCCGGTGCCAAACTCCTCGCCGGTGTAGAACTTGCCGTCGTCATCGACCGGCATGCAAATGTCGGTGATGCCCTCCTTGAGGCAGGCGAAGTAGTCGTCGACGCCGTGACCGGGCGAGTTGTGGACGATACCGGTACCGTCATCGACACCGACGTAATCGGCCAACAGTGCCACGCCCTCAACACCGTCAAAGATCGGCTGCTTATAGTGAATGTGATGGAAGGTCTCGGCGGGAACCACATAGGGCTTGCCGTCGACCACAACCGGGGTGTACTCCCAGCCAAACTCCTCGCAGCACTTGGGAGCCAGGTCCTCGAGCATGACCTCGGCGCGGCCGTCGTGCTCAACGGCGACGTAGGCGGCACCGGGCTTGAGAGAAACTGCCTGGTCGGAGGGGATGGTCCACGGCGTGGTCGTCCAGATGATAAAGTCAACCGGGCCGTCGAAGTTCTCGAGGCCGGCGGGCTTGGAGGTCATCTCAAAGCGCACGAAGATGGACGGGCTCGTCTCGTCGGAGTACTCAATCTCGGCCTCAGCAAGTGCGGTATGGCAGTGCTTGCACCAGTGGACGGGCTTGTGACCGCGATAGATCATGCCCTTGTCGAACATGGCCTTGAAAACCTCGATGTCGGCAGCGTCATGCTGGTGATAGAGCGTCAGATAGGGGTTGTCCCAATCGCCGAGCACGCCCAGGCGACGGAAGCCGGCCTTCTGCAGCTCGATGTTCTCGACAGCGAACTTGTTGCAAAGCTCGCGGATCTTAGCCGTGGAGGTCTGGTTGAACTTCTCGGTGCCGAGCTTCTCCTCGACCTTATGCTCGATCGGCTGGCCATGGCAGTCCCAACCGGGGACATAGGGAACCTCATAGCCCTGCATCATCCAGTAACGGTTGATCATGTCCTTGGAGATCTTGTTCATGGCGTGGCCGATGTGGATCGGGCCGTTGGCGTACGGAGGGCCGTCGTGCAGCACGAACTTCTTGTGACCCTCGTTCTTCTTCAGAACCTGCTCGTAGACCTTGTTGTCCTGCCAGTCCTTGAGTCGCTTGGGCTCGGACTTGGAAAGACCGGCACGCATGGGAAAACCGGTCTTGGGCAGATTCATCGTCTGCTTGTACTCGTTTGCCACGGTACCCCTTTCATGTCGTGGGCGCGCATGCCCGTTGGGCACCAAAAAAGCGCCCGTCCCTACAAGCTGGGACGAAGCGCCACAAAACGGACTGTACGCCCGCAAAAGCTCTTCGTTTAACCACCCAGCTTAGATGCCCTCGCCCGCGTATTCGCGCGCTCGCATCCGTTACTCGGCTGGCCTGTATCGACGACCATCTCGGCGATATCTACTAAGACGAGCCTGTGCGACGCGTCCGTTGGGACCGCAGCTCCGGGGTGATTTTCATCGGTCGCATGCACGGGTTCTCAGCGCTCCCCGCTCTCTGTAACATGCGGACGGCCGACTACTCGTCCCCATCAACGCTTATGCGGAGTATGCTAGCACGTTCCGCGCCGGCGAAAAACCCTCAACACTGGTTTTATACGTTCGAAATTTCTCGCGGCTGTGGACCTTCTCTAGGAGCAAAATACCTGAAAGCACTTTATCGAAAGAAAGAAGGTTGCCATGCGCACGATTGGAATGAGTGATTATACCGTCGGCGAGGATTGCTTTACCGAGCTGCCCGCCGCACTGGCAGAGTACGGAGCGACCAAGGTCGCCATCATTGGCGGCAAGCGAGCCCTAGCTGCGGCGCTGCCGGGCATCGAGGCGGCGCTTGAAGGTACCGACGTCGAGATTCTGGAGACGCGCGTCTACGGCACCAACAGTACGCGCGCCAATATCGCCAAGGTCGTGAACTCCCCCGCTTGCCAGCAGGCAGACGTGCTTATCGCCTGTGGCGGCGGCAAGGCACTCGACACCGTCAAGACAGCGGCAATCGAGCTCAAGAAGATTGTCTTTACGGTGCCGACGATTTGCTCTAACTGTTCCGCCGCGACCGCCATTGCCGTCGTCTACAACGACGATGGATCGCTCGAGGGCTATTCGTACCCCAACCGACCGGCGCACATCTTCATCAATCCCAAGATCATCGCCGAGGCTCCGGCGGAGTACTTCTGGGCCGGCGTGGGCGACGCCCTGTCCAAGCAGCCCGAAGTCGAGTACGCCACGAGCGCCGGCGACCTGGAGCACACCGCCGGCCTTGGCCTGGCTCTTGCCCACACCTGTTCCGAGCCGCTGTTTACCTACGGTGTTCAGGGTCTTGAGGACGTTCGTCAGAATCTGTCGAGCGAGGCCGTCAAGCAGATCGCGCTCGACATCGTGGTCAACACGGGCTATGTCTCCAACCTGACCAACCAAAACGATTACTACTACAACTCGAGCGTGGCGCACGCGTTCTACAACGCCACCTGCAGCATTCCGCGTGAGGGCACCTACCTGCACGGCGAAGTCGTAAGCCTGGGCGTGCTGGTGTTGTTCGCCTACACGGGCGACACCGAGAACCTTGAGCGCTACGCCGCCTTTAACAAGCAGATGGGCCTGCCCGTGACGCTTGAGCAGGTCGGGCTTTCCGAGGCCGATATCCCTGCTCTGTGCAAGTACGCACACGCCACCAACGAGTGGAAGCAGGGCAACCCGGAGCCCTTCACCGACAAGAAGTTCGCCGCTGCCATCAAGGCCGCCAACGCCTACGGCCACACGCTCTAGGCCTAGCCCAAAACCACCACAAGGGAGCAGTGCCCTTGTGGTGGTTTTTTATTGCTCCAGCATTCAGTTCGTACTCGAACCCGATTCTTTTACGAGAAAGGGTTCGGGTACGTTTTTTGTTTATCGGAAATTCTGTGGAAGGACTACTCGGAACGGTAAACAGGAACGAACAGAGGCAGGGTATCATCGTGGTGATGGTATCCTGCCTTTTGTTTTGCGGAACCAAGGTCGCTTTATGCGAACTTGATCGCCACTTATATGGCGCATTGATGGCAATTGCTGCGTACGTGCGTACCGGGAGCCTGTACACCTCTGGCAAGGCGTAACACACTAGTCTTTGTTCCAAAGTCCGTGTGCTAAGGGGGCAGGGCCCTTAGAATTCCTGTGGAGTGTGTACGCACGTACGTAGGAAAACAGCAAATTACGCTATATCAGGGCGTTCTTTCATTGGAGAGTATGGTATACACGGCTTAGTTCAACAAATAAGAATTTATATAAAGGAGAATATTGATGAAACTGTTTCTATGTTCGCACTTTTCAAGTGTAGGAAGCCTGATAAAGGAAGAAATTGAAAATAAAAAAGTCGCATTTATTCCAACAGCTTCGC
>CABUNB010000012.1 GCA_902492755.1 uncultured Collinsella sp. | reverse complement strand
CATCTACTGCGGCTTGGGCCTTGCCGGTATGCAGCTCGGCACCGTGATGCCCGATGCCACCAATGGCGCCGCCATCCTTGCCCGCTCTGCCTCCATGCACTTTGGCCTAGCCGGCACGGTCGTGGTCTTTGCGATCTTCTTCCTCGCCTGCATGAACGTGTGCATCGGCCTTATCAGCTGCTGCTCGCGTTACTTCTGCGAGACGTATGTGGTCGAAGGGGGAGCGGAGGCCTCCGAGGAGGCCATGCGCCGCCCCTTTGCGGTTCTCGCCTTTGTGTTCGCGGCGTTTTCGTGCGTGCTCTCCAACGTGGGCCTCGACGTGATTCTTATGTTCTCGGTGCCTATGCTCAACGCCCTGTATCCCGTTGCCATTGTGCTGGTACTGATGGGCCTGGTGCACGGCTTTTGCGACACTCATCCGCAGGTGTGGATCTGGGTCGGCGGCGTTGTCGCGGTGCAGAGCGTAATCACTTCGGTCCGCGATGCGTTCTTTGCTGGCGTGTGGCTGCCGTTCGATGCGTTGCCGCTGGCAGATATCGGTGCTGCGTGGGCACCGGTTGCTGTGGTGGCGTTTTTGATCGGTCTGGTTCATAGCCAGTTTGTCGCACATTCGAGGAGCTAAGGCATCAATGCTTGCACAGGCGGGGAGTCTCCCCTATAATTTCCTTCGCTTTGGGACACGCAAGGTTTAGACCTTAGCTGCTCAACACCTTCGGGACGTGGCGCAGTTTGGTAGCGCGCCTGCTTTGGGAGCAGGATGTCGCAGGTTCAAATCCTGTCGTCCCGACCATATCTTGCGGGCGTAGTTCAATGGTAGAACCCCAGCCTTCCAAGCTGATGACGCGGGTTCGATTCCCGTCGCCCGCTCCATAGGATAGTTTTAACGGCTTTGGCTCTATTTGGTGCCAGAGCCGTTTTCATATACATGCCGGGACCCCCATCCCCTCCTAAGTTGCGGTGAAATACGGACTGTTTTCCGGCTTTTATGGCCCATGTAGTCCGTATTTCACCGCAACTATTTGTAAGGTTGGATTCCGATGCCGTTGGGAGGGTCGTAGCGACCGTCTACCGAGAGTGTAAATTTTTTTTGAACCTCTGACCTGCGACGTCAAGCTTTTGGTCAGCTTTTGGCAAGGCCTACGGACGGAAGCATGCGATAGCGTAATGGTATTCTCTCCGCCGTGACGGTTATGGGGTTGGCCATGCTCGATAAAGGCAAACATATTCCGCAGTCATATGCAAGGATGCTATTCTCGGCCCTTGGAATTCATCAAGATGGACAGCTGCTTATAACAATTGATCCTTGGGATGAACGCCGTGCGCGCGAGCTTATGCAGGAAGAGCTCATGCTTCGTCTTTACAACCATGTGTATGCGGATCCGGTCTATTGGAATAATCTTGGGGTTGAAGATCGCATCTTTCAGCTGGCATCCGCTATTGCGGTCGTTGAACCGGATGCTGTGTTTTGCGGATCGACGGCAGCGCTGCTCTACGGCATCGGCTCTGCGTATACGCTACTGGATAAAGTGCAAGTGCTGCTGCCGCGGTCTACAAGGCGTGATACGTATGAGTTCGTTGAATACAAGCGCTGGCGGGCGGGCGAAGTGTGGCGGCTCGGTCTGTTTACGCTGACGGATCCGTATCGAACGGTTGTTGATATCGCCCGAACGAGCGCCTTTCGCTATGCGCTGGGCTATGTCGATGGCTTGGCCCGTGAGTACGATGTCGAACGCGAAGAGCTGCGAGCATATGCGCAGGCAAATTGCCGAGGGCTGCATGGCATCGCGCGTGCTTTTGACGTTTTTGAGCATATGGACTGCAGGTCAGACAATGGCGGCGAGTCCGAGGCGAGAGCAGCGATGATTCTCGCTGGGGTTGCCGCGCCCGAGCTTCAAGTTGAGATAACGCGACCGGGAAACGCTGGTTATTATCTAGCAGATTATGGCTGGCAGATGCCAGACGGATCATGGACGCTGGCAGAGCTGCATGGGCTGGGTAAGTTTGAAGACGAAGCTCAAGATGATCCAGAGCAAGCGGCGGCAAAAACCTATCGAGCGGCCCTCATGCGCGACGCGAACCTTCGTGCCATGGGCCACAACGTCATTCATTTCAAACTTTCGGACACCTACGACGTAGAATCGTTCGGTGCCATGATGCGCGGTTACGGCATTCCGACAACAAAACCCTACGCCGACTCCCGATAGCGAAATCGTTCGCAGCCAACCTTCAATAAGTTGCGGTGAAATACGGACTGTTGAGGCCTTTAAAGGCATGAAACAGTCCGTATTTCACCGCAACTTAAGAGGGGATGGGGTTGAGGGACGGGCGATGCCGTTGCCTGTCGGTTAGTGGCGACCGTGGTGGCGGAGCTTGTCGATGGTGGCATCGGTGCCGTGGCTGCGGGCTTCGGCGGCACGGCCGCGGGCGTCGGCGGCGCGGTCGCGGGCGTCGGCGGCGGTTTGGCGTTTACGGCGGTAATCGATCATGCCTTGGATGATGGGCTTGCCAAAGCTCACGACATCATCGTTGTAGATGGCGGTTCGGGCTGCGAGGAGGCAGTCGGTAAAGTCCATATGGGTCTTGCCGAGGAGTTTGACGGCAAGGGCGACAACGGTGGGCTCGTCGACCATGACGTCATCGAGCAGCCTTTTCATGGCCGCAGCAATTTCAACGCGGGGAACCTTATAGACGTCGCGCAGCGTGACCACGACGCGCGTGATGATTTCGGGGTAGACACGTGCGGTGCGCGTGGCGATGACCTTGGCGGCGCGCGGTGACAGGACCTCGTCGTCGTCAAGCAGGTAGCGCAGGATGACGGTCTCGTCGATGATGGTGCTACTCATGGATATCTACTTCCTCGGGACCCAAAACCGACTCGTCGCTTTCTGTGGCTAGGTATTCAATCCAGGCATTGCGCTCCTCGGAGCGGCGATTGGGGTCCCCATATGCTTTGAGCAGTCCATAGGCGGCCGTGCCGTCCTTGGAGCGCACGGCGACCGGCTGAAAGGGGAGCTTGCGCATCAAAATACTCTGCGCGACAAATAGACGGACAGCCTCGGCGAGCGATGTGCCCATGGCGTCGTAGAGACGTTCGGCATGCTGCTTGTCTTCCTCGCGAATGCGCACCTGCAGGATGGCTCGTTTTTGAGTCGATGACATCACTGGCCTCCCTTAATGAGCGTGCAATTTGAATAGTCAAATACAACATCGGCTAATAATAGCCAATCTTACAACCACTACTTTATTGCACTAGAGTAATTGAGTGTAAACGATATTACAAACGTACTACATCCTTCAGAAACGAGCGTGAAATCTCCCTTGGATGTACGCATGTAATACACTCACCTTTATAGCTTCTAGAGAATAATTCCAACCTGCCAAAACCCCTGCAATACACCCGTATTGCAGGGCCTATGCTCAAGTTTGCCACCTGCAACTGCGTATATTTAACCTGTATATCGTTGGAGGAATTCTATCGAAGTGCCTGTTTCGCCGCATGCACTCGATACGCCGATGCCGGACCACGGGCGGTCCGGGGCAACGTCGACAGGGTCTCTCCGGCATGGGATTCAGGAGGGAGTGAACAACATGGGCAATAAACGAGTCGTAGCCGATTCCTCACGCTGCATTGGGTGCCAAACCTGTATGGCGGCGTGCATCGAGGCGCACGACATCCCCGGCAACATCGCCGCGCCGCGCCTGCGCGTGACGCGTACGTACGAGATCTCCGCACCGGTGGCTTGCCATCACTGCGAGGATGCCCCGTGCGCGAAGGCCTGTCCTACGGGCGCCTTGTTCTTTGATCCAAAGAACCATCGTATCGGCGTCAACGAGGACAACTGCATCGGCTGCAAGAGCTGCGTCATGGCATGCCCCTTTGGCGCCGTGAGCGTGGCGACCACGCAGGTTCCGGTCTTGATGGGCGACGTTCGCGTGGGTTCGCAGACCAAGAGCTTCGTGCTCAAGTGCGACCTGTGCGTGGACCGTCCTGGCGGTCCGGCGTGTGCCGAGGCGTGCCCGACCAAGGGCCTCACCCTGGTGGACGAGGAGCGCCTGGCAGAACTGACTGCCGAGCGTGCCCGCGCCACCATCGAAAACGAGGCGTAAGCGTTGGGGCGACAGGCCCAATGATTGTCAAATAAGTACCGAGCATTCGGTAGCAGAGAAAGGAAGGAGGGTGTCATGGAGAAGCATAAAGTGATCTGCCCGTACTGCGGCGCCGGTTGCCAGTTTAACCTCCTGGTCCAAAACGGCCAGGTCGTGGGTACCGAACCGCTCAACGGCATCACCAACCAGAGCGAGCTGTGCCTTAAGGGCATGAGCGGCTACGACTTCATCAACGACACCAAGATCTTGACTCCTCGCGTACTGCACCCGATGATCCGCCGCACTAAGGGCGCGGATCTTGAGCGCGTAAGCTGGGACGAGGCACTGGATTTCACCGCATCTAAGATGCAGGCCATAATTGACGAATATGGTCCTAACGCTGTCATGACCACCGGCTCTTCGCGAGGCGGCGGCAATGAGGCGAACTACGTCATGCAGAAGTTTACGCGTGCGTGCATCGGCACCCACAGCGTGGACAACTGCGCCCGTACTTGACACGGCCCTACTGTCCTCGGTCTGATGGACACGGTTGGTTCAGGTTGCATGTCATGCTCCATCCCCGGTATGGAGGATGCGGGCTGCATTTTCCTCTTCGGCTATAACCCTGCCGATTCGCACCCCATCGTCGCAAGGCGTATCGTGCGAGCCAAAGAAAAGGGTTGCAAGATCATCGTCGCCGATCCGCGCCATATCGAAACCGCGCGTATCGCCGATCTCTACCTTCCGATCAAGAACGGTTGCAACGTTGCGTTCCTCAACGCCTTTGCCAACTGCTTGGTCAACGATGGCCTCTACGACAAGGAATTCGTCGCCGAACACACGAACGGCTTTGACGAGTGGTGGGAGACCATCAAGAACTACACTCCCGAATCCGTACAGGACATCACGGGTGTCGAGCCCGCGCTGATCCACCAAGCTGCCGAGATGTACGCCACGGCGAAGCCTTCCGCCATCATTGGCTGGGGCATGGGCGTATGCCAGCAGAAGCAGAACCTGAAGACGGTGCATACCATCGCCTCCATCGCCTGCGTTGCCGGCCAGATCGGCAAACCCAATTCCGGCCTCGCGCCCGTGCGTGGCCAGAACAACGTCCAGGGCTCCTGCGATATGGGCATGCTGCCCAACCTGTACCCTGGCTATCAAAAGGTCACCGACCCGGCCGCGCGCGCCAAGTTCGCCAAGGCCTGGGGCGTGCCCGAGGAGAAGCTGCCTCTCGAGGAGGGCTACAAGCTCACCGATCTGGGTCACCTGGTCGACGAGGGCAAGGTGCACTGCTTCTACAACTACGGCGAGGACCCGGTGCAGACCGAGCCCGATTCGGCCGGTATGCGCAAGACGCTCTCCGAGCTGGATCTGTTCATTTGCCAGGACATCTTTATGACGCAGACGACCATGCTCGCCGACGTCATCCTGCCTGCTACCTCTTGGGGTGAGCACGAGGGTGTCTTTACCGCATCCGACCGTAGCTTCCAGCACTTTGACGCGGCTGTTCCGCCCAAGGGCGAGTGCCGTCACGACTGGGAGATCTTTGCCGATCTGTCCACGCGCATGGGCTACCCCATGCACTACGACAACACCGAGCAGATCTGGAACGAGTGCATTAGCCTGTGCCCCAACTTTGTGGGCGCGACCTACGAGAAGATGGCTCCCGAGGGCGGCTACGCACAGTGGCCGGTCAAGAGCACCGATGTGAACGACCACGGTACGCCCGACATGTTCGCTGGTGGCAAGTTCACCACCAAGGACGGCCGTGCCAACCTGATGGCGCACGACTGGGAGGCGCCCTCCGAGCTTCCCGACGATGAGTACCCGCTCATCCTTTGCACCGTCCGCGAGGTCGGCCACTACAGCTGCCGTTCGATGACCGGTAACTGCAAGACGCTGGCCCTGCTTGCCGACGAGCCCGGTTTCGTTCGCATGAATCCCGCGGACGCGAAGGCCCGCGGCATCAAGAACGGCGACATCGTCTCGGTTCACAGCCGCCGCGGCCAGGTTTACAGCCGCGCGGACGTGAGCGACCGTATCAACAAGGGCACGGTCTATATGACCTACCAGTGGTGGATCGGCAAGTGCAATGAGCTGACCATGCACAAGGTCGACCCGGTCTCGCACACGCCCGAGGACAAGTTCTCTGCCTGCCAGGTCGACGCCATCGCCGACCAGGTGTGGGCCGAGGGCGAGGTGGAGCGTCAGTACACCGAGCTCAAGCAGGCTCTGGTGGACGCTGCCGCTCCCCAGGATGTTGAGCCCGGCGCCGCCAAGTTCGACGACGAGACGCACGTGAACCAAATCGTGTAGTCCCGTTCTCGTTGGCTTTTTGGGCCGGGCGTCCAAGCGCATCGGACGCCCGGCCCGTTATTTTGAAAGGAAGTGGGGATGAACCGCTTCATCGATATCAACCCGGAGAGGTGCATCGGCTGCGGAACATGCCAGTCCGCCTGTGCAGATGCCCACCGGATGCAGGGTCTTCAGGACACGCCGCGTCTGGCGCTCGTGAAGACCGGCGGCATTTCGGCCGCCCTGGCCTGCCACCATTGCGAGGGTGCCCCTTGCGCCGAGGTCTGCCCGGTGAACGCCATCGAGCACGATGGCGACCGCATCCACGTTAAGGAGCAGGAGTGCATCGGGTGCAGGCTGTGCGCCATCGCGTGCCCCTTCGGCGCCATCCATCCGGACGGCACGTCTATTGCCGGTGTCGCAGGCATGTGCGACCCGACGCCTTCGTACCCTAAGTCCCTGAGCAGCCTGCTTACGTGGGCGCCCGGCCAGTACACCTGTGCCGTCAAGTGCGACCTGTGCGCCTTCGACCCCGAGGGTCCGCACTGCGTGGCGGCTTGCCCCACCAAGGCGCTCACCGTCATGGGCGGCGCGGCAGATCGCGAACTTGACGAGGCCAAGCGCCTGCGTTCGATTCAGAACGGCCCTGCCGTCGACGTGGCGGCTGTGGCCCAGGGTCTGTCCGAGAAAGCAGAAGGGAGCGTAAACAATGGATAGCATGACGCTGTTTATCGCATCGCTTGCCGTCTCGTGCATCGGTGCGCTCGCCTCGGTTCTGCTGATTAAGGCCGATAACGCCGCCAAGACTGCCGGCTGCCTGATCGGCGCCGTCGCGGCCGTGCTGTCGTTCATCGCGGGCCTCGAGGCCGTGCTTGGCGACGTTTCGTCCCTCAACACGGTCTTCTTCTTCCCGTTCGCCCGTCTCGAGCTCTTGCTTAACGGCCTTGCGGGCCTGATCGTGGTCCTCATCTCGATCCTCGCCTTTGCGGGCTTCATCTACGGTCTGTCCTACTTCGACGAGTACCCGGGCAAGGTCGGGCGCGCCGGCTTCTTCATGAACACCTTCGTCGCCTCGATGATGCTCGTCATCACCGCCGACAACGTGTTCTGGTTCCTGGTCGCCTTCGAGCTCATGTCCCTCACGAGCTACTTCCTTGTCGTCATCGAGGAGAACAAGAACTCCATTAGGGGCGGTTGGCTCTACTTCGTCATCGCGCACGTGGGCTTTGTCCTTATCATGGCGAGCTTCCTGCTCATGACCAACGGCGTGGGCGGTTCCTTCAGCTTCAGTGATTTCCGTACGCATGACTTTGGACCCGCTGTCTCCTCCGCTTGCTTCGTCCTCGCGTTCTTCGGATTCGGCGCAAAGGCCGGTATCATCCCGCTGCACTCCTGGCTGCCCCAGGCGCACCCCGAGGCGCCGTCCAACGTGTCCGCCCTCATGTCCGGCGGCATGATCAAGATCGGTATCCTGGGAATCCTCAAGGTCGGTCTGGACCTGCTCGCGGGTTCGGGCGTCCAGCTCTGGTGGGGCCTCATGGTCCTGGTCTTCGGATCCATCTCGTCGGTCCTGGGTGTTGTCTACGCCCTCCACGAGCACGACATCAAACGCCTGCTGGCCTACCACTCCGTCGAGAACATTGGCATCATCTTGCTCGGTGTCGGCGCGTCCATGACGGCGCACGCCCTGGGCAACGACGTCATCGCGACGATCGCGCTCATGGCCGCCCTCTACCACACGCTCAACCACGCCATGTTCAAGGGCGAGCTGTTCTTGGGCGCGGGCTCCCTGCTCTATGCCACGGGTACGCGCAACATGGAGAAGATGGGCGGTTTGTTCCGCCGCATGCCGGTCACGGCCGTCTGCTTCCTCATCGGTGCCCTTGCCATCTCGGCCATCCCGCCGCTCAACGGCTTCGTTTCCGAGTGGTTCACCTACCAGTCCCTGTTCAACATCTCGACGCTCTCCGACCCGGTCGTCATGGTGTTCGCCGTCGCCTCCGCGGCCGCGCTCGCCATCACCGGTGCCCTGGCCGTCACGTGCTTCGTGAAGGCATACGGCGTTTCGTTCGCGAGCAGCCCTCGTTCCCAGGAGGCCGCGAACGCCAAGGAGTCCCCGGCTCCGATGTTGTTCTCGCAGATGCTCCTCGCGGCCATCTGCGTGGTGCTGGGAATCGGCTCTCCCGTCATCGCCCCGGCTCTGGGCGACGTCGCCCAGAGCCTGCTTGCCGGCTCCGCCGTCACGGCCACCTCGGGCGTGTCTCTGGTGAACGAGATTTCCGGTGCCGCCACCTCCACCCCCGCGATCGCCATCGCGCTCGTGGTCCTCACCGGGCTCGCGTTCGTGTTGAGGTCCTGCCTCGGCACCAAGGCCCCCGCTAAGAAGACCGACCCTTGGGCGTGCGGCTACGAGCCCAACGAGCACATGCCCGTCGTCGCCACGAGCTTCGCATCCGACGTCGAGATCTTCATGGGCCCGCTCTACACCCTGCGCGAGGTATGCACCAAGATCTGCTGGTCCATCGCGCACGTGTTCCAGAAGCTCACCGGTGTCGCCCAGGGCGTCGAGCCCCTGCCCGACCGTTTCCTGGTCGATGCACCGAGCGAGGGTGCCGACAAGCTGGCCGGCCTCGCCTCCAAGATCGAGGGCGGCAACTACTCCGTATACATCTGCTACATCGTCGCGGCGCTCGTGGTCTTCCTCGTGCTCGCCGTGGTCATGGTCTAGAGAGGGGAGAGGATATTATGAACATCGTTCTTGCGATAGCGCAGGGCCTCGTGGTCATGCTGGTCGCGCCCTTCTTCTCCGGCCTTGCCCGTGTGATTCGCGCGAAGATGCACAATCGCCGCGGTCCGTCCATCCTTCAGGATTACCGGGACCTCGCGAAGCTCATGGCGCGTCCCGAGTCCGTGAGTTCCGACTCGAGCTTCGTGCTGCGCATCATGCCGCCGCTGTTCCTCGCGGTGTCGTTCATGCTCGCCATGGGCCTGCCCATGTTCACGCTCGAGAGCCCCATGCCCGTCTTTGGTGACGCCATCACCATCATGTACGCGCTCGCGCTGTCCCGCTTCTTCTTCGCGCTGTCCGGCGTGGATTCCTCCAACGCCTACGCGGGCTTCGGCGGTATCCGCGAGCTCCTCATGAGCGTGCTCATCGAGCCGTCCATGCTCATCGCTCTGTTTACCGTCGCCATCGTGTGCGGCTCCACGGACATTGCGACCATGGGTCAGCACATCGTTACGGGCAACGTCTCGAGCGTCGTCGCCGTTATCCTCGCTGGCATCGCCTTCGCGGCCGCCTGTTACATGGAGCTCGGCAAGCTTCCGTTCGATCAGGCCGAAGCCGAGCAGGAGCTCCAGGAGGGCCCGCTCGCCGAGCTCTCCGGCCCGTCCCTGGCCATGATGAAGCTCGCCATGGGCATGAAGCAGGTCGTGGTCGTCGCTTGGTTCACCTCCATCTTCATCCCCTGGGGAGAGCCCGCGACCATCGGCGTCACCGCTCTCGTGGGTGCCGTCGTCTTTCTCGTCAAGTGCCTGGTCGATTTCGTCGTCTGCGGCGTGCTCGAGAACTCCGTTTCCCGTTTGCGCTTCAAGGTGCTCGGTAACCAGACCTGGGCCGTCGTCGGCATCGCGGTCCTCGCGTTCGTCTTCGTCGTCGTAGGCGTGTAGGGAGAAGGGAGAAACTATGTCAATCGAATCGAGCTTGTCCCTCTTTGCCATGGTGGCGATCGCCGTCCCCATGCTGGGCTCCCTGCTCATCGTCATGCTGCCGCGTCCCTACGCTAAATGGATCTGCGCCTTCGCCGGCGGCATCGCCACGGTCGCTTCCGTTGGCTTGGCCGCGACGTTTGCCGGAAACGGCATGAACGCGGTCGATGTAACCTGGGCGAGTATGGGTCAGACCTTGGTCATGGGCTTCATATTCGACCGGATGAGCACGCTACTCGCACCCGCGTTCGTCGCTATCGGTCTGCTCGTCGTCATCTATTCGTTCCCGTATATGAGCGATAAGAACAAGGAGCATCCCGACGCGCCCCGTCGTCGCTTCTACGTGTACTTCTCCACGTTCATCGGCGCCATGGCCGGTCTCGCCTACAGCTCCACCATCGTCGGCCAGCTCGTTTTCTTCGAGATCACCGGTGTGTGCTCCTGGGGCCTCATCAGCTACTACATGACGCCCACGGCCAAGAAGGCTGGTATGAAGGCGCTCATCATCACTCACATCGGCGCTCTGGGACTCTACATCGGCGCGGCCTTCCTGTTCGCCGGAACCGGCACGTTCGCGCTGAGCGCGATCTCCCAGCTCGATTCCGGTATGAAGACCGTCGTGCTGCTGCTCATCCTGTTCGCCGCTTGGGCCAAGTCCGCCCAGTTCCCGCTCTACATGTGGCTGCCCTCCGCAATGGAGGCCCCCACGCCCGTTTCCGCCTACCTCCATGGCGCGTCCATGGTTAAGGTCGGCGTGTGCGTGTTCGCCCGCGCTCTTGCGAGTGCCGGCGATATCCCCGAGATCGTCGGTTGGGTCGCCATCATCGATGCCGTCGTGACCATGCTCTTTGGCTTCCTCATGTACCTGCCCCAGAAGGATATGAAGCGCCTGCTCGCCTTCTCGACGATCGCGCAGCTCGCCTACGTGTTCTTCGGCCTGGGCCTCTCCGTGTTCGGAAGCCAGATGGCGTTCAACGGCGCCGTCGAGCACATCTTCAACCACGCGTTCACCAAGACCCTGTTCTTCCTCATCGCCGGCTCCCTCAGCTTCACGCTGGGAACCCGTATGTTGCCCAAGATCCAGGGCCTCATGAAGAAGTACCCGGTCACGGGCGTGGGCTTCGCGGTCGCCGCGACCGCTATCGCCGGCGTGCCCCCCATGAGCACGTTCTTCTCCAAGTTCCAGATTATTTCCGGTGGCTTCGCGGTTGGTGCTTCCAACACGGTCATCTTCGTCCTCGTGTGCGTCATGGTCGTCGAGACCGTCGCCACCTTCGCATGGTTCCTGCGTTGGATGGGTAAGGTCCTGCCCGGTGAGCCGAGCGAGACCGTGGCCGCCGGCCAGCCCCTTCCGCGCGCCATGGCGTTCGTGTTCGTCGTCCTCATGATCATGGTCGTCGTCGCCGGTCCTCTGTCCTCTAGTTGGATGGGTTAGGAGGTAGGACATGGGTTATTCGTTAGTCAATATCCTGGGCGGTCTTCTGATCGTGACCTCCACCATGGTGGTCGTCTCGAAGACCATCCCGTCCGCCATCAAGTGGTACGCGATCCAGTCGGTTGTTCTGGTGGGCGTGCTGCTCACCCTGGGCCTCACCACCGGTGCCACCGAGCTTCTCATGTGGGCCGCGTCGGCCTTCGTCACCAAGGTGATCCTCGTTCCGTTCATTCTCAACCGTGCCTACAAAAAGATGGGTTCGCCTGCCGATAGCACGCTGACCTCCTCCATCAAGCCGGCCTGGACCATCATCCTCACCGGTCTGGAGGTGGCCATCTGCTTCGCGGTGGTCACGCGCCTGAGTCTGCCCACCGCCGAGGTGGCTACTCCGGCCCTCGCCATCAGCTTCGCGCACTTCTTCGTCGGCCTCACGTGCATCATCTCCCAGCGCAACATCCTCAAGCAGATCTTCGGGTACTGCCTTATGGAGAACGGTAGCCACGTGACGCTCGCCCTGCTCGCGCCCACGGCCCCCGAGATCATCGAGATCGGCATCGCTACCGACGCCATTTTCGCCGTCATCATCATGTCCGCCGTCGTCGTGAGGATCTGGAACGACACCAAGTCGCTCGACTCCCACGACCTTACCGAATTGAAGGGGTAGGCCATGGATGTTTCAATGCTGACGGTCGCCCTGCTCGCTTGTCCCCTCGTGTTCTCCCTGATTATGGCTGCGCTCCCCAAGACGACGTCCTACAGCGTCTTTGCGGGGCTCAACACCATCTCCGTCGCGGCGACCCTCGTCCTTTCGGTCGTCACCGCGGGAACCATGCTCTCGAGCGGGCAGAATATCGACGCTTTGGGCCTGTGGCTCCATCTCGATTCGCTCTCGTCGATCTTCGTCCTTCTGGTAGGCATCATCGGGTTCATCACCGGCCTGTACTCCATCTCCTATATCAAGATCGATATCGAGGAGAAGACCATGCCGGCCGAGCGCACCAAGCAGTACTACGCGCTGTTTAGCCTGTTCGTTTTCACGATGCTGCTCGCCTGCCTGTCCAACAACATCGTCCTCACCTGGGCGGCGGTCGAGGCCACCACGCTGTCGACCGTGTTCCTCGTGGGCATCTACAAGAACAAGCAGGCGCTCGAGGCGTCTTGGAAGTACGCGATGGTCTGCACCGCCGGCGTGGCCTTCGGCCTGTTCGGCACGCTGCTCATCTACGCGAACGCCGCCGATATCATGCCCAACGCGCATGAGGCAGCCTTCCTCACCTCCATCATGCCCTACGCCGACCAGTTCGACCCGATGCTCGTGCGCCTCGCGTTCGCGTTCATCGTCATCGGCTTCGGCACCAAGGCGGGCCTGTTCCCCATGCACACCTGGCTGCCCGACGCGCACTCCCAGGCTCCGAGCCCGGTCTCCGCGCTGCTCTCGGGCGTGCTGCTCAAGTGCGCCATGCTGGTGATCATCCGCTTCTACTCCCTGTCCATCATCACGGTGGGCGACACCTATCCGCGTACGCTCCTGCTCATCCTGGGCACGCTGTCCATCCTGGTGGCCGCCCTGTGCATCTTTAAGCAGGACGATATCAAGCGCCGCTTCGCGTACTCCTCCGTCGACAACGTCGGCGTGGTCGCGCTGTGCCTGGGTATCGGTGGTCCGCTCGGTATCGCCGCCTGCCTGCTGCACTGCATCTTCCACGGTTTCACGAAGGCGCTCGCCTTCTGCATGGCCGGTAACATCCAGCACATCTACCACACCCGCGACCTGAACAAGATCAAGGGCGTCGTCGAGATCGCTCCCGTCACGGCAGCGCTCACCATCATCGCCCTGCTCGCGCTCGCCGCCTTCCCGCCGTTCGCCCTGTTCATCTCCGAGTTCCTCACCTTCGTGGCCGGCATCCAGTCCGGTCCCATCTGGGTGGTCGTGCTCGTGGCCATTGGCCTCACCGGCGTGTACTTTGCCCTTACCGGCATCGCGCTCAAGTCCATCTTCGGCAAGGCGCCCGAGGGCATGAAGCGCCACGAGGTGCCCGCCCTCATGATCATCCCCGAGATCGCCCTCGCGATCGTGGTCATGTGGTTCGGTATCGCCACCCCGGTCGCCATCACGAGCGGCGTCGAGGATGCAACGTCCGTCGTTTTGAACCAGAGCGTCGAAGAGCTCCACGAGGCTCCTCTCTACCGCATGGTGTTCAGTTCCCAGACCAAGACAAGCGAGGTGAATTAGCACCATGGCAGAACCTGAAAAGAAGGACTACGCTCGTCGTTGCGAAAGCCACGTCGAGGCCCTGCGCGCCGCAGTGCCGGGCGCTATCGAGAAGGTCGAGTGGCAGTGCGAGGACCAGCTGACGATTACCGTCAAGCAGGACAAGCTGCCCGAGGCCGTCCACTACCTGTATTACGAGCGCTACGGCTGGATTCCCGTGATCGTCGGCAACGATGAGCGCAGCCTGTGCGGCCGCTACGCCGTGTATTACGTCATCTCCATGGAGGGGGAGGACCCCGGCTGGGTGACCGTGCGCACCGAGGTCGATCCCGCCAAGATGACGTTCCCGTCCGTGACGCCGTTCGTCCCCGCCTGCGTGTGGGGCGAGCGCGAGCTGCGCGACATGTTCGGCCTGATCCCCGAGGGTCTGCCCGACCGTCGCCGCCTGGTACTGCCCGATGACTGGCCCAGCGGCCTGTACCCGCTGCGCAAGGACTCCATGGACTACCGCTTCCGTCCCGCTCCCGCGAGCGACATGGAAAACTACGAGTTCTTGGCCGACACCAAGGGCAAGGAGACCACGCTCGTCCCCATGGGCCCGCTGCACATTACCTCCGACGAGCCTGGCCACTTCCGCCTGTTCGTCGAGGGCGAGACGATCGTCGATGCCGACTACCGTCTGTTCTACGTGCACCGCGGCATGGAGAAGGTCGCCGAGACGCGCCTGAACTATGACGCCGTGACGTTCCTCGCCGACCGTATCTGCGGCATCTGCGGCTGCGCTCACTCGGTGGCCTATGCCGAGGCCGTCGAGCGCGCCCAGGGCATTCATGTCCCGCCGCGCGCCCAGTACATCCGTGCCATCATGCTCGAGGTCGAGCGCCTGCACTCGCATCTGCTCAACATTGGTCTAGCGTCGCACTACACGGGCTTCGACTCCGGCTTCCAGCAGTTCTTCCGCGTCCGCGAGAAGTCCATGGACCTGGCCGAGAAGCTCTCCGGTCACCGCAAGACCTATGGCCTCAACGTGATCGGTGGCGTGCGTCGCGACATTTTGGCCGAGCAGAAGCTCTCCACGCTCACGACCATCCACCAGCTGCGCTCCGAGGTTCAAGAACTCGTCGACATGCTGCTCTCCACGCCCAACTTTATCGAGCGTACGAGCGGTATCGGCATTCTGGACCGCAAGATCGCTCGCGACTTCTCGCCGGTCGGCCCGCTCATGCGTGGCTCGGGCTATGCTCGTGACGTGCGCTTTGACCATCCCTTCGACGGCTACGCCGATCCGGACGTCCAAAAGATGCACGCCGCTACGGCTGACACCTGCGATGCCTTCGGCCGTACCGCCGTTCGCATCCAGGAGGTCTACGATTCGATCGACATGATCGAGACCATGCTCGAGAACTGCCCGTCGGGCCCCATCCTCACCACGGATTGGGAGTACACCCCGCACAAGTACGCCATCGGCGCCACCGAGGCGCCGCGCGGCGAGGACGTGCACTGGGCCATGCTCGGCAATAACCAGAAGTGCTACCGCTGGCGCGCCAAGGCCGCTACGTACAGCAACTGGCCGGTCCTGCGCTACATGTTCCGCGGCAACACCGTGGGCGATGCGGCGCTGATCGTCGGCTCGCTCGACCCGTGCTACTCCTGCACCGACCGCGTGACGGTGACCGATGTCGCCGCCAAGCGCGACCACGTGCTCGACAAGGAGCAGTTCGAGAACGTCTGGCGCGACAAGTCGCCGCTCGCGGGCGAGGGCACCATGGCCGCTCCGCTCGATGAGGAGGCGCTCTAATATGCTGAAGCTTTGGAAGGTTAACGCCAAGGCCGGCGACGCGACGGTCAAGTACCCGTTTGCGCCGTTCCCCACCAATAAGGACATGCGCGGCAAACCCGAGCACAACGCCGAGCTCTGCATCGCCTGCGGTGCCTGCGGTGTGGCGTGCCCGGCCGATGCCATTCGCATGGACACCGACCTTGCGGCCGATACCATCACCTGGTCGATCGACTACGGCCGCTGCATCTTCTGCGGCCGCTGCGAGGAGGCCTGCCCCATGGAGGCCATCAAGCTCACCGAGGAGTTTGAGCTGGCCGTCATGAGCAAGGACGACCTCACCAGCAAGAGCGTCTACACGCTCGAGCACTGTTCGCGCTGCGGCAAGCCGTTCGCCCCGCACAAGGAGATCGACTACGCCAAGCGCCTGCTGCAAAAGGCCGGCGGCATGGAGGCCGAGCAGGCCGCCCGTACCGTCGGAATGTGCCAGGAGTGCAAGCGCGAGCTCGACGCCCTGCGCGCCGCATCGGCCGTAAAGACCGGCAACGCGGCCGGCATGGCTGCCAACGAGACGCTTGCGTCCGGCGAGCCCCAGGGCCCCGGCATGGAGTATCTGGGCGGCCACGGCGTGAACCCGGAGTATATCGACCGCGAGCTCAACCCCGATGCGCCCGAGATTCCCGCCGGTCCCGCGCCGGTCGAGGGCATCATCATGGATTTTGATACGAAGGAGGAGTAACCATGGCCGAACCCACGCTTTTGCCCGAGCGGCTTCAGTACCGCCCGACCAAGATCGAGCTCGACGAGAGCATCGAGAAGGCCAAGGCGACCCTTCTTAAGAAGATTAAGCGCTCGGTGTACGTCTACCGCGTTGACTGCGGCGGCTGCAACGGCTGCGAGATCGAGATCTTCGGTTCCATCACGCCCGTCTTTGACGTCGAGCGCTTTGGCATCAAGGTCGTGCCCTCGCCCCGTCACGCCGATGTGCTGTTGTACACCGGCGCCGTGACGCGTGCCATGCGCATGCCGGCTCTGCGCGCCTTTGAGGCAGCACCCGACCCCAAGATCGTGGTGTCCTATGGCGCGTGCGGCTGCACCGGTGGCATCTTCTACGACAACTACTGCGTCTGGGGCGGCACGGACAAGATTCTGCCGGTCGATGTCTACATCCCCGGCTGCCCGCCCAGCCCCGCGCAGACCATCTACGGCTTTGCCATGGCGCTTGGTCTGCTCGACCAAAAGCTCCATGCCGAGACCACGGTGGAGGCTGCCGGCGAGCAGGCCGATATCCTGCACCCCGGCGTGCCGTACAAGCTGCGCGTGGCCATCGAGCGCGAGGCTCGCGCCATGAGCGGCTACCGTTACGGCCGCGACCTGGCCAACGAGTTTATGGATACGCTCGAGGGCGCGCCCAAGGGCGATATCCGCGGTGCCATGGCGCTGCTCATCGACAAGCAGGATGATCCCCGCCGCGTCGAGGTGTACTCCGCGCTGCAGGATCTGGTGCTGGCCGGAGGTCGCTAGATGGAGCTTGTGGACCGCTCTGGTTACTTTGCGGGCCCCGGCATGCTCGGCGGCTCCTTCGGTGACGCCTCGCGCGCAAGTGTCGAGGCCGCCGAGGGCGTCGCCGATTCCTGCCTGGCCCACGAGCCCGATCAGGTGGTCTTCTACGAGCTCACGCGCAAGTTTGTCGAGACCGAGGAAGACGTTCCCCAGGAGGCTTGCGACGTGCTGTACTACACGCTCGCCGTGGGCCACCACACCGGCGTGCTCGATTGCTTTGAGCCGCGCCTGTCCGTGCCGGTGGATGTCTTCTATTCGCTCGTCGACGCGCTGCCGGAGGGGGAGGCCCGGACTAAGTTTGAGGCCATCCGCTCCTTTGGCGAGTGCCAGCTCGACAAGGCAGCGGTACCCTCGCTGCTCGAGGCCTGCGATGCCTTGCTCGACGAGCGCGGCTTTCGCGGCTCGGCCAAGGCGGGCATCTCGGTCTTCGACGACGACTTTGGCCTGCACGCCCAGCAGGTCGCGTTCCTAATGAAGTTTCGCGATCTGGTGGAGCGCGTGCGCGATGTGTCGGGCGTGTATCTGA
The DNA here is from genome assembly GCA_902492755.1 of uncultured Collinsella sp. Lineage (GTDB taxonomy): Bacteria > Actinomycetota > Coriobacteriia > Coriobacteriales > Coriobacteriaceae > Collinsella. Next base: position 33,180 of record CABUNB010000012.1, on the reverse strand, counting down.
CGGGGAGGTTGCAGTAATGGGTCGCGTTATCGATGGCCGTGTGAACGGCGCCCCCTTTGCAGGCATCGTGCTCACGGCCGGAAGCGTGCTGCGCGCCGACGATGCCGCCGGCCCCGTACTCTCCAAAAAGATGGAGGACGCGCCCATCGCCGGTTGGTACACCATCGACGGCGGGCAGACGCCCGAGGACGACATCATCGAGGTCAAGCGCGTGCGTCCGCCGCGCCTGGTACTCGTCGATGCCGCCGATATGGCGTTGCCCGTCGGTGCGATCCGTCTGCTCGACAAAAGCGACGTGGCTCGTAAGTCGATGTTCACCACACATTCGCTCCCGCTCTCGATTCTGATCGAAGAGATCGAGCAATCATGCGATGATATCGTCTTCGTAGGGATTCAGCCGGGCGACACGGAGTTCTACAACCCCATGTCCCCGGAGGTCTTTGAGGCCGTCGACGCCGTGTACGACGCCGTGGCCGCCAACGACTTTTCCCACTTTGTCCGCTTGGGGCAGGAGCTGTAGGAGCGCTTGTCCCTGCCCATTAGGAAAGAAGTGATTGACATGGCAGATACCAAGGTGGAGTATCCCGCTCCCGATTGCCTGGCGCCCGCCGCGATCGAGGCAAAGACCGAGGCCGCCGGCGTGACCAAGGCCAACCTGCCGGTCGCTAAGGCCTTTCTGTTGGCAATGTTCGCCGGCGCGTTCATTGCCTTCGGCGGCCTGTTCTTTACGGTGTTTTTGAGCGACAGCACGCTGGGCTGGGGTGCCCAGCGTGTTGTGGGCGGCCTGTGCTTTTGCCTGGGCCTGGTGCTCGTGCTGGTGTGCGGCGCCGAGCTCTTTACGGGCAACTCACTTATGGTCTGCGCGCTCAAGAGCAAAAAGATCACGTTAGGTCAGATGCTCAAAGCCTGGCTTGTCGTATGGGTCGGTAACTTTGTCGGCGCCCTGTTCATCGTCTTTTTGGTGTACATGGCTGGCATCTACAAGCTCAACGGCGAGGCGGTCGCCAATTCCATGGTGAGCGTCGCCGCCGGTAAGGTGACGATCAACTGGGTGACGATCTTCTTCCGCGGCATCCTGTGCAACATCTTTGTGTGCCTGGCCGTGTGGATCGGCACCGCCGGCAAGACTGTGGTCGACAAGGTCGTGGGCATTCTGCTTCCCATTGCCGCCTTCGTGGCCTGCGGTTTTGAGCACTGCGTTGCCAACATGTACTTTTTGCCCATGGGCGCCGTGATGCACGCGTGCGGCTACGGTGCCGACGTTGCCGGCGCCGGTGCGCTGAATGTTGCGGGTATTGCGTTTAACCTGTCCGCCGCCACGCTGGGTAACATCGTGGGCGGCGCGGTTTTGATTGCACTGGGCTATTGGTTTATCTACGCCAAGAAGTCCGAGGCGTAAAGAGACTGTTCGCTGGGTGTTGAGCCTCCCGCGGGGCGTTGCCGTGCGGGAGGCTCATTTGGCCTTGGGGCTTGTTGGCTTTGGGGCTTGGGGCTAATTGCTTGCCCGTAGGCCTGTTGCGTTTGGTTTGGAAAGGGGTAATCGAGATGGCATCTGATGCTGAGCGTGCCGGTCGCACCGTGGTGACCACGTGCGGGGGATGCTATGCCGATTGCGCCTTTGCGGCCCATGTTGAGGATGGGCGTGTGGTGGCCGAGCTGCCGGTGCCGGGGCATCCGTGCGCGGCGCGCGCCCCCTGCGCCCGCGGGCGACATCGCCTGTCCATGCCGTTTGACGAGCGCGACCGGATTTTGCATCCCATGCGCCGCCGCCGTGATGGCTCGGGGTTCGATGCGGTGAGCTGGGACGATGCGTTTTCGGAAATCGCATCGCGCCTTGCGGGGATTGTGGATGCGCATGGCCCCCGTGCGCTGGGCATGACGCTCGGCGTGCCCTCGTTCGACCGCTATTGGGCCTATCGCTTTATGCACGCGCTGGGGTCGTCCAACGTGTACGGTGCCGACGGCGCCTGCGAGGTGAGCCGCCTGACCGGCTGGGAGCACAGCTTGGGCTACAGCCCGGCGTCCGACCTGGCCCATACCGATTGCATCATGTACCTGGGGCGCTCTATCGTGGATTCGTCGACGATGGGTGCGGTCGATGCTTTGAGTGATGCCCGTCGGCGCGGGGCCAAGATCATTGTGGCGGATCCGCGGCGCAGCGGCTCGGCCGCGCTTGCCGACCGCTGGCTTCGCGTGCGCCCGGGCTGCGACTTGGCCCTGCTGCTGGGTATTGCCCACGTTTTGATTGCCGAGGACCTGTACGACCGTGACTTTGTGGCTCGCTATACCACGGGCTTTGATGAGCTGGCGCAGGCGGCTGACACCTGGACTCCCGAGTGGGCCGAGTCGATGTGCGATGTGCCGGCCGATGACATCCGTGCGACGGCGCGCGATCTGGCTGCCGCGGCGCCTGCTGCCGTGGTCGATGCGGGCTTTCACGGTGGTATCGGCATTGCGTATGCCAACAGCACCCAGACGGCACGCGCCATTTGCCTGGTGGATACGTTGTTGGGCTGCCTGGGACATGCGGGCGGCGCGCTCAACCCGCCGACGCCGCTCGTGCTGGGCGACTTGGACCCTGCGCGCTTTGCGACGCCGCCGGTACCGCGTGAGCCTAAGTTAGGCTCGGAGCGCTATCCGCTCGTCGATCCGGTGCGCGGTCTGTGCACGACGATCGGCCAGTCCATTCTTGCCGGTGACCTGCGCGGGCTTATCGTCTATGCTAGCAACCCCGGCGCGGGCTACGGCAATGCCGATGCGTGGCTTGGCATCTTGCGTCAGCTCGACCTGCTCGTGACCATCGATATCCGCTGGTCCGAGACGGCGCGTGCGTCCGATTTTGTACTGCCCGACGTGACGTATCTGGAGGCCGACCGCGGTGTGGGTACGGTCGTGGGTCGCAACGATGCGCGCGTGTTCTACCGCAATGCGGTGCTGCCGGTTTTGCATGACGACACGCGTCCCGGACGGGAGATTTTTGCCGGCCTGGCTGCTGCCTGTGGCGTGGGCGAGTACTTCGACTTTACGGCGGATGACCTTGCGGCAGCCCAGGTTGCTCCGTTTGGGATTGACCTGGCTGCGTTTAAAGAGCGCGGTTGGGCAGACACGGGCATGTCGCTGCCGTCGCGTACGGGCGAGCCGGTGATTCCGCTCGACGGCGGCAAGATTGCGCTGGCAAGCGACGTGTGGGAGCGCGCTGGTTTGGGTCGTGTGCCCGGCTGGATTGCCCCGATGGTGGAGCCGGGGCCGGGGATGTTTCGCCTCATTAGCGGCAATCGGCCCTTTGAGTCCCACACGTCGCGCAGGCTCGCGGCGGCCGGTGCTGCCGAGGCAGGCTCCGACCTGGACGCCGTGCAGATGAATGCCGACGTCGCCGCGCGCATGGGTATTGCCGACGGCGAGATCGTCGAGCTCGTGAGCGACTTGGGCCGCGATCGCGTGCGCGTGGAGACGACGCCGTACCTGCATCCGGCGTGCATCTTTACGTCGGCGGCTCCGGGCGGGCGTTCGTTCGGTGCTGGTGTGGATGGCGTCCAGGTGCTCGGCGTCGGTCCACTCGACCACACGCCGCTGCGCTGGGATCCCATTACGGGCGCCGCGCTCACCCAGGAAAACGCCGTTCGCGTGGAAAAGATTGCCGCGCGCGGGGATAATGACGAGTAATTGACTCAGCTGATGTATTCGGCTGGTCCACGTTTCTTTTGAAAGGCCGCACATGAGCGATAGCCAGAACATGTCCGATGAGGTGCGCGCCCGCCTGCGCGCCATTCCTTCCGTCAACGAACTGCTTGCCGAGTGGCCGGTGGTGAAGGCGGCAGGGGAGACCTGCGACGCGGTGGTCCATGCCGCCGTCACGGCCGAGCTCGACGAGGAGCGCGCCGCCATCCGCGCCGGCGCCGCCCCGCGCTCCAAACGCGAGCTGGCGTCGGCCATCGAATTCCGTGCGCATCGCTCTGCGCTGCCGAGCCTGCGCCCGGCGGTTAATGCCACGGGTGTGGTCATCCATACCAACCTGGGTCGTGCCCCGCTCGCGGAGTCGGCCGCCAAGGCCGTGGCCGAGGTCGCGCGCGGCTACAGCACGCTCGAGTACAGCGTCGACACCTGCTCGCGCGGGTCGCGCAAGGAGCACGCCGCGCAGCTGATCCGATCGCTTACCGGTGCCGAGGACGCGCTTGTCGTCAACAACAATGCCGCCGCGGTACTGCTGGTGCTGGCCACCCATGCCGCGGGTAAAGAAGTCATCGTGAGCCGCGGCGAGCTCGTCGAGATCGGTGGCAGCTTCCGCATTCCCGATGTCATGGAGGCCTCGGGAGCCCGGCTCGTCGAGGTCGGCGCCACCAACCGTACGCACCTTGCCGACTACGAGCGCGCCATCACGCCCGACACGGCGATGATCCTTAAGGTCCATCCTTCCAACTATCGCATCGAGGGTTTTCACGAGGAGGTGGGTTCTCGGGAGCTTGCGGCGCTTGCTCACAAACATGGCCTGCTGTTCTACGAGGACCAGGGGTCGGGCGCGCTGTTGCCCGACGACATCCTGGTGCGCGGAGGCGAAGAAACCACGCCGGCTTCGGTCGCGGCGGGGCTCGATATCGTGTCGTGCTCGGGCGATAAGCTGCTCGGTGCCGCACAGGCGGGCATTATCATGGGCCGTCGCGATCTGGTCCAGGCCTGTGGGTCGCATCCGCTTATGCGCGCCCTGCGCCCGGGCAAGCTCGCACTGGCAGCGCTCGAGGCCACACTACGCATTTACATGGACGGCGCCGATGTTGCCCATCGCGATATTCCGGTGCTCAGCATGCTTACGCTGCCGCAGGCCCATTTGGAGCGACGTGCCCGCAAGCTGCGCGATCGTATGGTCGACGGGCTCGATAAGGCCGGTTGTCCGTGTGCCGTGCAGGTGGAGATCGTCGAGGAATCGTCAACCCCCGGTGGCGGCTCGCTGCCTACCGTCGAGCTGCCCACGATGTGCGTTGCCATCTGCCCGGTCGACGGGCGCCTGTCCGTCGACGCGCTCAAGCGCTCGCTCGTCCAAGACTTCGATACGCCGGTCGTCACGCGCGCCTCGCACGACCGCATTCTGTTTGATGTGCGCACGCTCGTGGGCGACCGCGATATCGAGACGGCGGCGTCGACGCTTGCCGCATGCGTTGAGAAGGCGGTTGCACGATGAGTGAGGTTCAAGCGCTGGTGGAGTGTCCCGTTATCGTTGGCACGGCGGGCCACGTTGACCACGGTAAGTCGGCACTGATCGAGGCGCTGACCGGCAAGAATCCCGACCGTCTGGAGGTTGAGCGCCGTCGCGGTATGACCGTGGAGCTGGGCTTTGGCGAGCTGGCGCTGCCGAGTGGCAAGATCGTCGGCCTGGTCGACGTGCCGGGCCACGCGCATTACTTGCGCGCCATGGTGCAGGGTGCCACGGGTATCGACGTGGCCGTGCTGGTGGTCTCGGCCGTCGAGGGCGTGATGCCGCAGACCCGCGAGCACGTGCATGTGCTGGAGCTGCTGGGCGTCACGCACATGGTGGTCGCGCTGACGATGTGCGACCTGGCCGACGCCGAGATGACCGAGCTTGCCGAGCTCGATGTCGATGACTTTTTGTCGGGTACCGTGTTTGCGGAAGCGCCGATCGTGCCTGTGTCGTCCAAGACCGGTGCGGGAATCGATGACCTGCTGGCTGCGCTCGACGAGCAGGTTGCCGCTTGCTGGGGTGCCTGCCGTGCCCGTGCCGAGCTCACCGATGCCGCACCGCGTCTGCCCATCGATCGCTGCTTTACGATCAAGGGCGTCGGTACCGTGGTGACGGGAACGTTGCACGATGCGCCCGTCGCGGTGGGGGATGAGCTCGTCGCGCTGCCGTCGCGTACGGTCTGTCGCGTGCGCGGGATTCAGGTGCATGGCGATACACCGCGAGCACTGCCCGGACAGCGTGTGGCGCTCAACCTGGTGGGCGATGGCGTCGCCGCGCTCGATCGCGGTGAGATGCTCGGCGTGGCGGGCCGCTTTGGCCAGACGATGCGCTTTATGATGACGTTTACGTATTTGGGTCGCGAGGGAGCCAAGCCGCGCGTGCTCGAGTCGGGCGCGCGTGTGCACGTGATGGCGGGTACGGCGGAGGTCGTCGGCCGCATCATGCTCATGGAGGGCGAGGCGCCCATGGCGGTGGGCGAGACGCGTACCGTTCAGGTGCGCTTGGAAGACCCGTTGCCGTTGCGCGCCGGCGACCATGCCGTGGTTCTGTCGTATTCGCCGGTGATGCTCATTGGCGGCGGACGTGTGTTGTTGTCGCGCTGCCGTCGTTCGCGCGAGCTTGCCGACGGGGAGCGTGCGCTGTATGCGGCGCTCGAGGCGGGGGATGTTGCTGGTACGGTCGACGCGTGGCTGGCGCTGCAGGCACTGCCGGTTACGGCTGCCGATGTTGTTGCGGCGTTGGATGCTGCTGCCGGCGATGTTGAGGCTTCGCTGCGTGCGCTGGTGGACCAGGGTGCGGTGCGCGAGCTTGCCGCGGGCGACGTGGCGCTGTACGCGAGCGCTGTCGTGCTCGACGCTGCGATGGATACGCTCGCGACGATCCTGTCGGCCATGCACACGGCGGCTCCCAAGGAGACGGGTTTTACGCCCGGCGCCGTCGCACATGCCGCCTGGCCTGCCGCCGACGATACTGTTGCCGCGGCGTTGATTGCCGAGGGCTGCTCGCGCGGCGTGTGTGCCGCCGAGGGTGCCGAGGTGTTCGACCCGCGCTCCGCTGCCGCCGCGGCGCGTGTGGTACGCGAGGCCTGCGAGCGCATCGTTGCCTTGCTGGACGAGGCCAGCCTCGATGCGCCGACGTTGCCCGAGGTGGGCGAGCAGCTGCAGCTCGATCGCGACACCATGACGCGTGCCCTGCGCGAGCTTTCGCTCAACCGCTCGATCGTTAAGGTCGAGCGCGACGTTGCCCTGTCCGCCGCCGCCGAGGCCCATGCGCGCGAGCTTGTTGCCGCCGCCATCGCCGATGCCGGCGGCGCTGCCACCACGAGCGTGCTGCGCGAGGCCCTTGGTGTGTCGCGCAAACGCGCCATCAGCATCTTGGAACACCTGGATGCCGTGCGCTTTACGGTACTCGACAAAGAAGCCGGCGGCCTGCGCTCCCTGCGCTAGATCGGCTGCTCGGTTTGGTAAAATACCGCCGCACTTGGGAACGGATGGGCTCCGGTGGGCTCCGCGGTCCTCAAAACCGTTGCGAGGCGTGCAAAACGTCTTGGATGTGTTCGATTCACATACGTTCCCGCCACACGCTACCAGCGCTTTTGTGCTCGCGGTCTTGCTGCGTGCCGCAAAGGCGCTGTTTTGTTTTTGCACGAGCTTTTCGTAGCGCCGCTATTTCGGCGGCGGTATTTGGCTTCGTGCGCCGGGTTTCGAGCATGCCGATGGAGGTGTTTTGCCGTATGACTACCGTAAGACGTGCCGATCTTTCTTGTGTCGTCCAGGCGGGCGGGTTGTCGTCGCGCATGGGCTGCGATAAGGCGCGCATGGCGTTTTGCGGCGAGCCGCTCATCGAGCGCGTGCTGGGTCGGCTGGTGCCAGTTGCCGGCGAGTTAGTCGTGACGACTTCGCGTCCCAGCGAGCTTGCCTACCTTGAGGAGCTTATGTTTGCTGGCCTGCGCCCCCGCGTGGTGATGGACGTCGACGGTCCCGCCGGTGCCATGCGCGGCATCGCGAGCTCGTTGGCCGCGGCCCGATTGCCGCTCGTGGCGATCGTCGCCTGCGATATGCCGTTCGTCTCACCAGAATTGATTGGCGCGCTTTCGGATAGGGTCAAGGAAGGCCCGCTCGATGTGTGCGTCCCGCACGAGGAGCGGGGGATTGAGCCGCTTTGCGCCGTCTGGCGCCGTGACGCGTGTGCGCCGGTTGCCCAAGAGCTGCTCTCCTGCGACCGACAGCGCATTCGCTGCCTGATCAATCGCGTTCAGGCCGGTTATATGGATGAGCCGCAGATCGTTAAGGCCGCGGGCTCGACGCTCTGCTTCGAAAACGTCAATACGCCCGAGGAGTTTGCGGCGGCCGAGTTACTCGCCTAGACGATTGGAGTTGCCATGTCTCACGATATTTGTCCCGACACGGGAGAGCCTTGCACTTGCGATGGTACCGAGCCCTGTACCTGCGGCTGCGGTGGCTGTGGTCATACTGCGGAAGAGGAAGCGGCCGCCGCGGCGTATCGTGAGGCACACCGCGAAGGCCCGTCCGGTGATGCTCTCGACCACGAACGCAAAATCATCGTGTCGTTCGACAGCACCTTCGATGTGATGGAATGCGAACAGCTGTGTCTTGCCGCCGGTGTGCCCGGACGCATCATGCCGCTGCCCGGCTCCATCACCGCCGGTTGCGGGCTGTGCTGGGCCATGCCGTTCTCGGGCGATGCACTCGAGGCCTTCCGCGCCACCACCGAAGGCCGCATAATCCCCGCCGACTACCATCAGCTCGTCCTCTAACCACCAACATCACCACAAAGGTGTCTGTCCCCAATGTGGTGGTTTGGAACACGTGGACGAAACAGGTTTGAAACACGGGTTTTGCGCGTCAGACACTCAAAAACGCCTCTACCTGCATCGTAATCAAAACGAAACATCCGCCCGTCGGCTTATGCGAAACTTTGCTGCAACAGTGCGATATTATCCATACTCGATAAAGTTCGCGGCGCATAGGGTGCCGCGACCAACATTTTTCGTTTCCCATCATTGGAGGAAGCATGAGCTACACGCAGAAAGTTCTCGACGAGCTCAAGGCCCGCTATCCCGAGCAGCCTGAGTTCATCCAGGCCGCGACCGAGATCCTCGGCACCATCCAGCCGGCGCTCGACGCCCACCCCGAGTACGAGGAGGCCGCCCTTCTGGAGCGCCTCGTCGAGCCCGAGCGCATCGTTATGTTCCGTGTTCCCTGGGTCGACGACCAGGGCAAGGTCCAGGTCAACCGCGGCTACCGCGTCGAGTTCAACTCTGCCATTGGACCCTACAAGGGCGGCCTGCGCTTTAACCCGACGGTCACCCTGGGCATGCTCAAGTTCCTGGGCCTTGAGCAGATCCTCAAGAACAGCCTGACCACCCTTCCCATGGGCGGCGGCAAGGGCGGCTCCGACTTTGACCCCAAGGGCAAGTCCAACAACGAGATCATGCACTTCTGCCAGTCCTTTATGACCGAGCTCTATCGCCACATCGGCCCCAACACCGACGTTCCCGCCGGCGACCTGGGCGTTGGCGGCCGCGAGGTTGCCTACATGTTCGGTCAGTACAAGCGTCTGACCAACGAGTGGACCGGCGTCCTCACCGGTAAGGGCCTGTCCTTCGGCGGCTCGCTCGCCCGTACCGAGGCCACCGGTTACGGTCTGGTTTACTTTGTGGACGAGTACCTCAAGAGCCGCGGCGACTCTTTCGAGGGCAAGAACGTCGTCGTTCACGGCTCCGGTAACGTCGCCATCTACGCCGTCCAGAAGGTCGCCCAGCTCGGCGGCAAGGTGCTGGCCTGCTCCGATACTCACGGCTGGGTCGAGGATCCCGACGGCATCGACTACACCGTGCTCGAGCATGTTTACAACAAGAAGCGCTCCGGCCACGACAAGGGCGTCACGCTCGCCATGTACGTCGACGAGAAGCCCAATGCCGTGTGGCACGAGGGCGACGGCCGTGGCGTGTGGCAGCTGGCCTGCGACATCGCGCTGCCCTGCGCTCGCGAGAACACGCTGCTGCTCGAGGACGCCCAGGCACTCGTCGCCAACGGCTGCAAGGTGGTCGGCGAGGGCGCTAACATGCCCACGACCATCGAGGCCACGACCTACTTCCAGGAGAACGGCGTCGCCTTCATGCCTGGTAAGGCTGCCAACGCCGGTGGCGTGCTCGTGTCCGGCCTGGAGATGAGCCAGAACGCCGAGCACCTGTCCTGGACCTTCGAGGAGGTCGACGGCAAGCTCGAGCAGCTCATGCGCGGCATGTTCCACAACGTGGACGACACCGCCAAGGAGTTTGGCCAGGAGGGCAACTTCGTCATGGGCGCCAACATCGCCGGCTTCCTGAAGGTCGCCGACGCCATGCTCGCCCAGGGCGTCTGCTAAACCCTGCCTGACATAGCATTTGATAAGGCTCCCAGCTATCGCGGCTGGGAGCTTTTTCTCTTTCGCGGAGGCGTGGGACAAATTAATCAGTAGTTCTTGTCCCAGGTGTGAGAGTCATTTCGGCCATGTTGCCGCAGGCGACCCTGGGACAAAAACTACTGATTAATTTGTCCCACGTGGCGTTCTTGTCGTTCGACGGCGTGCGGCCCCTCGTTTGGTACACTTAAAAGTACTGAACAAGTGAAGAGATGGGGGAGAACGTGCTCAAGTTCGGTACCTACGTCCGTGTTGGAAACGCGGCCGAAGCCTATGAGCTCTTGCAGAAAAACCGCAACAATAAGATTGTGGGCGGCGGCATCTGGATGCGCCTGGGTTCGCGTCGCGTGGCGACGGCGATTGACCTTTCGGCCTGCGGACTCGATCAGATCGTGGAGACCGAGACCGAGTTTCGCATCGGTGCCATGTGCACCCTGCGCCAGCTCGAGCGCCATGCCGAGCTCAACGCGCTTGTCAACAATGTCTTCGAGTTTGCCGTCCACGACATCGTGGGCGTCCAGCTGCGCAACACCGCCACGGTGGGCGGCAGCATCTACGGCCGCTTTGGCTTCTCGGACGTGCTCTCGGCCTTTTTGGCGCTCGATTCCTATGTTGAGCTGACGGGCGCCGGCCGCGTGCCGCTCGCCGAGTTCGTCGACATGGGCTACGTGCGCGACGTGATTGAGCACGTCGTAGTCGTTAAGCACGACTATCGCGCGAGCTACGAGGCCGTGCGTAAGGCTGCGACCGACTTCCCCTCGCTCAACGTCACTGCCGCCTGGTGGGACAACTCCTGGCACGTTACCGTGGGCGCACGTCCGTTGCGTGCGACCCTGCTGCAGGGCGAGGCGTGCGGCCTTACGAGCGAGCAGCCTTCCGAGGACGAGCTTCGCGCCCTCGCCGCATCCGTGCGTGCACTGAGCTACGGCACCAACCTGTGGGGCTCGGCCGAGTACCGCCGCCGCATCTCGGCTCCGCTGGCGATCCAGGCTGTGCGCCGCGCCGCCGGCATCGAGCTTTCGGTCGCACTTGCCCACGAGCTCGAGACCGTGCAGATTCCTAAGTTTGCCACGGACGAGTATTCCTGCCGCCGCGTGCCCGGCGTCGATTCTAGCGAGGTGCGCTAATGGCTGCCAAACTCATCGATCTTTCCTTTACCCTCAACGGCCGTAAGTTCAAGGTTCAGATTGCCCCCGACACCATGCTGTTTGCGCTGCTGCGCGAGCAGGGCTGCGCGTCGGTGCGCTGCGCCTGCGAGACCACCAACTGCGGCCTGTGCACGGTATGGCTCGATGGCGACCCGGTGCTCAGCTGCTCGGTTCCCGCCGCGCGCGTCGAGGGTCACACCGTCACCACGCTCGAGGGCCTCAAGGCCGAGTCCGAGGCGCTGGCCCGCGCGATGGCTGCCGAAGGCGCCGAGCAGTGCGGTTTTTGCGCCCCCGGCCTCATCATGAACGTGCTGGCGCTCGCCCGCGCCGCCAAAGAGGACCCGTCCCTCGTCGCCACGCGCGAGGAGCTCTCGCGCCAGCTGGCCGGCAACCTCTGTCGCTGCAGCGGCTACGAGAGTCAGCTGCGTGCCATCGTCCGCTTCCTCAACGAGTCCGGCGTGCGGGTGGGCTTTGAGATGCCCGAGCTGCCGGTTAACGACACGAGCTCCGACGGCGTCTCCTACAAGCAGATTACCCACAAGCAGCCCAAGAAGGACTCGAAGGCCCTGCTCGAGGGTCGTCCCGTCTACACGGGCGATATGGTGCCCGCCGGCGCTCTCATCGTCAAACTCAAGCGCAGCCCCTATGCCCGCGCCAAGATCCGCTCTATCGACACGTCCCGCGCCCTGAAGGTGCCCGGCGTGGTGGGCGTCTACACCTACGAGGACGTGCCCAAGCGCCGCTTTACCATCGCCGGCCAGAGCTATCCGCAGCCGAGTCCTTACGACCGCCTGATTCTCGAGAACCTGGTGCGCTACCAAAACGAGGAGGTGGCGATTGTCGCCGCCGAGACCGAGGAGGCCGCCGACAAGGCCCTCAAGCTCATCAAGGTCGACTATGAGGTGCTCGAGCCGTTGCTCGACTTTACCCAGGCGCTCGATAACGACATCGTGGTCCACCCCGAGGGCGACGTGACCTTTATGTTCCCGCAGGGCGGCGACGTGCCGCGCAACCTGGTGTGCAGCGGCGTCAACGACTTTGGCGACCTGGACGAGGCCTTCGCCCAGAGCGACATCGTCTTTGAGCGCACCTATACCAGCCAGGCCACGCAGACCGCGCCCATGGAGACCTTCCGCGCCTTCGCGACGACCGACGCGTTCGGCCGCATCTCGGTGACCACCTCCACGCAGGTGCCCTTCCACGTGCGTCGCATGATCGCGCAGTCGCTCGACATTCCGCAGTCGCAGGTGCAGGTTATTAAGCCCCGCATCGGCGGCGGCTTTGGCTCCAAGCAGACGGGCTGCTGCGAGATCTTCGTGGCGTTCGTCACCCAGCAGACCGGTCGTCCGAGCTACTGCTGCTACACCCGTGAGGAGACCATCACCGCGGGCAACTCGCGCCACCAGATGCAGATGACCGTTAAGCTGGGCGCCATGAACGACGGCACCATCACGGCCATCGACCTGCACACGCTGTCCAACGCCGGCGCGTACGGCGAGCACGCTACCACGACGATCGGCCTGTCGGGTCACAAGAGCCTGCCCATCTACAACCACGTGAAGGCGAGCCGCTTTAGCTGGGACGCCGTCTACACCAATACCAACCGCGGCGGCGCGTATCGTGGCTACGGTGCCACCCAGGGCCAGTTTGCCGTGGAGAGTGCCGTCAACGAGCTCGCCGACATGCTGCACATGGACCCCGCCGACCTGCGCCTTAAGAACATCGTGCGCGAGGGCGAGATCATGCCGCAGTACTACAACGAGAAGCTCAACGCCTGCGCGCTCGACCGCTGCCTGCTGCGCGCGATGGACATGATCGGTTGGCGCGACAAGCCGCTAGCCGTCGACCTGGGCGACCGTGTGCGTGCTCTGGGCTGTGCGCTCACCATGCAGGGCTCGGGCATCTCCAACGTGGATATCGCCGGCATCGACATGCGCTTGGAAGAGGACGGCTTCATTACCATCGGCACCGGCGCCACCGATAACGGCATGGGCGTCGACACGATCCTGGCGCAGATTGCCGCCGAGGAGCTGGGTGTGGAGAGCTCGCTCATTGTGGTACGCGGCGTGGACACCGACGTGTCGCCGTTCGACGCCGGCTCGTACGCGAGCTCGGGCACGTACGTGACGGGCCTGGCGGCCAAGAACGCCGCGACCGAGCTGCGCGAGAAGATTTGCGCCAAGGCCGCCCAGATGTGGGACGTTGACGCCGCCGACGTGGTCTTCGACGGCCAGTACGTGCGCCTGTCCGACGAGCGTGCCGCTCGTGAGCAGAACCGCTACCTCACGCTGCGCGAATTTGCCAACCTATGCGTCAAGAACATCGCGGGCGGCGACGCGCTGACCTCGCACGCCTCTGCCTGCCTGCCCGTTTCGCCCCCGCCGTTTATGGCCGGCATTGCCGAGGTCGAGGTCGACAAGGCCACCGGCAAGGTGACCGTGGTGGACTATGCGGCGGCCGTCGACTGCGGCACCGTGATCAACGAGGCGCTCGCGCGCGTTCAGGCCGAGGGCGGCATTGCCCAGGGCATCGGCCACGCGCTCTACGAGATTGTCGAGCATGACGATCGCGGCCGTCTGCGCACCGGCAACTTTATGAGCTACAAGCTGCCCACGCGCCTGGATATCGGCAGCATTCGCGTGGCCTTTGAGCCGAGCTACGAGCCGACGGGCCCGTTTGGCGCCAAGTCGATCGGCGAGGTCGTCATCAACACGCCGCTCGCCGCCGTTGCCTCGGCCGTGGCACACGCCACCGGCCACCAGGTGCGCTCGCTGCCCATCACACCGGAGAAGGCTCTGCTGGGGGAGTAGCGGGTCAGCGAACAAGTCGTAGTTGGCGGGACGGGACAACTCGCCCCGCCTTTTGCACTCGTGGTGAGGTCGTGAGCCTGTAAAAGGTGTGCGTGCGCTTGCCGCTCGTATCTGCTATCATTCCTAATCTGTGCGCTCATGCGGGCGTGGCGGAATTGGTAGACGCGCCAGATTTAGGTTCTGGTGGGATTCCCGTGAAGGTTCGAGTCCTTTCGCCCGCACCAACGCATCTGCGTCGGCTTCGGCCGTCGCGACTCTTTGTTGCATAAAGGTACCAGCACCTCAGATAAGCTGGGCAGTATGAGGAGGAACGTGTTGAACATCACCGCTTCTGACGTCAAGGACGCCAAGCTCACCGCTACGGTCACCATCCCGGCCGCCGACGTCGACGCCGCGATCAAGAAGGCCTACAAGGACACCGCCAAGAAGTACCGCTTCCCGGGCTTCCGCGCCGGCAAGGCTCCCCGTCCGGTCATCGATTCCGCTCTTGGCGCCGAGGCTACCCTCGCTCAGGCCACCAACGACCTGATCGCCGCCAACGAGCCCGCCGTCCTCAACGAGCTGGACATCGTCCCCACCAAGAGCGGTGACTACAAGGAGCTCGACCTCGCCAAGGATCACGAGGACTACACCTACACCGTCGAGTTCTCCCTGCGTCCCGCCGCTGAGCTCTCCTCCTTCGACGCTGTCGAGATCGAGATGCCCCCTGCGGAGGTCACCGAGTCCGAGATCAACAACCAGGTCGAGATGCTCCTCAACTACCGTGCCACCTTCGAGGACGTCGAGGGCCGCGCTGTCGAGTCCGAGGACTACGTTACCGTCGACCTCAAGGCCGTCGAGAACGCCGACAACTTTGCCGCCGAGGGCCGTATGCTCATCGCCGGTAGCGACAGCAACCCCGCCGAGTTCAACGAGGCCCTGATCGGCGCCAACGTTGACGACGTCAAGTCCGTCACCTGGACCGACGAGGCCGAGGAGGGCGAGGAGGCCGAGACCCACACCGTCGAGGTCACCGTCAAGGGCATCAAGGTCCGCAACACCCCCGAGCTCACCGACGAGCTCGTCAAGTCTGACTTTGGCTTCGACAGCATCGACGCTATGCGCGACGCCATCAAGATCGAGATCGAGCAGGACAAGGCTTCCCGCCTCCCGGCCGAGAAGGAGAACCGTTGCGTCTCCGCTCTCGCCGAGCGCCTGCAGCTCGACGAGATGGACGCCGACTACGAGCAGTCCGTCTTTGAGGAGCTTGGCCAGAACTTCCTGTCCAACCTCGCTGCCCGCGGCATGACGCTGGACACCTGGCTGCCCGCTTCCGGCCTGACCATGGAGCAGTTCATCGGCGACCTGCACAAGCAGGCCAACGACGTTGCCCGTGAGTCCCTGGCGCTCGACGCTCTCGCCCGTGAGCTCAAGATTGAGGTCACCGAGGACGACATCAACGCCGAGTTCGAGAAGGCCGGCGTCAAGGACGTCGAGGCTTCCAAGGCCGAGTTCATCGTCGATGGCCGCATGCCTGCCGTCCGCGAGTCCATCCGTCGCTCCAAGGCCGTCGACCACCTGGTCGAGAACGCCAAGGTGACCGAGGTCGACGAGACCGCCAAGGACGCCGAGTAATTCTCGCCACCTTGCCCTCGAGCGCATGCGTGCGCCCGTGATGGGGTAAAGTTATAAGCCGGTTATCCGGTTGCTTCGTACGGTGCCAGCCAATGCATAGCATGCGGGCACCGTACGTTTATCTAGAACCAATTTGGTCCGCAAGAGAGAAATGGAGATGCGTATGATCGCTAAGTTCGATTCCGCCCTCGTGCCATACGTTATCGAGCAGACGCCGCGCGGCGAGCGCAGCTACGATATCTATTCGCGCCTGCTCAACGACCGCATCATCTTCTTGGGCGAGGAGATCAACTCCGTCAGCGCCAACCTGGTCGTTGCCCAGTTGCTGCATCTTGAGAGCCAGGATGCCGAGAAGGATATCTCGCTCTACATCAATTCGCCCGGCGGCGAGGTCTACTCCGGCCTGGCGATTCTGGACACCATGAACTTCATCAAGCCGCAGGTCTCCACCATTTGTGTTGGTATGGCCGCGTCTATGGCCGCCGTGCTGCTTTCGGCTGGCGCCAAGGGCAAGCGCTTCTGCCTGCCGCACTCCAAGGTCATGATTCACCAGCCCAGCGGCGGTGCCCAGGGCCAGCAGACCGAGATCGAGATCGTGGCCGAGGAGATCAAGAAGACCCGCCGCGAGCTCAACCAGATCCTGTCCGACGCCTCGGGCCAGCCTATCGAGAAGGTCCAGGCCGATACCGAGCGCGACAATTACCTGACCGCTGCCGAGGCCCTCGACTACGGCCTGATCGACCGTATCGTCACCTCGCGCGATCTCGCCGCGAAGGACGCCTAGGATGGCAGGTAACATGCAGGACAACTTTGACGAGAACGGCAACCCCATCCGCTGCTCCTTCTGCGGAAAAGAACAGGGCCAGGTCCGTCGCCTCGTAAAGGGTCCGACCAACATCTTTATCTGTGACGAGTGCGTCGCCGCCTGTTCCGAGATCCTTGAGGAGTCGCTGGCTTCGGACTTTATGGACGCTGCCCGCAACGGCAAGCTGCCGGGCTTCCTCAACGACCACGGCCAGGCTGCATCCCAGCCCGCCGTGGATCCCGAGGCCGAGGGCTTTGAGCTCGAGGACGACCGCCAGGTCATCACGCACGTGCCGACGCCGCACGAGATCTATGACGAGCTTTCGGCCTATGTTATGGGTCAGGAGGACGCCAAGCGCGCCATGTCGGTTGCCGTGTACAACCACTATCGCCGCGTGATCGAGGGCGGCGCCGCGGTGTCTGCCTTTGACGACGGCATGGGCTCGCAGTTCAACGACGATATGGACGAGGTAGAGCTCGCCAAGTCCAACATCCTGCTGCTCGGTCCCACCGGTACCGGTAAGACCCTGCTCGCCCAGACGCTCGCGCGCATCCTAGAGGTGCCGTTTGCCATCGCCGACGCCACTGCGCTCACCGAGGCCGGTTACGTTGGCGAGGACGTGGAGAACATCCTGCTCAAGCTCATCAACGCTGCCGATGGCGATATCGAGCGCGCGCAGGTCGGCATTATCTACGTGGACGAGATCGACAAGATCGCCCGCAAGGCCGAGAACCTCTCCATCACCCGCGATGTTTCGGGCGAGGGCGTTCAGCAGGCACTGCTTAAGATTCTTGAGGGCACGGTGGCAAGCGTTCCGCCCACCGGCGGCCGCAAGCATCCCCAGCAGGAGCTGCTCCAGATCGACACGACCAACATCCTGTTCATCTGCGGCGGTGCCTTTGTGGGCCTGGACAAGATCATCGCCGACCGCGTGGGCAACAAGGGCGTTGGTTTTAACTCCGAGATCGCCGGCCCCACCTCGGTCGACGAGAACGACCTGCTGCGCCAGGTGCTCCCGCAGGACCTTAACGCCTTTGGCATGATCCCCGAGTTCGTGGGCCGTACGCCCGTCGTCACCCAGACGCAGGCGCTCGACGAGGACGACCTGGTGTCGATTTTGACCGAGCCCAAGAATGCCGTGGTGCGCCAGTACCGTAAGATGTTCCAGCTCGAGGACGTCGATCTTGAGTTTGAGGACGCGGCCCTGCACGAGATCGCCCGCATGGCACTCGCCCGCAAGACCGGCGCCCGCGGCCTGCGCTCCATCTGCGAGGACGTGCTGCAGCAGACGATGTTCGACCTCCCCAGCGAGGAAGGTGTAGCCAAGGTCGTCGTAACCGAAGCGGCCGTAAGGGGCGACGAGCAGCCCCAACGCATCTACGGCTAAATAGCTTGAATCCAGGCCCCGCGGCAACCACCGCGGGGCCTGCCATTTAGGGACAGGTTAATTTTGGTCGGTTTTATATGGGCAAATGTCGTTTCCCCTGATAAAACCTACCAAAATAAACCTGTCCCTTTTCGGCAGGTATGCCTGTGCTATTCTGTGAGATTGTCAAGTTAGTACCTTCAGACTGAAGTAATCGATACCTAAGGCGTGTCCGCCTGCTTTGTTTTCGTAGATTCCGCACGAGCCGAAGAGCACTTAATGTGCTCTTCGTGCGAGCCAGGACTTGACCGAGCGAAAACCAAGCAGGCGGACACGCCGGCGGGACGGGAGAGATATATGGAAGAGATGCCCAAAAATTACGATCCGTCGACCAACGAGCCGGCGATCCTGCAGAAGTGGCTCGACGGCGGCTACTACAAGCGCCGTGAGGGCGTGGGCGACTGCACCGTCACCATTCCGCCTCCCAACGTGACCGGCAAGCTCCACATGGGTCACGCTACCGACGACTCCATTCAAGACGCCATCGTCCGTATGGCCCGCATGCGCGGCAAGTCCACGCGCTGGGTGCTGGGCACCGACCACGCCGGTATTGCCACGCAGACCAAGGTCGACAAGAAGCTTAAGAGCGAGGGCATCAGCCGCCTGGAGATTGGTCGCGATAAGTTTGTCGACGCCTGCTGGGACTGGACCCACGAGTACGGCGGCATCATCGTCGAGCAGATCAAGCGCATGGGCTGCTCCGTCGACTTCGACAACGAGCGCTTCACCATGGACGAGGATTACGCCCAGGCCGTGCGTAAGGTCTTCTGCGACTGGTACCACGACGGCCTGATCTACCGTGGCAAGCGCATCGTCAACTGGTGCCCCAACTGCACCACCGCCATCTCGGACGATGAGGCCGAGTACAAGGACGAGAAGGGCCACCTGTGGCACCTGCGCTACCCGCTGACCGAGCCGGTCAACGGCCAGGACTACATCGTCGTTGCCACCACGCGCCCCGAGACCATGCTCGGCGACACGGGCGTCGCCGTCTCCCCGAAGGACCCCGAGAAGGCCGCCTTCGTGGGCAAGACCGTCAAGCTCCCCATCGTCGACCGCGAGATCCCCATCTTTGAGGATTGGCATGTCGACGCCAACTTCGGTTCCGGCTTCGTTAAGGTCACCCCGGCCCACGACCCCAACGACTACGCCATGGGTCAGGCCCACGATCTGCCGCAGATCAACATCTTCGACGAGCACGCGGTGGTCGTCGAGGGTTACGGCGAGTTCACCGGCATGAATCGCGACGAGTGCCGCGAGGCCGTCATCAAGTGGTTCGAGGAGCACGACCTGCTCGATCACGTCGAGGACCTCGACCACTCCGTCATGCACTGCTACCGTTGCGACTCTGCCCTGGAGCCGTGGCTGTCCGAGCAGTGGTTCGTCGCCGTCGACAAGCTCAAGGGGCCGGCGCTCGAGGCCGTCAACTCCGGCAAGGTCACCTTCCACCCCGCGCGCTGGACGCAGGCCTACACCACCTGGATGGAGAACCTCAAGGACTGGTGCATCAGCCGCCAGCTGTGGTGGGGCCACCGCATCCCCGTGTTCTACTGCGAGGACTGTGGTTGGGAGGACGCCCTCACCGAGGACACCGACGTGTGCCCCAAGTGCGGCGGTCATCACGTGCACCAGGACGAGAACGTGCTGGACACCTGGTTCAGCTCGCAGCTGTGGACCTTCGCCACGCAGGGCTGGCCGCAAAAGCCGGAACTGCTCGAGGGCCATCACCCCACGACGGCGCTGGTCACCGCGCGCGACATCATCGCGCTGTGGGTCGCCCGCATGGTCATGAGCTCGCTGTATTTCTTGGACGAGGTGCCGTTTAAGGACGTCGTCATCTACCCGACGATTCTTGCCAAGGACGGCAGCCGCATGTCCAAGTCCAAGGGCAACGGCGTTGACCCCATGGACCTCATTGGCATGTACGGCGCCGATGCCATGCGCTTCAACCTGCTTACGTTGTGCACCAACAATCAGGACGTCAAGTTCGACGCGAACATCGATAAGAAGACCAAGAAGCTCATCGACAGCCCGCGCACCGACCAGGCCAAGTCGTTTGTGACCAAGATCTGGAACGCCAGCCGCTTCCTGCTTATGAACATGGAGGGCTATACGCCCGGCGAGCCCGTCGTGGAGACGCCGGCCGACGCCTGGATGTTCAGCCGCCTGGCCAAGGCCGTGAAGATGGTCACCGAGGGCATCGAGAACTACACCTTTGGTGACATGGCCCGCGGCGTGCAGCAGTTCTTCTGGAACGAGGTCTGCGACTGGTACGTCGAGGTCACCAAGGCCCGCCTGAAGGGCGAGGGCCGTCTGCAGGCGCAGCGCAACCTGATCTTTGTGCTCGATACCTCCATCCGCCTGATGCACCCGCTTATGCCGTTTGTCACCGAGGAGATCTGGGACAACATGCCGGCGAGCGTGCTCGACCTGGACGCCGAGGGTAACGTGAACCGCGCCGAGGCGCTCATGATCGCCAAGTGGCCCGAGCCCGTCGACTACGCCAAGTATGTTGACGAGGATGCCGAGCGCGCGTTTGAGCTGTGCCGCACCGTCGTGTCTGCCGCTCGCGCTACGCGTTCGCGTTATCGCTTGAGCCCCAAGGCCGAGCTCGACGTGGTTGTGCGTGCCGGTGCCGAGGATATCGAGAAGCTCGAGAGCCTGCGCTCGACCATCGAGCCGCTGGCCAACACGGCTTCGCTGGTCATGGGCACCGACGTTGAGAAGCCGGCTGCGAGCATTGCCGTGGTCGATAGCGGCGTTGAGGTCTTTGTGGTACTCGAGGGTAAGGTTGACCTTTCGGCCGAGAAGGCGCGCCTGGAGAAGGAAATCGCCGCGGCCCAGAAGGAGCTCGCTGGCTGCGAGAAGACGCTTGCCAACGAGGGCTTTGTGGCCAAGGCCGCGCCCGCGGTGGTCCAGAAGAAGAGGGACCGTGCAGCTGAGCTCAAGGAGATCCTGGCGGCGCTGACTGCTCAGGTTGCTGACTTCTCGTAAGGTTTACTGGGGGACGCGGTTTGGGGCATTGCTCGCTACTGCGGACAGTCCTGCTCGCACGAAGGCCACATTAAGTGGCCTTCGGCTCGTGCGGAACTTGTATCGAGCAAAGCCCCAAACCGCTCCCATTTCGGTTACGTGGTTGTTTGCAACTAGTTAGTTAGGGCCACTGGGTTGTGGCCTTGATTCTGCTGCAAAGCGGTGTTTGGCTGATATTTTGAATGGGAGGGGCTCGTTGTTGATTCGGGCCTCTTTTTATGTTGAGGGGACTTTGGGTAATGGCTAAGCGTTCGGGGTCGTATGTCGTTCCTTTCTCGTTTGAGTTGCTTTCGTTTGATGAGGCTGTTGGGCTGGCTGCTGATACGGGGCGGATTTCTGGGGATGCTGGTCCTTTGCTCGAGACGGTTGTCGATATGCTCGATGAGCTGGGGCGTCCGGACGAATATTTTGATTGCATTCAGGTTGCCGGTACCAATGGCAAGACTTCGACTACACGTTTTTCGGCTGCCATTCTTCGTGGTGAGGGACTCAAGACCGCGCTGTATACGTCGCCGCAGCTTGTTCGCTATCCCGAGCGCATGGAGGTTGACGGGCGCGTTGTGAGCGATGAGGCGTTTGCCCGTGGCGTTTCTGCCGCTGTGGAGGCGGGGCATCGCGTGAATGCGCGCCGTGTGGCGGCGGGGGAGCGTGCCTATACCATCACGCCGTTTGACCTGCTGACGGCTGCCGCACTGGTAGTGTTTGCCGAGGCCGCGGTCGATGTTGCCGTGCTCGAGGTTGGCATGGGCGGGCGTTGGGACGCCACGAGTGCGACCGATCCCGTCGCCGTTGCCATTACGGGCATTGGGCTCGATCACACGCGTATTTTGGGCGATACGCTCGAGGCCATTGCGGGGGAGAAGGCTGCGGTCATTAAGCCCGGACGCCTGGTTGTTCTGGGCGAGGGCACACACGAGGCGAGCGTTCAGCGCGTGATGGATGCACGTTGTCGCGAGTGCGGCATCGTGCCGCTCGTGGTGAACCATGCCACAACCAAGGTTCCGGCACACGTGGGCGATACGGTGGAGTTCAGCTGCACCACGCCGCGTGCCATCTATACGTCGAGCATGGTCAAGCCGGCCTATCAGCCGCAGAATGCCGCTTGCGCGATTATGCTATGCGAGGGGTATTTGGGTCGCGAGCTCGATCATGACAAGCTCGATGCGTCGCTTATGGGCTGCCCCACGCCGGGCCGATTTGATGTGCTGGGAACTGATCCGCTCAAGCTGATCGACGCCTGCCATAACCCCCAGAGCTGCGAGAACTTTGTGAGCGCGCTGGACGAGATCGATCCGTGCGTGGAGAATCGCCCCACGCTGCTGTGCGCCGCGCTGGCCGACAAGGACGTGGCCGGCATCGTTGACGTTTTGGTTCCGGCGTTCCCCCGCGTGGTCGTAACCCAGACCGATTCCGATCGCGCCCTGCCAGCAGAGGAGCTTGCCGCACTTGTGGACGCCGATAAGCTCGCGGGCGTATATCCGAGCGTGCCCGAGGCCCTCGCCGCCTTCGATGCCGCGGGCGAGTCCTTCGTAGCCGCCGGCACCATCACCCTAGCCGGCGAAGTAGCCGGCCTGCTGCGCTAACCCATCCTCTCAGCGGTTGCGGTGAAATGCGGACTGTTTTACAAGCCAGAAGCCTCAAACAGTCCGTATCTCACCGCAACTAAAAAGCAGTCAATTTGAGACGGGGCTTTTTTGGCTGCCCTTCGCCCCGAGTTGACTCGCTTGCCACGAAATGGGCCTATTTACTACGTTTGAGCGGTAACCCTCGACCATGCCGAGAATTGCGAAATCAAAACCGCAGGTAAAGGGCTTGCTATTTTTTAAAAAAGACCCGCATGGTCGACCCATGCGGGTTAAACGTAGTAGATAGCCCGTTTTCGTGGCGCAGCAAAATCGGAATGTGCCAAAGGGACTGTCCCTTTGGCACATTGGTTAGTCTAGGCGGACTGGGTCGTGGGGGTAGGCGTTGAGAATCTCGACGCCGTTCTCGGTCACCAGGGCGAGGTCCTCGATGCGGACGCCGGTGCGGTCGGGGAGGTAGATGCCCGGTTCGATGGAGAACGTCATGCCCGGCTCTACGACCTGCTCGTTGACCAGCGAGACGTCGCCCGGCTCGTGGTCCTGCAGGCCAATCGAGTGACCCAGGCGATGCGTAAAGTATTTGCCGTAGTCCGCGTCCTCAATCACGTCGCGCGCGGCACGGTCCAGGTCGCACATGCGCACGCCCGGTGCGATGAGAGCCTCGGCGGCCTCGTTGGCGCGGCGCACGATATCGTAGATGCGTGCCGTCTCCTCGTCCGGCTCGCCCCAAAAGAACGTGCGCGTCATGTCCGAGCAATAGTTGCAGCGGCGTCCGCCAATGTCGAACAGCACCACGTCGCCGCGCTTGAGCACGGTGTCGTCGGGTTCGTGATGCGGGTCGCCGGCGTTGGCGCCAAAGCTCACGATGGGCGGAAAGCTAAAGCCCTCGCAGCCGTGCTTGCGGTACAGGCCGAGCATCTGGTCGGCAATCTCGCGTTCCGTCACACCCTCGTGGACAAGCTTAATAGCATCGGCCATTACAGCGTCGTTAGCGGTCGAGGACACGCGCATGAGCTCCTGCTCGGTGGCATCCTTGTGGGTGCGCGCGGCGGTGACGGCAAAGTCACCCAGGAAAAACTCGCTGGCGGCGTGGCGCTCCATGAGCGGCATCAAAAAGCCGGAGCGCATGACAGTGTCGATGCCAAGCGGCTTGGTCGGATCGATTTCGCGAGCGATAGCGTCGGTCACGACGTCGGTGTCGGTGTGATAGGCGACGCGGGCATTGTCGTACTCGGCCAGCTGATGCAGGGCGTTGACCAAGATCACGGGCTCGCAATCGCGCGCGAGCAGCACGCCGCAAAAACGCTCGAACATATCGGCATAAAAGCCGGTCAGGTAATAGATCGACCACGGGTCGTTTACGAGCAGCTGCGCGCCGGGGTGCTGAGCCTCGAGCGCATCGAGCACGCGCGCCACGCGCCGGTCATCGACATGTGCCATGAAACATCCTTTCGCTAGGGTGCCACCATGGTATCCCCAATGCCAGGGTAGTCAATTTGCGACGGGGCTATTTTAGCTGTGTCCAACATGCAGAATGATCGGGCAAAAGTAGTCATAAGAGGGCCGTTCCA
This sequence comes from uncultured Collinsella sp., assembly GCA_902492755.1. GTDB lineage: Bacteria > Actinomycetota > Coriobacteriia > Coriobacteriales > Coriobacteriaceae > Collinsella. The sequence goes on along the minus strand of CABUNB010000012.1, from coordinate 9,073 downwards.
AATGGGCTGGTTTCAAAAGTATGGTGGATTACGGGGCTGGACCTGTATTACTTGACCATGAGAAGAATCGCGAAATTAAAACCGCAGGTAGACGGCTTATCAAAAATCGAAAATTGCCGGTATGGATGGGGGTCTCCGAATCAGCCCCGTAATCCGGCATAGTTTTGAAATGGCACTAAAGTAGGCACAAGCTAAATACCAATTCCAAGGATAGTTGCGGTGGAATAGTTCCTGGATGCCGGGGTTTTGGCGGAAATCAGGAACTATTCCACCGCAACTGAGGAGGGCAGGGTGGATGGCAGGGTAGCTTAAAGAGCCCGTCCCTAATTAGTTACTTAGACTCGGTCGATATCCATGCTGGCGACGAGGTCGATGCTGGTGCCGAGAAGGTCTTCCAGCACGACGTCGCCAATGCGGATGGGGCCGTTGACGACTAGGCCTCGGATGAGGTTCATGGCTTGGGCGTGGAGTGCCAGCGGGATGGCCTCGGCGGTGCGCACGGGGAGCAAGGTCTCGTCGCCGCCGGAGACCGCTATGGTCGTCGTGAGCACGCGCATGGGGCAGATGAGTTCCTGATGTGCGAACTTATCACCGCGCGGGCAACTGTTGCCGGTTACGGAGCGCACTTCTACCACGGCGCCGTCTGCGTCACGCTCTACCTCTACGGTCAGGAGGCATTCGGATGGGCAGGTGGTGCAGTTGAACTGCAGCGTCTCGGTCGCATTCGTGCTCATGAGCTAGGCCTCCTCAATGGGATCGACAGACAGAATAATCTCTCTAGCACCTAGGTCGAGTGCGCGCTGAATCACTTTCGCCGGCAGCGGGAAGCTTTCCATGACGCTCGGCTTAAATGCACGGACCTTGCCTGCGAACAGTTCCTCGCTGCCTGCCAGAATACGCACGCGGGCGGCATCGACTGGCCGGCGCACGCGGAAGTTGAGCTTGGTGAGCGCCACGGCCGTAATGCGTCCCGGCAGCGCGTAGCCCGCAATGCCGGCGGGGGAGACCGTGAGCTCGCAGCCCGTGTCCGCGACCGCGTCCGTCTCGGCTCCGCCGCCCAGCGCGTACGCCGCTGCAGCTGCGCCAGCCCTCTCGGATTCGGTCGTCACGTTGTCGGCCAGGTCGTGCACGTGCAGCACGTTGCCGCAGGCAAAGATGCCTGGTACGCCCGTCTGCAGGCTCTGGTCCACCATGGCGCCGCGCGTGCGCGGGTCAAGCTCTACGCCCGCGGCAACCGAAAGCTCGTTCTCGGGAATCAATCCCACCGAAAGCAGCAACGTGTCGCACGGAACAATGCGCTCGGTACCCGGAATGGGCGCCAGGTGCTCGTCGACCTGGCTTACCTCGACGGCCTCCACTCGGTCGTGCCCGATCACGCGCGTCACCGTGGTGGACAGGTGCAACGGAATGCCAAAGTCGTCCAGGCAGTTCTTGACATTGCGGCGCAGTCCGTTGGCGTACGGCATGAGCTCGTACACGCCCTCGACCGAAATCCCCTCGAGCGTGCAGCGACGTGCCATGATGAGCCCGATATCGCCCGAACCCAAAATGACGGCGCGCGAGCCGGGTTTGAGATTTTCGATATTGATGTATCGCTGCGCCAGGCCGGCCGTAAACACGCCGGCGGGTCGGCTGCCAGGAATCTTGATCTCGCTGCGGGTACGCTCGCGGCACCCCATGGCAAGGACGACCGCACGCCCGGTGAGCTGCATCATGCCGGTAGGGCTCATGAGCGTGACGGTGTGGACCGCGGTGTCTTCCGCAGGCTCGCCTGAATCAATCCCAATCACCATGCTGCTCAGGAACAGCGTAATGTCGGTTGCGTGCACCTGGTCGATAAAGCGCTGCGCGTATTCGGGACCGGTGAGCTCCTGTTTAAAGTGCGAAAGGCCAAAGCCGGGGTGGATGCACTGGCGGAGGATGCCGCCCAGGTGCTGCTCGCGCTCCACGATGGCCACGCATGCGCCGGCCTTGTGCGCGGCAAGCGCAGCCGCCATGCCGGCAGGGCCGCCGCCGATAACGACCACGTCAAAGACTTGCGTTTGCACGGCTTCTACGACGCCGTAATCAATCGCGCTCGATTTGATTTCCGCCATCCTAGCGCACCCCCTTCAAAGGACCCTCGACCAGCCAGGAACCGGCATCCTCCAACAACACCTCGCTGGGGTCGCAGCCCAGCTCGCGCGCCAGGATCGCCACCACGCGGCTCTGGCAAAAACCGCTTTGGCACCGACCCATGCCGGCGCGGCAGCGGCGCTTGACGCCCTCGACCGAAATCGCGCCCGGACGGCGTCGGATCGCGGCCACAATCTCGGCCTCGGGCACCGTCTCGCAGCGGCAGACGATCTGCCCCCACGCGGGATCGGACTCAATGAGTTCTTCCTTGCGAGCCAGCGGTGCGCGGTCAAAGTCGTCCGGCGCGCGGCGAATTGGGTTCCAGTCGTCCCGTTCGCGCAGGGCCACGCCGGCATCGCGCATCATGTGCTCCATGTGCTCGGCAATGGCCGGCGCGCTCGCCACGCCCGGCGACTGAATGCCCGCCGCTTGGAACAGCCCCGGCACCACGGCCGACTGCCCAATAAAGAAGTCGTTTGTACCCTGAATGACAGGGCGCCCACCGGCAAATGCGCGCACCACGCGACGCGTGTCTAGATCGGGTACCAGCTTGCGCGCGCCGCTCAGCAGCGCGTCGACATCGCTCGCGTAGGTCTGCGTGTCGCCTGGTTCACGCACGGCGGCAGTCGCGGTAATCACGGTGTTGCCATGAACGGTCCCCGTCACGATGACGCCCTTCGATATCGGCGTCGGCACCGGGTAGAGGGGCATCAGCGCGCGCGGTTCCTTGTCCAGTACCACGATGTTGCCCTGGCGCCAGACCATCTGAAACTCCTCGGCGCCCGCCATATGCGAGATGTCGGCGGCGCCGTTGCCCGCGGCGTTGATCAGGTAGCGGCAGCGCACGTCTCCGGCGGGCGTCGCCAGCGTAAAGCGCGCGTCGTCGCCCGAGCCCGCGACTTCAATCGCTTCCACCGGCGCAGACCGCATAAACGTCACCCCGTTGGCCACGGCGTTCTCCAGTGCGGCGATGGCAACCTCAAACGGGTCGACAAACCCAGTCGATGGGCACCACAACGCGCACGTTGCATCGGCACTCGCGCGCGGCTCCAGCTCGTGGATGCGCTCGGGGCCGATAATCGACAGCTCGGGCACGCCGTTCGCCAGGCCGTTGCTGCGCAGCTTCTCCAGCTGTGCGCGGTCCTCGTCGTTAAAGCCCAGCACCATCGAACCGGTGCGGCAGAACAAAAAGCCCAACTCCTGCGCCCACGTACCGTACAACTCGCAGCCACGGGCGTTGACCTGCGCCTTTACGGTGCCCGGCGCCGGATCGTAGCCGGCGTGCACCAGGCCGCCGTTGGCCTTCGATGCGCCCAGCGCGATATCGTTTGCTGCCTCGACCACGCAAATGGACAGGTCATAGCGCGCGAGCTGCCGCGCGATGGCGCATCCGGTGATGCCCGCGCCGACAATCGCGATATCAAACGTTTCTGTCACAGTGCCTCCCAGATGAGTTGACAGGCTGTCAATAAAACCATCCTACGGTCTGCTCGCCCCCAGCACGGCGGCAATGCGGCGAACAGCCCCGCAACACCCGCCAACGGCAGGCGAGGGGAGACCCGACACGGATGTTGGCCTCGTCTGCCGACAGCCACGGCAACCGTTCGTCTCGATCTGTAACAGTTAGACGAGGATTTGGGTTCTAGATGTTACAGATCAAGACAATCTTTCCGGCGGATTTTGAATGTCTCGATCTGTAACAGTAAGAGGGGTTTTGGGACCCTAGATGTTACAGATCGAGATTGAAGTCGGGGAGGGACCCCTGTGTCTCGATCTGTAACATCTAGACCCGGATTCCGCCTCCACCTGTTACAGATTGAGATGTTTGTGTCCGCGCCGGCCCCGTACCCAGCCGTAGTCCCATATAAACAAACCCCGTGGTAAACTTGACCAGACTGTAATTATTCCGAAAGGTACCAGTAATGTCCAAGTACATCTCCGAGCTCATGTCGCCGCAGCTTATGGGCGTCGTCTATGCCTTCGTTGGCTTTATCATCGCCCTGTATGTGCTGTCGGTCGTCTATGTGTTCATCGACGCTCGCCGCCGCGGCGCCAGCGCCTACGTGGCATGGGGCATCATCGCCCTCATCCCGTTTGTAGGCCTCATTGCCTACCTGGTTCTGCGCCCGCACTCCTATGCGTCCGACCGCGAGGAGCAGGAGCTGGACATGGCCCTGCGCGAGCGCCAGCTTGCCCAGTACGGCACCTGCCCGCAGTGCGGCGCGCCCATCGAGAAGGACTTCGTCGTCTGCCCGGTGTGCGATACCCAGGTTCGCAATGTCTGCCCCAGCTGCCATCGCCCGCTCGATGCGCACTGGAAGGTCTGCCCCTACTGCCGAACTCGCATCCAGTAACGCATCCATCGCCGGGCCGGCGCAAGCCACGGGCACGCCGCAAGCCGTACGCGCCGCGCGTCCCGCAGCCCCGCCCCCACACGATGAAGCATGCGTAGAAAATCGCCCGCCGTGCCATTAAGGTGCGGCGGGCGCTTGTATACCAAGGCAACCTGCCTATAATGATGCAAGTTAAAACGCCGAGCGCATCGCACGCACTTGCATCAGGCATCCGAGAGGAGAAAACATACCCATGAAGGCACTCTACAATGACGGTTCGGTGGCCGAGCTCCCGCAGGACGAGGTCACGCACGTCATCCGTCACTCCGCTGCGCACATCATGGCGCAGGCCATCAAGCGCCTGTACCCCCAGGCCGACTTTGCCTACGGCCCCGCGACCGACAACGGCTTCTACTACGACGTCGACCTGCCCGAGGGCGTCAAGATCAGCGAGGACGACTTCCCCGCGATCGAGGCCGAGATGAAAAAGATCGTCAAGGAGAACCTCAAGTTCTCCGTGTACGAGAAGCCCCGCGCTGAGGCCATCGCCCTTATGGAGGAGCGCGGCGAGAAGTACAAGGTCGAGCACATCGGCGACCTCGATGACGACGCCCGCATCACCTTCTACCAGCAGGGCGACTACATCGACATGTGCGTCGGCCCCCACATCTGCTACACCAAGGCGCTCAAGGCCTTTAAACTCACCGGCGTCTCGGGCGCCTACTGGAAGGGCGACAAGGACAACAAGATGCTTACCCGCATCAACGGCGTCGCCTTTGCCACCAAGGAAGAGCTCGACGAGCACATGCACATGCTGGAGGAGGCCAAGAAGCGCGATCACCGCAAGATCGGCCGCGAGATGGACCTCTTTATGATGCGCGACGAGGCCCCCGGCTTCCCGTTCTTCCTGCCCAACGGCATGATCCTTAAGAACACGCTGCTGGACTACTGGCGCGAGATCCACCACAAGGCCGGCTACGTGGAGATCTCCACACCGCTCATCATGAACAAGCAGCTGTGGAAGACCAGTGGCCACTGGGACCACTACAAGGACAACATGTACTCCACCGTCATCGACGACGAAGAGTACTGCATTAAGCCCATGAACTGCCCGGGCGGCGTGCTGGTGTACGCCTCCAAGCCGCACTCCTACCGCGAGCTGCCCATCCGCGCCGGCGAGATTGGCCTGGTGCACCGCCACGAGCTGCGCGGCGCCCTGCACGGCCTGTTCCGCGTGCGCTGCTTTAACCAGGACGACGCCCACCTGTTTGTGCGTCCCGACCAGCTGACCGACGAGATCGTGGGCGTGGTCAACCTCATCGACTCCGTGTACCAGAAGTTTGGCTTTAAGTACCACGTTGAGCTTTCCACCCGCCCCGAGGACTCCATGGGCTCGGACGAGGACTGGGCGCGCGCCGAGGAGGGCCTGCGCACCGCTCTGGAGCAGCTACACATGGACTACGAGGTCAACGAGGGCGACGGTGCCTTCTACGGCCCCAAGATCGACTTCCACCTGGAGGACTCGCTCGGCCGTACCTGGCAGTGCGGTACCGTGCAGCTGGACTTCCAGATGCCGCTCAACTTTGACCTGGAGTACGTGGACGCCGACGGCACCAAGAATCGCCCCATCATGCTGCATCGCGTGTGCTTTGGCTCCATCGAGCGCTTCATTGGTATTCTGATCGAGCACTTTGCGGGCAAGTTCCCCACCTGGCTGGCTCCCGTGCAGGTCAAGGCCCTGCCCGTGTCCGAGAAGAGTCGCGACTACGCTCACGAGGTGTGCGCCAAGCTGGAGCAGGCCGGCATTCGCGTTGTCTGCGACGACCGCGACGAGAAGATCGGCTACAAGATCCGCGAGGCCCGCAGCATCGATCGCGTGCCCTACATGCTTATCTTGGGCGAGAAGGAGGTCGAGGCCGGCAACATTTCCGTCCGCGATCGTTCTAACGAGACCGTTCAGATGAGCGTTGACGAGTTTGTTGCGAAGGTGCTCGAGGAGATCAAGACTCGCGCCTAAGGCAAGCCATACAACAATTAAAAAAGGCGACCGTCCACAAAGGGCGGTCGTCTTTTTTAGTGCCTAAAGAAGAAAAGCCGCTGGTTGAGCGGCTTTTTTTGTTGCACAAAAAGGTACAGGTTTTTGTAGAGGGGTATGGAGATGTATCTACGGGCAGTACATTTTGCGTAATCTGGGCAAACGCAGATTAATTGCTCGTATAATGGCCTATGTCAAAAGATACAAAAACCTGTACTTTTGCGACTGCGCCTAGCTGCGAGCGAGAAGCCTGTTCTAAACGCCCCTGCTTTTGCGTGCGTCGCAAAGCCAAGAAGAGGGGGCGAGAACATGGAGCAGACGGCACGGCGCCAAGAGCAGCTGCCGGGCGCATTTAACGGCGCCGCCACCAACAGCCAGCACGGCCGCGTCCGCTGGTATCTGGTTCACACCCCCCATGGAAAAGAGCGCGAGACCTGCGAAAAGGTCCGCCACATCATTCCGCACGAACTGATGCAGAACGCTTTTGTGATGCAAAAGGAGTTCTGGTTTAAGCGGGACGGCGCCTGGTCGCTCCAAACCAAACCCATGTACAAGGAATATTTCTTCGTCGCCACGCACGATGCCGCCGCGCTCGACAGGGCCCTGGCCCAGTTGAGCTTTGGCTGTCGCATCGCCGGCAGTAGGGAGCGGGCGTACATGCCCATGCCGGACGATGCACAGGATTGGTATCGCAGCGTGCTCGATGACGACGGCGTGGTGCGTAACAGCGTTGCGCGCATAGAAGACGGCGTGCTGCACATAGAACAGGGCCCACTTGTGGGGCAAGAGGCCCGCGTTAAAAAGATCGACCGTCATAAGCGCTGGTGCCTGGTGGACGTAGGCGAAGGCGACTCCGCATTTAGGGAGCTGCTACCGCTGGACGTTCCCAGCAAAACGTAAGGGAGACGTTGTACCAGCTATTCGTTCGCATTTTTGAATTTATCGATTGGGGGATCCCTGGGGAACGGGGACGTAAGTTTGACTGTGGCTGCTAAAGAAGTAACAGAGAGCAATGCGCCCGTGGGGGCGGCGCTCATTGCTCAGGCCATGGATCGGCGCGAGGGCGCCGTCCGCTACAAGGCCATGCGATCCATCATGGACTGGGACCGCTCTCGCCTGGCCTACAGGGCCGTGAAGCGCGCGTTCGACATCGTGTTCAGCGGTGTCGTGCTCGTCGTTATCGCGATTCCCAGCCTGGTGCTTGCCGCGGCCATCCGCCTGGAGAGCGAGGGCAGCCCCTTCTACAGCCAGATCCGCGTGGGCCAGACTCGCCCTGACGGCAGCCTGACCACGTTCCGCATGTGGAAGTTCCGCTCGATGTACAGGGACGTCGACGAACGCCTCGCCGAGCTCAGGGAGCAAAACGAGATCGCTGGCGCCATGTTCAAGATGAAGGAGGACCCCCGCGTCACCAGGATCGGCAGGTTCATCCGCAAGCACTCTATCGACGAGTTCCCGCAGTTCCTGAACGTGTTCCTGGGTCAGATGTCCGTCGTCGGACCCCGTCCGCCGTTGCCGAATGAGGTGGCACAGTACACCGAGTACGACCTGCAGCGCTTGGCCGTGAAGCCCGGGATTACGGGCTGGTGGCAAGTAACCGATCGCAACTCGACAGGATTTGACGGCATGGTGCAGAGGGACCTCGAGTACATCGCACGACGCGGGATTCTCACTGACCTGAGAATCATTGCCCTCACTGTCATCGAAGTGATCACGGGAAAGGGTGCTTGCTAGTGCTTCGGTCCTATCTCGATTATCCCGAACTAAATCGGGTGCCCGTAATTGATGTCCCGATCACGGGCACCAACATGTCTGAATGCCTTGAATTTCTTACTCGCCACGTAGATGAGCTGCATGGCGAGTATATCTGCGTATCCAACGCCCATACATCGGTTATGGCCCATGACGATCCCAGCTACTGGTCCTGTCAAGCTGATTCCGTTATGTCCGTTCCCGATGGGAAGCCCCTATCGGTTGTCGGCCGTAAGACGGTCACGTCGATGGGACGAGTAACCGGTCCGGATCTGATGCGCGAGATTTTCAATATTTCCGCTCAGCACGGATGGAGCCATTACTTCTATGGCAACGAGCAGAAAAACCTCGAGGCGCTCAGGGTATCGCTTCATGAGGAGTATCCGGGTCTGGAAATCGCCGGCATGGAACCTTCCGTCTTCCGTCCGCTCTCCGATGGCGAGAAACGAGACCTTTCTCGACGCATTGCTGATTCTGGTGCCGACTTTGCATGGATTGCACTTGGCGCTCCGCGTCAGGAGGTCCTTATGCATGAGCTTAAAGGCGGCCCCCAGCCACTGATGATCGGGGTAGGGGGAGCCTTCAACGTTCTCGCCGGAGTGGTACCGGAAGCTCCGATATGGATGCAAAACCTAAGCCTCGAGTGGCTATACCGCCTGATGCAGGAGCCGAAGCGACTATTCAAACGATATCTCGTTACTAATACCAAATTTCTCTTTTACCAGTTCACGGGCGCTAAACGCAAGGAAGGCAAGTAGATGAAACCCACCACCGCATTCAAAGACAAGACCCTCATGATCACGGGCGGCACCGGCTCGTTCGGCAACACCGTGCTCAA
>CABUNB010000011.1 GCA_902492755.1 uncultured Collinsella sp. | reverse complement strand
CGATTCTAGGCGATGGCCCTCCCTTGCTTCTTACACCACGACTCCGCGCGCTACCCGAAATTACTTCATTTTGTCTCAAGGTTGAGCCAAATTAGCGTACATCTGTTGCGTAAAATGAGCAAAAATGGCTTCATGAAATGTCTCTATTTTCATGTCAGTACTCATATTTGCCACATTTTGACCACAGGGGCATCTACCGCGCGAAATCGATATGTCAAATCTGCCAAAAACGGCCCATAACAAAAAAGCTCCCATTGCTGGGAGCTCTTTCATTCAATGGTGCGGGCGAAAGGACTTGAACCTTCATGGGGTTGCCCCCATACGGACCTGAACCGTACGCGTCTGCCAATTCCGCCACGCCCGCGTGCAGGAATTAGAATAACGGAGCGCCACCACGAACGCAAGAACTATTTTTGAAAAAGTTTGCAGGCATTCTCCCAAGCGGCTTGCGCGATTGTCTCGGCGTCCTCACCAGTGCGATCGACACGATCGTTAACCAGCGCGTTTGCCGTAATGGAGATCATTGCGGGCTCGCATTCAAGACCGCGGATGGGCTCCGGAGCCATATACGGGCAATCCGTCTCGAACAAAATGCGGTCGAGCGGGGTCGCCGCAAATGCCTCGCGCACGTCGTCGTTGCGCTTAAAGGTGGCCGCACCACCATAGGCGATATAGCAGCCCAGCTCCACAAAGCGCTCCATCGTGGCGCGGTCCTCGCCAAAACAGTGCAGCACACAACCGGCCTGGGGCACGCCCACCTCACGAAGCACGTTGTAGGCGTCCACGTGCGAGGTACGCTCCTGGTCCATGTCCTCGTGACGCAGATGCAGCTCCACCGGCACGTTACGGCACACGGCAAGCTCGAGCTGGCGCGCCATGCAGTCAATCTGCACGCTGTGGGGCGCCGGCGCGATGTCGTCGTCGTAATCCATGTGGTAGTCCAGACCAATCTCGCCGATACCGGCGCACAAAGGGTCATCGAGCGCGGCAACGACCTGTGCGTGGACGTCGTCGGTATAGTCCGGCGCGCCATACGGATGCACGCCGGCAAGATACTTGATCTGCGGGATATCCTGCATCGGCAGAATCTCGCGCGTCAGCCAGTCGCTATAGTCCGTCACGCTGCGCTTATCGGCAATGGGATCGAAGACCGTCAGCAACAGGTCGATGCCCGCCGCCTTGGCACGCACGAGTGTCTCGGGCACATCCTTGCCCCAGAACGAAAGCAGATGCGCATGTGTGTCGGCAAGCGGTGCCAAGGGCACGGGACAAGCAACCGTCTTCTTTTTTTTGGTAAACGTCACGCGTTCGGCATTAAGCGTCATGGGAAAGCTCCCGGGCCAGACGGACAAAGTCGGCAACATCGAGCGTCTCGGCGCGCGTGGTGGGTGCGATACCGCAAGCCTCAAAGGCGGCATCGAGCACGTCCTTGGCAAAGCCGTTGGCGCTCATGGAATTGCGGATGGTCTTGCGGCGCTGGGCAAATGCAGCATCAATCACGCGGGCCACAAATTCGCGATCGAGCACTTCGGGTACCACACCGTCAACACGGTCGATACGCACGACGGCCGAGTCCACGTGCGGCGCCGGCATAAAGCAACGCGGCGGCACCTCAAAGCGACCCGTCACCTGCGCATACAGGCCGAGCTTTGCCGTATAGCCGCCATAGGTCTTGTTGCCCGGCACTGCGGCAATGCGATCGGCAACCTCCTTTTGCACCATGACGACAGCGCGCTTAAGCGCGGGCATCGTCTGGAAGAACTGAAGGATGATCGTCGCCGCCACGTTATAGGGCAGATTCGCGACAAACACCGTGGGTTCACCACCGGCGGCCTGCTCAATCTGCTCCGGCGTCACCTTGAGCGCATCGCCCATGATAAAGCGGAAGTTGGCATAGTCGGCGGCGTGGGCATCGAGCACCGGCTCAAGCTCAGGATCGGCCTCAATCGACGTAACGCACGCCGCCTCCTGCAGCAGGGCCAACGTCAGCGTGCCGCAACCCGGGCCGACCTCGAGCACGCGCTCATCGCCCGCAAGCTCAGCGAGCTCACAGATACGTTCGATCACATGGTTGTCGATCAGGAAGTTTTGGCCCAGGCGATGCTTGGTCGCAAGGCCAAACTCCTCTAGCAGCTCCCTAGTTGCCGTGGGGTTTGCCAAAGGCGAAGTTGTCATAGTTGCCTCCTTAGCATGATGGCGGCGTCTTGAAACGAAAGGGCATGGACCGTTGCGGCCATGCCCTTACATCTAAACAGCAAATTGCCGATATGGCGCTCGCGCGGTCTCTACGCCAGACGCGGGAACAGCGGATCGCCCTTCTCGACGGGCTGACCGCCGGCAAGCAGGCCCCAGGCGCAAATGCCCTTGAGGTCGTCGGTCGCGGCCTCGTTCTCGCAGGACAGGCGGCGCAGGGCCTCGGCAGAGGTCTGAGGCATGAGCGGCATCAGCAGGTGAGCGGCAATGCGGATGGCCTCGAGCAGGTTGTAGATCACAAACGCCAGCTCGTCAGCCTTGGCCTCGTCCTTGGCAAGTGCCCAGGGCTCGGAGTCCTCGATGTAGTGGTTGGCGGCGTGGATGAGCTCCATGACCTCATCCTTGGCTCCGCCGTAATCGAGCACGTCCATCTTGGCCATGTAGCGCTCGACCAAACCGTCGGCAATCTTTGCCAGCGGGTTATCGAACGCGTCGGCAGACGCCGGTTTAGCCGGGGCGCAGCCGTCAAAGTACTTTGCGCTCATGTTGAGCGAGCGCGAGATGAGGTTGCCCCAGCTGTTGGCCAGATCGGCGTTGTAGACCTGCTCCATGCGATCGAAGCTGATGGCGCCGTCGGTGCCGGGGACCACGTCGGTCATAAAGTAATAGCGGTAGCCCTCGACGCCCAGCATGTCGATAACATCCTGCGGAGCGATGGCGTTGCCGCGGCTCTTGGACATCTTCTCGGCCTTACCGGTCTCGGCATTGCGCACGGTCAGGAAGCCGTGGGCAAAGACGTGCTCGGGCAGGGCCTCGCCGATGGCCATGAGCATGGCGGGCCAAATGACGCAGTGGAAGCGGATGATGTCCTTACCCACAATATGGAACTGCGCGGGCCAGCGATAGGCCAGCTCGGCACGGGCCTCGTCGGTGTCGACACCGTAGCCGACGGCAGTCATATAGTTGAGCAGCGCATCGAACCACACGTAGGTCACGTGACCCTCGTCAAACGGGACCTGAATGCCCCAGTCAAAGCTCGTACGGCTCACGGAAAGGTCGTTGAGGCCGCCCTCGACAAAGCTGCGCACCTCGTTCATACGGAACGCAGGCTCAACAAAGTCGGGGTGCTCGTCATAGAGCTTGAGCAGCTTGTCCTGGAAGGCGGAGAGCTTAAAGAAGTAGGACTCCTCCTGCACGCGCTCGAGCGGACGGTGGCAATCGGGGCACAGGTGCTGGCCGACGCTACCGTACTCTTCGTCACCCTTCTGGACCTGCGTATCGGTAAAGTAGGTCTCGTCGGGCACGCAGTACCAGCCGTCATAGCTGCCCTTATACAGGTAGCCAGACTCCTTCATGCGCTCCCACAGATACTGCACGGCGTGATGCTGGCGCGGCTCGGTGGTGCGGATGAAGTCGTCGTTGGAGATCTCGAGCTTGCTCCAAAGCTCCTTGAAGTGCGGAGCCTGGCTGTCGGTCCACTCCTGCGGCGTCATGTTGTGCTTGGCAGCGGCCTCGGCGACCTTCTCGCCGTGCTCGTCCATGCCGGTCAGGAACTTGACGTTATAGCCGGCAGAGCGACGATAGCGAGCCTGAACGTCGGCGATGATGGTGGAATAAGCCGTGCCCAGGTGCGGATCGGCGTTGACGTAGTAGATGGGCGTCGTGATAAAGAACGAAGGCTTGCTTTGATCCATGGGGTTTGTCCTCCAGAAAAACGTTGCATACAGGGGATGATTCTAGCGCAAGGGCTGGATATCCTCCATCTATTGCATATCGAGCACCATGGCATAGACATCGCGCTTGCGGCGCGAATACTTCTGAGACAGGCGCTTGGCCACCGCAGAGGCGGGCTCCCCCTCCTCGAGCGCGGCGCGGATATCCTCGCGCAGGGCCTCGTCGGGATCCGCTGCCGCAGCGCCAACCGGCACGATGCCGGCCTCCTCGTCCTCGCTCGGCGGCGCGATGACCAGCGCAATCTCGCCCTTTACCTCGCCGCGAGCACGCAGCTCCTCGGCAAGCTGGGCAGCGGGCCCGCGCAAGACCTCCTCGTGCAGCTTGGTGAGTTCGCGGCAGACGGCAAGCTCACGCTGGGGAAAGACCTCCGCCACGGCCTCGAGCGTCGCCACGATGCGATGTGGAGACTCGTAGAAGATGAGTGCGCCGGGCACCACGGCAAGGCGCTGCAAACGGCGCACACGGTCGCCGTGCTTTCGGCCCAAAAAGCCCTCGAAGAAAAAATGCTCGCAGGGAATGCCGGACGAAACAAGCGCCGTGACGCAAGCAGAGGGCCCGGGAATAACTTCGACGGGCACATCGGCCTCACGCGCCGCCTCGACCAGCGCCTGGCCGGGATCGGACACACTCGGCATGCCGGCGTCCGAGGCAAAGGCGAGGGTCTCCCCCGCCAGCAGACGGTCGACCAGGCCGGCAGCGCGGCTAGCGATCACATTCTCGTCGCAACGGACAAGCGGCTTGGAAATGCCCAGGTGCATCAGCAGCTTTGACGTCACGCGCGTGTCCTCGCAGCAGATGGCATCGGCGGCGGCAAACGCCTCGCCAACGCGCGGGGACAGGTCGCCCAGGTTGCCGATGGGCGTGCCGACCACATAGAGTTTGCCCGTATGGGCGCTGTTTTGCGTCATATCAACCTATTCAATCATGCCGCGCTCGAGCGTACCGAGCGCCGCGCGGGCGTCCCATGCTGCAATGCGCTTCTCGGTCTTCCACGTTTGGAAGAACCAACCGGCAGCCGGCGCAAACGAAGCCAGCTGGTTGGCGATGAACACGCGCTCGTAGGCATTGCGGCCCTCGGGCGTAACCGACGAGTTGGCAAAAATCGCCGCACCCGACCATTCGCCCACCAGCACGGGGAACCCAGTCGAAATCGCTTCTTTGAGCTCGCGCTTGTTACGCGAAATCGCCGTCGTCAGCCCGCGAGGGCTCGTGATGTCGAGCGCATACTCGTCGCGGTAATGGTACAGGTGAAGGTCCATGTAGACGTTCTTGTACTTGGCGCCGCGCATAAAATGCTTCCACTCGCTGGGATGCCCCGACGACGAGAAGACGACGATTTTATCCTCGGGCATATACGAACGGACGAGCTCGTAGGCATCGCGATAGAAATTGCGCAGGTAGTGAGCAGGAATGCCATCCGTCATGGTGAAGAGGCTCTTGCGAACGCTCATCTGCGGCGTGTCCAGCAGCTCAATGCCCAGCAGGCTCTCGGCCTCGCCATAGCGATCGGCCAAGCGCTCAAGCACGTCGAGTGCGACATGACGACCGTTGGTGGACGAATGCCACTCGGCGACAGCCTCCGGCGTGGTGGGTGAATCGTTGGAATCGCCCTGGCCACCGGGCACAGTTGCCAGATCGAGCAGCACGCGGATGTCGTACTTGGCAGCCCACTCAATCGCGCGGTCGATGTAATCGACAACCGATATGTAGGAGGCATCGGACTCCTGTGAGCCAAAGGCATACCAGGGCACCGGCAGACGCACGGCATTGAGACCGATCTGCGCCATGCGACGAAAATCGTCCTCGCTCACAAACGTCTCGTAATGGCGGCGCATGCGCTCGTTATAGGCGGCGGTACCCATGGCCTCCTGTAGCTCAGCCGCGTTGGATGCACCGGTCGCCGCGTACAGCGACGGGGTCACCCAAGGCTCGGGAATAAACCAGCCAGAGAGATTAACGCCGAGTATCCTCTCCATTACTGCCCCCTTCGGATCATGCAGGTCGAACCCGCATCGTATTGCATAGGATAAGTATCGTTTTGAGTATACCCGCGTGTGCGGACAGGCGACCGAACGGTCTGTAAAGTGGCGCGAAAGTGGGAGGAATGTCTGGGGCGGGCGGGCTCGGAATGGTGCGACAAGGTGCGTACGCGCGCCGGAGGCAGGCACCGGAAAGCGCGTCCCGTTCTGAGCCCTTATTCTGGGACGCAGTTTCCGCAGAACCCTACATAAAAGAAAAGGACCCCTTTGCAGAGGTCCTAGTCAATTCAAGGTGGCGGGGAAGGGAATCGCGTCCGCGCGCTGCGCGGACGGACCGCTGCGGCGCTTACGCGCCTTGCGAGCTGCGCTGGCAAACGCTTGCGCGTTTCCTCAGCTCCGCGCCCTCACGGGGTTCGATTCCGTGCAGGGTCCATATAAAAGAAAAGGACCCCTTTGCAGAGGTCCTAGTCAATTCAAGGTGGCGGGGAAGGGAATCGAACCCCTGACACGAGGATTTTCAGTCCTCTGCTCTACCAACTGAGCTACCCAGCCATTTGAGGTGTGCCTTGTTTCAAGGCTTGATTAGTATAACCAAGGACGCGTTCCGGTCAACCGAGAATTTCGAAAAAGTTTTTGAGCACAGCCTCGGTTCTTTAAATCGGCACGTCAGAGGCATCAGCCGGCAGCAAAAAGTTTTTCGCTCAGAGCCGCACGGGCAAACTCACTTGGCGTCATCCCCTCGGCAGCCGCCCGTCGACGAATGGCCTCCTTCATTCCCAGAGGAATCTTGACCGACAGCGTTGCCGTCCCCTCACCTGAGAGTGGGGGCCGTCCATGCACGATCCCACCAACGGTGTGTTCGCCATCCGGAAACTCTCCGCGCTCGTACGACTCGCACCACGCGTCAATCATTTCATCCGTTACAACCTGACCATTAGCGGCCGTATACGTCTTGCCCATCATCGGCCCCTTCCGTCAGGTGCTTTTTAGCGTTGGGATGGATCTCAACATCCATGCATCTTCTCCTCCATCTTACCCAATTTCGTATGACGAAAGTCCGCTGTCGCCAATTCTTAAGCCGGCACGCGTTGGAGAGCAGGGGTCGAAACAATGATTGAAGGACGCTCTAGTACGGCCCAGGCGCCGGGGCAGGAGCACGTGCGCCAAGGACGAACGTTTTCGTAGCATACAAGGACATAGCCACGTGCATCGATAAAGGCGATGTCGATGGGATAGGCCATAAAACACGTGTGGACCGAAGAGCAGCGTGGAAACGCCATGACGATCGGCAGGCCGTTGGCGGCAACCGGACGCCGTCCCAGCATGCCGCGCAGGCGCACGACAAACGACTCCGCCACCGCAAACTCGGCCGGCGTCCAACCCAGCCTATTGAGTGCCCGCGCGTAGGCGATGTAGGACGAGACCGCGGTCACATGACCACCCCCGGACGCCATGGATCGACCGTCACCGCGCGCTCGTGCGACAACGTTGTCGGCGCCCCCAGCGGAACGCCGGCGACGCTGAGCGAGCTCGGCCACGGCTCATAGCGCATGGTGCAGGTATAGGTCCTAAACGTGCCGGAAAGCGAAAGCAAACCGCCATCCGATGTCGTCGCACCCTGTTCGCTCGAGACCTCGATCAGCAAGTCATAGCCTTCCATGGCATGTTGGATCTGAGCCTGAACGGTCGCGGAAGCATCGATGGAGCTGCCATCGCCCTCCCCGCTCGGCGCCACGGCATGTGCTAGCACGATATCGGGCACCACGCGATCGAAGCGTGCGACCGCACCGGCAAAGACCATGACGTTGTACACGATAAGCGCCAGAACCAGCAGGACGGGCGTGACCACGGCCATCTCGACCGTCGCCTGGGCGTGCTCCTCGCACAGGCGCGTGCGGATGCCCATTACGACCCACCGCCCAGGGCACCCGCCAGTGTGGTGACATCGACGGTAAGTGGGATGGAACCGCCGCCGGGCAGCGGAATCTCCGCAAGCGTGAACGTCGTGCCGCTGATGGTGCGCTCGACTTGATATTCCAACGCTTCGCAAAGCGCCTTGGGGTCGGTCACGCCCAACGGAATACTTCGTAGCTCGTCCTGCGCATTAGAAAGAGCCGTGATGTCAGACCCCGGGCTCTTGATGACATTGGCGGTGTCGGTCAGCACCGGCTTTCGCAGGCGCAAGTCGCACGGCTCCAAGCCCAGCGCCGCCACGGACGCCGAAACGGTATCGCCAAGCCACGATGCGATGGAGCCCAACGCGCCGTTGCCCCCTCCTAGGCCCTTAATCATCTCGTCCATAAGTTCGTCGGCCGAACCTTGGATGTCTCCGTATCCCACAAGCAGCCGTCCCCAGACATCCATGACGCCATCGAGTACGCCGGCAACGCCACCCGAGCGTTCCTTCAATGTCGAGAAAAATCGCGAAAGCACGTTGTTTTGCGCCGTCGCCTCATCGGGCGCCAGCACCGCGGCAGAGATGGCACCGCGATCGCCAAGCCTGACTGCCGTGTTAAACGAAGAGTTGAGCTCATCGGGGCTCGAGATGGCACCCGAAACCGCAAAGGCAACCACGCCGTTGCGACCGGGCGGAGCGATACGCGGACGCTCGCCCGAAAGCGCTTTAATGGCCTGGTCAAACGCATTGCTCGCACGGTCGGCCTCATCCTCGGTCTGACGCATGAGCTCAAGCTCTTTGTTCCGACATTTGACGTATTCCTCCAAGGCCTTTTTGAACTCGTCGAAGTGATATTCGAAGCCGTTTTCGATAGAGGTTGAAGGCGCCGCAACAGCACCAAGCGACGAAACGCCAAAATGGCATTTGCTGCATTTATCCTGTCCATCGTAATCGGCAACCGAAGCAAATCCGCTCGGCGTCCCTTTCTTATAGTTAGGGCAGGTCGTCCCGTAATGCAGATACGCCTTGTCATCGTTCACGCTCGTCGGCCACACCGCATCGGTATAGAGCTCCGTCGCCCGAACCTCATCAGAGTTGCGCGGCAGCAGCGGAATATAGGAGGAAACCCTGTCTCCGTTCTCGGTTATATGTGCCCGATCGACCTCCGCGCTCGCATAGGTATAAAACGCCTTACGCGCCGCAGACTCTGCCTTCATCTCGACACTCGAGCCGTGGGGCTTCTCATTTGTCAGACGCCAATGGTAGTAGTCCTTCGCGCGATCAAGGGCAACTTGGGGCTCCCACGTAACGCTCGATGAGTAATGCGGATTTTGAACACTGGAGAGATCCGTTAGGCTTTTCGCACGCTCCCACATGCAAGAACAGCTGCCGACCGAGCCCTTGTCAGACCCACCACAATCCGCCAGCCAAGCACGCTCTTTAGCCTTCGCCGTGTCCTCAGAAGCCTTCCGCAGCTCCTCGGCCGCACCCTCTAAATCATCTGATGTGTCTTTAATGGTATCGGTCGAGATCTCTGATCCTTTGAGCGCAGCGAAGTCAGACTCGGATGTCCTGGGCACGGCAAGCGCCGTACCGGTATAGGTCACACTATCGGTATCCTGCGCCGACACCGTCTGCGTGGCACGCGCGGCGATCAGATACGGCAGAGCCGTCTCGATTTTCTGCAAGCCTTCCGATGCGCTTTTGGCAAACTTGTTGCGCGTTTTAATGATCTCAATCCCGGTGTCGACCATATTGCCGGCAACCGGCTCGGCACCCGGGATGAGGATGGCGACCAGGCCCGTCCCGATCGTGGCAAACCCCGCCAGCCCCAGACTCAAGATGCTCGCATCAACCACCGTGGCAGCCGTGTGATAGGACGACACTACGTTGGCACCCGCCAGCGCGCCACTATCAGCCGCCACCTGAGTATCCCCGGCACGCGACATGCTCCATATCGCCGCGGTCGACGAAAACAACAATGTGAGCACCACTAGGATGACCACGGCAGAAGAAAGCGTGGTATAGGCGCCGTCTTCGATAAACAGATCGACACCGGCTCGACCCATAAAGCCGCCTCGCTTGCGATGGCAGCTCGGACGGTGCGTCAAAACGCGTCTAGACCAGAAACGCTTAATCCCATGCAGCAATCCACGAATCATAATCTCCCTCCAGCCATTCGGGACGCGATTGATACGAGACATCGACCTTGAGCTCAACGTAGCCGCCCTCGGCGGTACCACCCATAGCCTGCGCAAACGCACCGATCACAGGCAACGGCTTGACCTCGCCGGAAACGGACACGGACGAGACGCCACCCGCACCGGCCCGGCCAAGCTCGATATCCCACGACAACGGCCCGCCGGCATGAAAGATCGAAACGTTGGGCACTGCGGCAAGTCGGCGGCGGGTGAACTCCTTAAGATCGTCGTCCTCTACCGTCGTCGTGGTCATGAGCCGCGCGGTCTCGGCGGCGGCAGACTCCATGACCGCGCGCGTATAGAGCAGGCACACCGGTTGCAGCGCGAGAAGGATGAGTGCCAGAAACGTCGGCAGCAAAAAAGCGGCCTCGACCGTAGACTGCGCCCGGTCCTCGCGCGCGGCATCAATACAACGCGATGTCCTTAGCGGCCGCAGCGGCGTCGATAACCGACGTCGAGGCAACGCCATGGGATGCCGCCCGCTCAACCAGTGCCGCCAAGCGCCCATCGGTGCCGGCACGCCAAAGTCCCGCGATCGCCAGCACGATCGATAACAGCGCCACCGTGACGATGGCGTATTCGACCGTCGCCTGGGCAGATTCCTCACGCAGGACATCATGCATTTCACGATCCCTCCTTTGAGTCCGTTGCCTGCGGGCTCAGGCGCACGGCGCGCAGACGACACGAAGCATCGCCAGCATCCGCGGCAATTGTCACCATATCGACCCAGCCGCGTCCGTCGCGCACGATGGCGCCCCACACGTTTCCCTTGATGTCGAGATAGCCGCTCAGAGCAAGTTGCGCCGTGGGTACCTCGCGATAGGCACGCAGCATATCCGCCGCCGCTTCGGTCATCGGTCGGTCCTCGGACCATGCAAGTCGGACCGCAATCGCGTTGCCCTCAGGCGAATCCGTCGCAGTGCCAGACCGCTTGTCGAGCGTCCGCAGAAAGTTTTGCGCCGTGACAGCGACATCCGAATCGTCCGCATCTCGCATCTCATCTTTTTGAGACGCCACCGCCGAATCTGAGCCCAAATCGGAGGCGGTCCCAGGACGCTGCTGCCGCGCGGCGTTAAGCCCCCAAAGCACCGCCGCTATCGCCACGGTCAGGCAAGCAAACACCAGCAGCACCCCGATGGGGCGCTCGCCCTCTACAGGCTGTTGATGCCCTCGCTGATAGCGTTCCATAGATCTTGGACCTTGCCCTTAAATGCGACGATGGCGATAATCGCGATCACCACGAGCACGCCGACCAAGATGGCATACTCGGTGGTACCCTGTGCACTCTCCTCCTGCAATAGTTCCTTGGCGCGCTGACGAACATGTGCCGCCCGGCAAAACGCCCAGCCCTGGACCTTGCCAGCAGCGTCAGTCATCGTGTTCATGTATTCCTCCCTACGTCATCCCGCCTGCTCCCAGCAGCGGGCCCAATATGGACAGAAGCAACGCCGGCAAGATGAGCGTGCCGGTGGGAATCAGCAGCTTGACGGGCGCACGCTCGATCTCGCGCTCGACCGCGGCGCGATGAGCCGCACGGATCTCGCGACTTTGAGCGGCCAGTGTCTCGGCAAGTGGGGCACCCAGGGCGAGCGCCTGCCCCACCGTGATGGCAAAGGTCTCGAGCGCTCGCACGTCCAGGTCGCGCGCGGCGGCCAACAACTCGTCCTCACGCGTGCCCACGCCCACCTGCCACGCCATGCAGGCGCGCTCAAGGCGAAGAGCCAGCACTGACCGGCGGTTGGCGCAGAAAATCTCAAGCGCCGCATCAAACGAAAGACCGGCCGAAAGACCCAAGCGCACAACATCGATCATCTCGGACACTTCGCCGAGCGACACTCGCGCCGGGCCGCCCGCTCCAACCGCGCCCTTCACTCGCGCGGTCAGAGCATCGACCACCGAGCGACCCGCGGCAGCGACCAGCACCGCCTCGCGCTTGCAGGCCCCTGCGATCTTGCGTGCATCCGCCCGATCCAAACCCGTCGCGACAAATACACTCAGGGCGCACAGGCAAGCCGCAACTGCAACCGGGGCGCTCATAGCTCCACCCGCATAATGCGCCGGATAACCACCAGGGCAACGGCGTTGAGGGCAAGACCCAGCACCACAGCGCCCGCGCCGGCAGGCGTCGCAAGACCGCGACGAAAATCTGCCGAAAGCAGCGCCAACACCGCGCACATGCCCGCCGGCATCGCCGCGACCATATGCGCAGACATGCGGGCCTGCGACGTCTTAACATCCAGGCGGCGCTTGAGCTCAATGCGCTCCCCCACCATGCTCGACGCCTCGGACAGTAAGTCGGCAAGCGGAGCGCCGGTGCGCTGAGACACCTTAAGCGCCAAGGTCGCAAGCGAAAGACCGGGGGCGTCGATACGCACGAGCAAGTCATCGAGCGCGTCGGTCGCCGAGATGCCGCAATCGATCGCCGCCGCCACCCGCAAAAACTCGGTATGCACTGGCTCTTGCGCATGAGCGCCCACAAAGCGCATGCCCTGGGCCAGCGAATGTCCCGAGGCAAGCGACATGGAAAGTGCGGTAAACGCCTCGGGCATTGCCTCTTCTGCATCGTGTTGCTCGCGCCGGCTCTCAAAGCCATCCCGAGCGGCACCAACGGCAAACGGAGCAACAAGTCCCAAGGCAAATCCGAGGGGCGATAACGACACCATCGTTAGTAAAACGCAGCAGACACCGCTCGATAGCAGCAGAAACGCCAAACGTCCCGAAGCATCTTCGATCACGAGGCCAAGGCGATGCGCCGGAGCCAGCGATGCCCACGAACGGGCGATCTTTTTCAGCAGATCGTTTTCCACCAGCTCACGCGGCAGCTTCTCTGCCACCGTCTCGAGCGCCTGACGTGCCAGCTCCGCCGGCGGTACCTGCGGCACACGAGGTTCCGCCCCGCACGCCGTCGCGACAGAAAGCCCTGCCAAGCCCCCTACGACGAGGGGCACAGTGATCTCCATTCGTCCACCTCCTCTTGTGTGAGCGTCCCCGACCGCAGGCCTTCTGCGATAAACGGCGGCTCGCGGTCAAGCGTCCAGGTGCGCTCGGCGGCATCGAACGTCACATAGCGCTCGAGCTCTACGCCGCCCGATGCGGCGCGTCGCACCCCCGAATACGAGGAGACGAAACGCCTGCCATCGGCGTGGCGCTCGGACATCACGATGCCGTCGAGCGCCATGGCAATCTGCTCCTCGATGAGCTCGCTCGGCAGATCGATGCCATAACGTGCAAGCAACGTCAGACGCACCACGGTCTCCTGTTCTGAACCCGCATGAAGTGTGGTGAGCGACCCGTCGTGGCCCGTGTTCATGGCCTGCAACATGTCGCAGCACTCGGCACCGCGCACCTCGCCCACCACGATGCGGTCGGGGCGCATGCGCAGGGCATTAGTTACCAGGTCGCGGATCGTCACCGCGCCCTCGCCCTCAATTGAAGCCTCGCGCGCCTCTAGGCGCACCACGTGCGGATGATGTGCAAACTTGAGCTCGGCAGAGTCCTCGATCGTCACGATGCGCTCGCCGGTGGAAATCTCACATGACAACGCGTTGAGCAGGGTGGTCTTACCAGATCCCGTGCCTCCCGCAACCGCCAGGTCCTGTCGCAGCGACACCGCACACGACAGCAGCTGCGCATACCAAAGCGGCAGCGACCCCAGCCCCACAAGCTCGTCCAGCGAGCAGATACGGTCCGAGAACTTTCGGATGGTGAGAATCGGTCCGTCAATCGCCACAGGCGGAATCACCGCGTTGACGCGATAGCCCGTTTTGAGGCGGGCGTTGACGATGGGGCTGCGCTCGTCGATACGGCGGCCAAGTGGCGAGATAATGCGGTCGATAAGCACACGGATCTGCTCATCATCCTCAAACGCATGCTCGATGGGGTACAAGACGCCGCCGCGTTCAAAGAAAGCCGAGCGGCAGCCGTTGATCATGATCTCGGTAACGGTGTCGTCCTCGATGAGCGGCTGCAACGGCCCCAAGCCCACCACGTCATCCAAAATCTCGTCGATGATGGTCTCGCGCTCGGGCGTCGCGAGATCGGTCGGCTCCTCAACATTGAGCGCCGCCTCCACCGCAGGACGCAATTCCGAGCGGGCAAGTGCCGGGTCGATATAGGCGCTGATACGCGCCACTTCGTCGTAACCCATGCGGTCCATCACGGCGCGCTTGGTGCGTCGTTTCACGGCGCGGCGACGCCCCGCATCTACAGGCGCTGCCGCCGCCGCAGCGCCGGCAGCCTTAATCCTCGTTTGCAGGCTCATCGCTGATCACCCTCGCGCGACCAGGGAAGGCGGATACGCGGGCGTTCGGTGCGCGTTGCACGGTCGGCGACCATATCGCTCCAAGGGCCGACGGCGCACCCCAGTTCCACGAGCATCTCGCGCGTGGCCTCGCGCACGCTAGTCGCAAAAGCGCTGGTCTGCCCCACTGCCTCGTCAGCGCGCCCAAACGCCATGAGCGCGGCGAGATCCTGCCCGCCATCGGCGATACGAATCTTGGAGCTCAACGCACAGGCAATCTCAAAGCGCATGGCGACGTCCTCGTCTGCCCCGCGCGCACCGAACCGGTTGAACACGGCGCTCATGCGCGTGCGCGGCACACCTACTCGACCTGCCAGTTCAATGACGCGCGATGCCGATGCCGCGGACGACACCGCCGCATCGCCAACGACCAGGCAACGGTCGCTCGCCGCCACCGCAGCCGCCACGGCGTCGCCCCAAAAGACCGAGGTATCGATAAAGACCACGTCGGATTCGCGACGCAGGACATCAAGCAGTAGCTCCACCGGACGTGCCATGAGCTCGGCTTGCTCGGGCGCCGCGACGGGACCCCAGAGCGTAATGCCCGGCGCCACGCGCATCGAAGCGGCTACGATATCCGGCTCGGTGAGCGTGCCCGCCGCCGACGGCTCGATAAGTGCCGCCATATCGCGCGGAGCATCGACGCCTAACAAGTCGTAAAGGTTTCCAAACATCAGGTCCAGGTCGAGCACGGCGGCACGCAAGCCCAACAGCGACGATGTGTGTGCCATGGTGGCAACGATCGTCGACTTGCCGCAACCGCCCGAACCCGAAATGGCGCAGATGACCGGAGCTCGATGCGGCGAAGCGGCAGCGTCTGCCGGCGGCATCGGAGGCGGCGGGGCGGGCGTCGGTGACAGCGTCCCCGTCTCCCCCGCCGCAACCACGTGCTGCGTCCAAGCCGGCATGGCTGCTTGTTCGGTCTGCGAGGCAGGCTCGTTCTGCGCAATCTGCTCATGCTGCATCAGCGACAACTCGCCGCACCCGGCAAAGCCCTCAACTTCATCGAGTTCATCCGCCAGATTCACGCCGTGCACGTATCCCATATCTACAGCCGGGGAATCGCCAGCATGCTGCGCCGGCCCTCCAGCGTCATCGTATACAAGGGGGTTCCGGGGGCGCCGACCATGCTCGGCTTCCGCTTTTCCATAATCATCAACACGCGGGCCTCTTGTAGCGCGAGGCGCCCCGGGTTCCCTATCAACAAAAGCATCGGGCTCAATCGTCATGCTCCGATCGGAATCAACCGCTCCCTCGCCCGCGCGCCCGTTGCCGCATATACTGTGTGCAGCGATGACCTCGGTCGCCCCCGCGCGAAACAGCCCCTCGATATCCGACGGATCGAGCGCTTCTATCAACACGACCACGCGACTCACGCGGCCTTCGGCCGTCAGGCGCGCAACAGTCTTGCGCACATCTTCGGTATCAAACAGAGACGCCGCGATGATGGCAGCCCCGCGGCGCGACGGAAACGCCCGCGCCATGGAAACCAGCCCGTCCAGGTCACCCACGCGAAGCACCTGTGCACCCACATCACGGCCCTCGACTTCCCGCTGCAACAGCCCGTAATCGCCGCACGCGCAGCACGCAAGCCAGATCGCCTTCATCACTCGTCGCCTCCGCTCTTTTTGCCGCGCGCCGTGGCGGGAATCGTCAAGCTGACCGTTCCCTTGCCCGAGGCTCCCAGCAGTTCCTTGACGTCTTCGGGGTCAGCCGCCAGCGTCACCCATTCGATCTTGCCCTCGCGCGTGGCACCGGAATCCTCACTGGTATCGATCACGTGCGCGCCGCACAGCCGATCGGTCACGCCGTCCTTTTGCACATACACATCCACGTAGCTGCCCACGCCCGTGGCACCGCCGACCGAGTGCTCGGCATCGACCGCCACCGAAACGGCGACCTTGCCCTTAGGCACCTCGAGCTTGCGGCTCTCGGCCTTGGTGTAGACATTGCAGATCACGGCGTTTTTGGGAATACGCGAAGTCGTCACGTCGCCGCGCACCTGGCGCAGCTCGGTCGCTGCGTCACGCGGCAGCAGGCTCGTCAGCCATTCCTGGGTTATAACATTGGTCTCATCGAGGGTCTCGCCCACATCGATATCGCGCGCCGCGACGCAAACCTCGACGCGATCGCCACCGTACTTGGCCAAGGTCTCAGCCTGGACCTGTTCGGCTTGCGAGCGGATCGACGAGCCGTAAACCATGCAGAGCAGAGCAGCGAGCACGCCCGCGACCAGACTGATGGCGATGCGCTTGCTCTTGTTCACGGCCGCTCCTCTCATGGCAGTGCCGGGCGAATGCCCGTACCACCATTGTCTGGGCGGTCAGAGTGCAAAGCGGCGCAATCGCAATCTTGGTTTTCGATGTCAAACCAATCGCTGACCAAAAGCTGACCAGCCCGTCAAGCTCGTGGCAAGGTTTTGGTCAGCACGTCAGCAAACTGTATGTTTCGAAGCTTTTCCGCAGCAAAAAAGCCGTCTCCCGAACAGTTGGGAGACGGCTGTCATAGGAAAAATCAATTACAGATGGACATCGGGATCGAGCATTTGAGCGCTCACGCGCATGGATGACGCCAAGTTTTGGAACGTTTCCAGGCGCAGGCTGTCAATCTGCCCGGCGTCCTCGGCCTCGCGAACGGCGCAGCCCGGTTCGTGAGTATGCGTGCAGTCGCCAAATCGGCACGCACGCGACGCCTCGACGATCTCGGGAAACGCGCGTGCCAAACCCCGCTCATGCCCTACGAGCGGCAGACTGCGCAGGCCCGGGGCGTCGGCAATAACGCCGGCATCACCCGGAAGCGCCACCATCACGCGCGCGACGGTGGTATGGCGGCCCTGGTCATCGCGCTCGCGCACGCCGCCGGTCGCCAATGTATCGTGACCCAGCAGCGCGTTGAGCAGCGTCGACTTGCCAGCACCCGATTCACCCAAGATCATGGCGCAGCTCCCGGCGGGCACGCAGGCGCGCACCTCATCCAAACCACGGCCCTCGGCAGAGGACGTCACGATTACGTGCACGTCTGGACCCACCAAGCGGCGCACGCGATCCAGGTCGCGTGCAAGCTCATCGGCGTCGCATCGGTCGGCCTTGGTGAGTACCACCACCGGCTCGGCATCGCAGTCGAGTGCCAGCACCAGCGAGCGTGCCACGCGGTCGAGCAACACCTCGCCGGCGCCAAGCGCCTGCACGATCAGAACGCTATCCACGTTGGAGCAAAGCACCTGACGTTCGCCGCGAGCGCGTCCACGCCAACGCTCAAAACTCGTGCGGCGAGGCAGCACGCACTCGATCACGCCCATGTCGTGCCCGGGCGCACGGCGCACCGCCACGCGGTCGCCCACGGCTGGCAGCAAAACCTCGTCCTCGCCACGCGACTTGGCAAACCCCACGGCATGCTCGGCACGAAAGGTATCGTCGGCAGTCGCTACCAGCGGAAACCCGCGATCCAGGCGCACCACGGTACCAAGTTGCGTCTGCTCGGGCTCCTCGGCCTGGGCACAAAAATCATCGAAGGCAGCCTGCTGAGCCTCATCGATCGGTAGGTCGTCGAACGCCGGAACATCCTGCAGCGCGTCGAGTCCCGGCACGCTTGCCAGCAGTTCCTCGGCAGACGCGGGGGCTTCGGTCGCAAGCTTCCGACGACGATCGCGCTTAGCCCGCGCCCCCGTCGTCTTTTTCTTCGCCTTCGCCTTAGCCTTGCCCACAAGCGCCTCCCAGCACCACAAATCACAACTGAGCAGGTATTTTAAATCAAAAAGAGCTGGCCGGGCAAAGCCCGACCAGCTCACAAACTTTCCCTCAGCCCTTTTCATCCGCACGGGAGAAAAGCCAGCAAGGATACCGCAGGGCCCGCCCGCCGGGAGGGGTTTCCTAAGGGCACATCCCGCAGCCGCAAAGCGGCGAGGACGTGCCCGTGGAAACCCCGCAGGCGGTCGGGCCCGGACAGGTTAACTTACTCCTTCTCGACCGCGCACATGATCGCCTTGTAGATCTCCATCAGCGGGATGATTAGGAAGGCCAGGCCCAGCGCGGCAAGAACGCCCTTGAGCTCAAGCGTCACGGGGCCAAAGAACATCTCGGCAAGCGTCGGCTGAACGGTCACGATAACCGTCAGTACCAGCGCCAGCGCGGCCGAAGCCCACAGCCACTTGTTCTGCTTCTTCATGCTAAACAGCGACGCACGACGGCTGCGCATATTGAAGCAGTGGAAAATCTCGACCATGTTGAGCGTGATGAACGCCATCATCACGCCTTCCTCGTCGGCATTGCCGGCGATCATATCGGCGATGTGGATGTAGCCCATGTCAAAGTACACGCCCACAAAGAAGCTCGCCAGCACCAGCACGGTGATGATCAGGCCCTGGACCACGCAGTCCAGGCCCATGTGACCGGCAAAGACGCCGTCCTTGGCGTTGCGCGGCTTGCGCTTCATGATGTCGCCCTCGGCATCCTCCATGCCCAGCGCGAGCGCGGGGAAGCAGTCGGTGACCAGGTTCACCCACAGCAGCTGCACCGGCTGAAAGATGGTAAAGCCGATGAGCGTGGCGATAAACACCGAGAAGACCTCGGCAAGGTTGGCCGAAAGCAGGAACTGGATGACCTTGCGGATGTTGTCGTAGATGCGACGGCCCTCTTCGCAGGCACCGATGATGGTGGCGAAGTTGTCATCGGCAAGCACCATGTCGGCGACGTTCTTGGTGACGTCGGTACCGGTGATGCCCATGCCCACGCCGATGTCGGCACGCTTGATGGACGGGGCGTCGTTGACGCCGTCGCCCGTCATGGCCACGATCTGGTCGCGCGACTTCCAAGCCTCGACGATGCGGGTCTTATGCTCGGGCTGAACGCGGGCGTACACGCCGTAGTCCTCGATGTGCGCGTCGAGCTCCTCGTCGCTCATGCGATCGAGGTCGGCACCGGTGATGGCATGGCTGCGATCGGTGACGATGCCCAGCTGCTTGGCGATGGCCACGGCGGTGTCGATGTGGTCGCCCGTAATCATGACGGTGCGGATACCGGCGTCGTGCGCCTCGCGGATGGCGTCGGCGACCTCGGGGCGGACCGGGTCAATCATGCCGGACAGGCCGCAGAAGACCAGGTCATGCTCGAGCGCGGCGGGGCTGCAGTCGGCCGGGACCTCGGTGTAGGTGCGGCTCGCCAGCGCCAGCACGCGCAGGGCCTCGTCGGCCATGGCCTTGTTGGCGGCCACGAGCTCGGCGCGACGCTCCTCGGTCAGGGGGACAACCTTGTCGCCCTCGTAGATATGGGTACACAGGCCGATCACCACGTCGGGCGCGCCCTTGGTGTACTGCTCGTACTCGCCGTCCAGGGTCTCGACGACCACGGACATCATCTTGCGGCCCGAGTCAAACGGGGCCTCGCCCACGCGCGGATGCTCGGCAGTCAGGCCAGTGAGCCCCGCCTTGCCGGCATCGTTGACGAGCGCACACTCGGTCGGCTCACCCACAGCCTCGCCCAGTTCCTCGTCCCACTGGGCGTCGGAGCACAGAGCCATGCCGGCCAGGAACTTCTCCTTAGGCGCAGCGAGCTCGTGCTTGACGACGGTCATCTTGTTCTGGGTGAGGGTACCGGTCTTGTCGGAGCAGATGGTCTGTGTGCAGCCAAGGGTCTCGACGGCGGAAAGCTTGCGGATGATTGCCTGGCGCTTGGCCATCTTGGTCACGCCAAGCGACAGCACGATGGTCACGACGGCGACCAGGCCCTCGGGGATGGCAGCGACGGCGAGCGAGACGGCGACCATAAAGGTATCGAGCAAGGCTGTCGGGTCGGTGAGGACGTTGCCCACGCCGTGACGGATGATGTCGACGCCAAAGATGACGACGCAGATGACGATAACCATGATGGTAAGGATGCGGCTGAGCTCGGCGAGCTTCACCTGCAGCGGCGTGAGCTCTTCCTTGGCCTCGGCCAGGGCGCCGGCGATCTTGCCCATCTCGGTGTTCATACCGGTGCCGACCACGACGGCGCGACCGCGGCCGTATACCACGGTGGAACCCATGTAGCACATGTTCTTGCGGTCGCCGAGCGGCACGTCGTCGATGCCGGCGGCGAGCTCAATGACGTTGGCATGCTTCTCGACGGGCACGGACTCGCCGGTAAGGGCGGCCTCCTCGATCTTCATCGTGGCGCTCTCGAGCACACGGCAGTCGGCCGGGACGGAGTCGCCCGCCTCGAGCATGATCACATCGCCGGGCACGAGCTCGGCACTCGGCAGGTGCACGAGCTTGCCGTCGCGCAGCACCTTGGACTGCGCCGCGCTCATCTCCTGCAGGGCCTCGAGGGCCTCCTCGCTTTTAGCCTCCTGGACCACGCCCAGCACCGAGTTGACGATAACGACGAACATGATGATGGCGACATCGGCAAAGTCCGCCTCGCCCTTGACCATGCCCGTGAGCGCGCTGATAACGGCGGCAACGATCAGCATGATGACCATGGGGTCGGCCATCTGCTCAAAGAAGCGCTTCCACAACGGTGTCTTCTCGGCTTCCTCGAGCTTGTTAGGGCCTGTCTTGGCGAGGCGCGACGACGCCTCGTCGTTGCTCAGGCCGAGGTTCTCATCGACGCCCTGGTCGCTGAGCACCTCCGCCGCGGCGGACAGGTATTCCTTTTGCATATAGAGTCCCCTCCTGGGATTCGGGCCACTCAGCAGATTGATGCCCGATCATAATTCCCAGGAGAAGGGCAAGGGCTCATCAAGGCTGCCGTGCTGAGCGGCAGTTGATAGTGGAGCTATGGTACCCCAAAGCAGCGCGTCTAGCCAAAACATTCCAATTGGAAACACGGCTCGGGTGCAACGATGCAGACCGTATGATGTTCAATATTGATAAAACGTTTTTTCTTCGGCGCATCATCAAACTGAAATATCGCCCAGATAGCAGCGGTTAGAACGGTTGGTAAAGTTTTTGCATATACCGTTTTTTCGCAAAAAATGAACTTCTAATTCGGCATACGGTCGATTTTTTGGGGTATTCGGTCACCATTTCGTTATAATCATCTCAGTTTTATTTCTTATGGTTTATCTATCAGCGCAAGACGATGTCAGATGGAGGTCTGAATGTACAAGCGCACCAAGATTGTATGCACCATGGGTCCCGCCTGCGATAGCGACGAGACCATCCGCGAGATGATCAAGGCGGGCATGAACGTCGCCCGTTTTAACTTCTCGCACGGATCCTACGACGAGCACCACGGTCGCATCGAGCGCGTCCGTCGTATTTCCAAGGAGCTCGGTCTGCCCGTCGGCATCCTGCTCGACACCAAGGGCCCCGAGGTCCGCACCGGCCTTCTGGTCGACGGCAAGAAGGTTGCCGTCAAGACCGGCGATAAGATCGTCGTCACCGCTCAGCCCACGTCCGAGGATTTCCACGGCACCTCTGAGCACATCTCCCTCGACTACCTGGCTCTGCCCTCCGAGGTCGAGAAGGGCTCCCTTATCCTGATCGATGACGGCCTGGTTGCCCTCGAGGTCGAGTCCGTCGACGGCCAGGACATGACCTGCGTCGTCAAGAACGACGGCCTGATCGGCGAGCGCAAGGGCGTCAACATGCCCAACGTCAACATCTCGCTGCCCGCCATCACCGAGCGCGATCGTCAGGACATCCTCTTTGGCCTGACCGAGAACATCGACTACATCGCCGCTTCCTTCATCCGTGACGGCGAGTCCGTCCGCGGCATCCGCGAGCTTTGCCGCGAGAACGGTGGCGAGCACGTGACGATCTTCCCGAAGATCGAGTGCGCCCTGGGCGTCGAGAACTTCGACGAGATCCTCGAGGCTTCCGACGGCATCATGGTCGCCCGTGGCGACCTGGGCATCGAGATCAAGCCCGAGCTCGTTCCCCACATCCAGAAGGAGATCATCGCCAAGTGCAACGCGGCCTACAAGCCCGTCATCACCGCTACGCAGATGCTCGACTCCATGCAGCAGAACCCGCGCCCGACGCGCGCCGAGGTTGCCGACGTTGCTAACGCCATTTACGACGGCACCGACGCCGTTATGCTCTCTGGCGAGTCCGCTGCCGGTAAGTACCCGGTCGAGGCCGTTAAGATGCAGGCCAGCATTGCTCTCGAGACCGAGAAGTACCTCCCGGCCCACGCTCCGCTCGAGGTTCCGGCCGACGCTCATGGTACCCGCGTCGTCAACAACGTTGTGGGTATGTCCGCTGTGAACATGGCTACCACCGTTGGCGCCAAGTGCATCACCGTGCCGACGACCACCGGTCGTACCGCTCGCCTGATCTCGCACTTCCGTCCCAACATGCCGATCTGCGCGTTCTCCCGCCACGAGTGGGCCGTCCAGCAGATGATTATGTACTGGGGCGTTATCCCGCACCAGGCCGAGATTACCCAGGGCACCGTCAACGGCACGATCGTCAAGGCGATCGAGACCGCTAAGGAGCTCGGCTACGTCGAGGCCGGCGATCTGACCGTCGCTACCGCCGGCGATCCCCGCATGAGCGTCCAGCTCGAGGACAAGGTCTCCTCGACCAACGTCGCTTACGTCGCTCAGGTGCGCTAAGTCGTACTTGCAAGCACACTTGCATCGCAAAGGGCCCGGAAGGCTTTGCCTTCCGGGCCCTTTTTCTGTACCAATGCCGGCGCACGGCAAAACACACACTCATTTCTTTACCAAAAGCGCGAAATCCACCCTTCGAGACCCAATGAATAAAGTCCCAAGCGCTAAAAGTGTTCGCCCGGTGGCAAACCCACACCTTAACCGACGCTGCTAAATCGTTTTAGCAAGAGCCGGATCGACCTGCTTTTCGGAAGTATGCGGCAAATTCTGATACCTCCGAGCACACCCCGTTTTTTCGCAACAAAATGCCTGATAAACTAGCCTCAAAAGCCAGGTCTGCTCACAGGGTTTAGATTTTGCCACATACTTCCGGATTGACGCTGGCATCATTCGCTTCAAAGAGATGATTTCGGCCAGGAGGGCATTATGGACCTGACGCTTTGTGGGCAATCCGCCTTTAACTACTACCGTATCCCGCCGCAGGTATTAGGCCTTTACCCTGCCATTAGCCTTGGCAATATGGATCGCAGATGTTGCGGCCTCGGAAGTCATGCAGTTGTAAAAGACCTGCTTCACGCACCGCTTCACAGGCTTGTATTCACTCGGGCACAATCCGGGTCGCGAAGCCTGTTTAAATCGCACCTCCTGACCCAAGAGCCGCCTCCCGGGTCGTTTAGGCAAACCGAGCATGGGTTTGATGTCACATCGCCCGAGTTCACGCTGCTCAACCTTGCTACGCAGGCCTCACGCAACCAGCTGCTTATGGCGTGTTATGAGATGTGCAGCTCGTTTGCTGTGTATACACCCTGCAAACGTACGCAACAGCAACTTGATGAAGCTATTTCGCTTAAGCTCATTCCACCCAACTGCGGCTGGGAGCGGGTTATCGACGTCAACGGCAAGGATACCAACCTGTGGAAGCGCACGCCGCTTCTTTCCGCAGCGGATATCGCCGCGTTCGCCAAGCAGGCCGCAGGCCTGCGCGGTGTTAAGCAGCTCCGCTGGGCCGCCGAACGCATGACAGGACAGACCGCCTCGCCCTTCGAAGTACAGACCTCCATGCTTATCTCGCTCCCCCGCGACGAGGGCGGCATGGGCATCAACATCGCAAACAACGTGCGCATCCCACTCAGCGACGCCGCGCGCTCGCTGTATGACAAAACCTGCTGCTACGCCGATATCCTCATCGAAAGCGCCACCGACAGCATGGGTGTCATCCTTGAATGCCAAGGCCGCTCCGCCCACGGCAGCGAAGCCGCGAGCCTCTCCGATGCCGAGCGCGCCACCGCGCTCACAAGCATGGGCTACGACGTCATCCAAATCACCTTTGGCCAGATTAAGGATGAGAAGAGCTTCGACCACATAGCCGAGCTCATCCATAAAAAGGCTGGACTTTCCTACACCCCAAAGACCAAACAGGAGCGCATTGCCGAAGATACCTTACGGCAAGAGCTACTTGTCGATTGGGTTGAGCTATTCACTGCCGGGCCGACCAGCTAGCAGCTAGCAATCAGGGGCAGAGCGGGCACACCGGGTGATGCGACGCGGGCGGCAAATCCCGCCTCGGTCAGCTCGATGACCTCGGTAAACGTTGCATCGAAAAACTCCTCGGTTAGCAAGCGATACGGCGGATGATCGGGCTCGCCGGGGTTTTCGCGTACAATCTCGTGCATAACGCCAATGGTCTTGAGCACATACTCCTTATGGATGGGATACTGACCAAAACGCGTCGCAGCGGTATGCAGGCGATCGGTCGCACGCGGGATGGAAACAATGCCCAGCGTCTTGCCAAACCAGTCAAAGTCACCTTGCTTTTTAATGCGGAACTCCTCGCACGGCTTGCCGCCGTGCGCCTCCAGGTACTGATTCACGCGCGTATTCCATACGGTATCGGCCACCAGATGCGACCAGACACCCAGTGTCAAATCGAGCAACGACTGCGCCACGTCCTCGGACGCAAGCGAGAACTCACAGGCGCCGGGACCGGCAACCGGCTCGGCATCCTTGTAGCGCTGGGGATAGTGCACGCGGTTCAGCCGCTCGCGTTCCTCGATAATCGAGGTCGCCGCGGCCGGCGCACCGATGGGCGAACTTTTAAGCAACGGTGCCACATAGGTATCCCAGAACTCATGCTCACGAGGCTTAGGGATGGGCTCAGGCTTGGCAAAGTGCGTAATGCGGTACGGGATGGGATCGGCGATGCCAGGGACCATATAGCCCACGAAGATATCCGGAACCACGCAGCCAAACAAAAAGGCATTGCGGTCGCGCACGCTATTGGCAAGCGCACCGGTGCGCTCCAGCAAACGCTCCGTCTGAGCGATATGAATGTTCCAACTTGGCATAGCCACCCCCATAAAAAACCTGGATAACTATACCATCACGGCAAAGCCGCGCGGGCGGCTACGCACGCTCTACGCAGCAACTAGTCCGTAGCACCGCTTTCGGTTCCATACGACGGCGAAGGTGCCTCGACCACATGGTGATATCGATCGATATAGATTGCACGGGCACCCAGGCGTCGCACCAAATCCTGGTGATGCGTGCTCATCAAGACCGTCTTACCTGCCGCGACGTAGGCCAGCAAGAAGTTGACCACGATGTCGCATGAATCCTCGTCGAGCCCATTGGTAGGTTCGTCGAGGACCAAGATATCCGGGTTCATCGACACCACCGCAGCCAGCGCAACGCGCTTCTTTTGCCCGCCCGAAAGCTGATAGGGCGAGGCATCGACCAGATCGGCAACCTGGAACAGCTCCATGGCATCGCGGACGCGGCGCTCGAGCTCGTCTGTCGGCAGTCCCATCTGCGCGGGGCCAAAAGCAACTTCCTCGCCCACCGTAGCGCAGAACAGCTGGGCGTCGGCATTCTGGAACACAAAGCCCACGCGCTGATGAAAACGCTGAGCGGCCGCGGAATCCTTGAGATATGCCGCATCGATTACGTGCCCGTCAAACAAGTATGCTCCTGCGTCGGCAAGTTCAAGGCCGTTAATAAGGCGCATGATCGTCGTCTTACCGCAGCCGTTGGGACCGAGCAGGGCAACGAGTTCACCACGATCGACCTGCAGCGAAACGCCGTCGACCACCGTATGCCCCGCATAGGAGAACACCACGTCGCGCAGCTCGATGAGCGGCGTGGCCTCGGCGCCCGCACCGTTCGTGCCCGCCGCACTATTCATATCGATCGTCAAAACGTCGCCCTTCCCTATTTGCATCCCCAGCCGGAACCAGCAGCGCCTACAGCACCGCGCACAACACGGCGAGCAGAACCACGCCGGCCGCATAGACCGCATCGCGCCAGCCAAACCCGGCGCGTGCAGGCGCCGGATACACGCCGGCAAAGCCGCGGCAAAGCATAGCCTCATCCATCGCGCGGCTGCATTCCATCGCCTTGATAAACGTCATGCCCATGATACCCGCCAGCGAGTCGGTGCGCGAAAAACCCGCAGGCGCGGAACCGACGCTGCGCAGCATGACCGATTCGCACAGATCGTGCGCCGTGCGTCCCAGCACCTCGATATGCTTGAGCGCCATATCGAAAGTAAAGATGACCTCGTCGGGCAGGTGCAACATTTTGAGCGCCGCCGACATGCGGCTCCAGGTGAGCGTCCACGAAACACCCAGCACCAGCGACACGTTAATGAACGTCTTGAGTGCAATCTTGAGCATGGCGCCCGAGGCAGAAGCACCCAGCAGCAGGGCAGGCAGCGCCAGAACCACGGCAAACCCCGCGGCAGCCAACGCCGGCACAAAGGTAGCGCGCAGCCCACGTACGGGGCGCACCGCGACCAGCACCAACGCGATCGCCGCCATCAACATCAGGTACAGCGGGCTTTGCGCCAGACACACGGACAGGACGCAAACGAACATCCCTAACAGGCGCACCGGAGCCGAAACGCAAGAAAGGGCGCGGTCGACCATCGACCCGCCCTCGTTCGCGCCTCCACCCAGGCGAACCCGCTCAAGCAGGCTCGCCAGGTGCAGGACGTTCTTTTGCATCACACGATGCCGAGCCCCCGCGGGCTCGTATCGCTCCTCGGTCGCAAGCCAGCTAGGCAGCTCGGCTATTGCCATGAGCACCGCTTTCCTTGACCGTCAGCGAGACCAGACGGAATGCGATGGTGAGCACCGCCACGCCAATTACGCCCGAAAGAATATACATCGCGGCCTGGCCGGCAAAGCCAAGGCCCTGCTCCTCGGAATAGGCCTGTAGATAATCGCCCGTCGGCAGGGCATCGGCAAAGGTCGGGGTATCGAGACCGACCGAAGCCTGCAGGCTGTCGTCACCAGCCTCCTGAACGGCGGTCGCGGCGCCCTCGGCGTCCCACTCACCCCAGGCGTCACCGGTGGCAAGCAAGCCGAGCGGCGTAGCCACGACAAGTACGGCGACCAGGATGAGCGTGGGGACCAGCGAGGTCTTCTTGGCAGCAGCGCCCTCGGCAGCAAGCTGGTCATCGGCGGCTTCGGGGCCGACGATAATGCTCGGCGCCGTCTTCTTAATGAAACCGTAGATGGCGGCCGTCGCCGCGCCCTCGATCACGCCGGCAACCAACATATGCGGGACCAACATGGCCGGAATAGCCACGGACAGCGGGAAGGGGCAGTACAGCGGCGCGCCCGAAGCGTTGGTGAAGAGCATCGGCTGAATACCGAACTCGATCGCCGCGCACAGGGCCGCTACGCACAGCCCGACCCAACCGCTCACGATGGCAGAAGCCGAGGTGCCCCAGCTCTTGTCGTGCAGACGGCTGTTGAGTGCACGGAACACGATAGCAGCGGTAAACGGCAGCACAAAGGCCATGTTAAAGCAGTTGGCGCCAAAGGACAGAACGCCGCCGTCGCCAAACAGCAGCGCCTGCAGCGCGAGTGCAACCGAGACTGCAATGGCAGCAGCCTCGGGGCCTAGCAGCAGCGTGATGAGCGCGCCACCAACAGCGTGACCAGTGGTGCCGCCAGGCAGCGGCACGTTGAACATCATGAGCAAGAAGGAGAATGCGGCGCAGATGCCCAGGAACGCCATATGCTCGCGATCGAGCGTGGCGCGTACCTTTTTGATGCAATGGACCCAAACGGGCACCATCGCCACCGCCATAACGGCATCGGTCTGCGGGGACAGATAATTATCTGGAATGTGCATGAGCCCTCTCAATCAGAACGTTGCGTGTTACGTTTCCAACAATCCGTAACACCGACTCTGCATACTAACAAAAAGGCGCACCGCCCACAACGCAGCACGCCCTTGCAATACGTACGTTATTAACCCAGGTCCACGCACCGTCCAATAAAGGCCCATGCACTCCCAACTTTCCGGTCACCCGGAAGAAGGTGCGGTCCGCTCGCAACAAGGTTAACGCAGGAACCCGCCCCCGAGAGGGGTTTTCTAAGGCAACATCCCGCAGCCGCGAAGCGGCGAGGACGTTGCCGTGAAAACCCCGCAGGGGGCGGGTTCCGAACGGCAAAGATTACGAGCGAACCTCGCCGTTTACGCCCTTGCACACCTTGGTGACGATCTTCTGGTGCGCCTTCTCGACCTCTTCGCTGGTGAGCGTGTGGTCGTCGGAGCGATACGTAAGCGCAAAGGCCATGGACTTCTTGCCCGCTCCGATGCGGATGGGATCGCGGTAGACGTCGAACAGACGCACGCCCTCGAGCAGTTTGCCGCCGGCGCTGGTAATACGGCGCTCAAGATCCTCGCAGGTCACAGCGTTGTCGACCACGATAGCAAGGTCGTGCTCAACAGCAGGGTACTGCGAGAACTCGCGGTAGTTCTCCTGATTGCGGGCGCCCTTGATCAGCTTGTCCAGATCGAGCTCAAAGGCAACGACGACTTCATCGATACCCATCGCCTCGCGCGCCTCGGGGTGAATCTCGCCGACCCAGCCCAGCACGGTGCCGCCCGAGAGGACCTCAGCGGCACGGCCCGGCTGCAGGAAGGCATAGCCCTCGCCCTCGACGGGACGGAAGCGAACCTTCTCAATGCGCAGCTGGGCGAGCAGCTCCTCGACAATGCCCTTGCCAAAGAAGAAGCGCAGCTTGCGGTACTTCATGTTCCAGGATTGTTCGCTCCACTGGCCCGAGAGCACGCCCGCCACGGACTTGGTCTCCTTGGGCAGGCTGGCGTTCTCGCGACCGTGGAACAGGCTGCCGACCTCGTACAGGTGCACGTTGGGCGTACCGTGGGCCTCGTTGTAGGCCACGGACTGCAGCAGGCCCGGCAGCAGCGAACGACGCATCTCGGTCTGCTCGGCTACCAGCGGGTTCATGAGCACCACGGGGCAACCGCGGCCCTCGGTGGACATACCGATCTTCTCCAGGTCGCCCGGGGCGGCAAAGCCAAAAGTCGTGGTCTCGTTGAGGCCGCAGGCGCGCAGGATCTCGCCGACCTTACGGGTGAGCTTCTGCTCGCGGGTCAGGCCGCCGATGTGGTTCTTGGCAGCCGGGATGGTCGCCGTCACGCGGCCCATGCCCCACAGGCGCAGGACCTCCTCGATCAGGTCAATCTCGCGCGGCAGGTCGGGGCGGAAGCTCGGAGGCGTGACCATAAAGTCCTCGCCGTCGCGCTCGACGGTGCAGCCCAGGCGGGTGAGCGAACGCTCGATAAAGTCGGGCTCGATGTCGGCACCGCAGATGGCATGCACGCGGGCCAGGCGCAGCTTAATGCTGTCGATGGTCTTGGGCGCGGGGAACACGTCGACATAGCCGGGAGCAACCTCGCCGCCGGCGATCTCCTCGATGAGCGCGCAGGTAACGTTGGCGACATCCACGCAGCCGGTCTCGTCGACCTGGCGCTCAAAGCGAATGGAGGCGTCGGAGATCAGCGACAGGTCACGGCTGGTGTGCGAGGTGCGGCCGGCGTTGAAGCAGGCGCTCTCGACCATCACGTCAACGGTATCGTCCTCGATCTCGGAATCCATGCCGCCCATGACACCGGCCAGCGCCACGGGACGCTCGCCGTCGGTGATGAGGCCCATGCCGGCGTCGAGCACACGTTCCTCGCCATCGAGCGTCGTGAACTTCTCGTCCTGCTGGGCGGCGCGAACCACCACGCGACGGTGGCCATCGCGCTCGGCAAAGGTGTCGAGGTCAAAGGCGTGCAGCGGCTGGCCGGTGAGCATCATCACGTAGTTGGTGATGTCGACGATGTTGTTGTGCGGGCGCACGCCCAGGGCGTTGAGGCGCTTGACCATCCAGTCGGGCGACGGGCCGACCTTGACGTTGCGCACGATGCGGGCAACGTAGCGGTCGCACAGGCCCTCGTCGGCGATCTCGACCGAAAGCTCGTCGTCGGTCGCACGGCCGGTCTCCGCCTTGATGGCGGGCAGCTCCACGTGGAAATCGCGGTCGAAAATGGCACCGGTCTCGCGGGCCATGCCGATCATGGACAGGCAGTCGGGGCGGTTGGGCGTGATCTCACAGTCGAGCACGGTGTCGCTCGAGCCCACATACTCGGCAAACGGCATACCGCAGGGCGTGTCCTCGGGCAGAATCATGATGCCGGAGTGGTCGCCACCCAGCCCGAGCTCGCGCGCGGAGCAGTTCATGCCCATGGACACGACGCCGCGAAGCTTGCTCTTCTTGATCTTGACGTCGCCGGGCAGGACAGCGCCGATCATGGCCGTGACGATGTGGTCGCCGGCCTTGAAGTTCTGCGCGCCGCAGACGATCTGCAGCGGAGCGGGATTGCCGTCAGCGTCAAGGTTCTTGTCACCCACGTCGACCGAGCACACATACATATGGTCGCTATCGGGGTGCGGGGTCTTGGTGAGCACCTTGGCAGTCACCACATGGTCGAAGGACTCGCCCACGGTGTCGATCGCCTCGACCTCGGTGCCGGTACGGATATATTCGTCCGAAAGAGTCTTGGGATCCTCCGGAATATCGATCATGGTCTTGAGCCAGTCGTAAGAAACGCGCATGTAGCTCTCCTAGTTCTCAATCTCCGCATAGGGAGGAAATATCAAATGAAGACGTTCGCCTTAGGGTTGTCCAGGTGCCCCAGGTTGTCGTGAAAGAGGAGCGACGCGTACTAAAGGTACGCGAGCGACGGTTTGAACGCCAAGATGGGGTGCCTGGGCAAGCCTAAAATTGGTTCAGGAAGCGCATATCGCCTGTCATGAGCGTTCGCAGGTCCGGCAGGTCGTAGCGCAGGGCCGCGACGCGCTCGGCGCCAATGCCAAAGGCGAAGCCGGTGTACTTCTCGGGATCGATGCCGCAGTTGATCAGGACGTTGGGGTCGACCATACCGCAGCCCAGAATCTCGATCCAGCCGCTGTGCTTGCAGAAGTTGCAGCCCTTGCCGCCGCACACGTGGCAGCTCACGTCCACCTCGCAGCTGGGCTCGGTGAAGGGGAAGAAGTGCGGGCGGTAACGCGTCTTGCGGTCCTCGCCAAACATGCACTTAACAAAGTAGTCGAGCGTGCCCTTAAGGTCGCCAAAGGTAATGCCCTCGTCGACGACCAGACCCTCGATCTGGTTGAACTGCGGAAGGTGGCAGGCATCGGCCGTGTCGGGACGGTAGACGGTGCCCGGGCAAATCATGTAGATGGGCGGCTTTTGCGACTCCATGGTGTGGATCTGCACGCCCGAGGTCTGGGTGCGCAGCAGCACGTCGGACTCGCCGTGGGCGTGGGCCTCGGGGTGCGCGACGCTGCCGGGGTTATTGTCGACCACGTAGAAGGTATCGCGGGCCGAGCGGCTCGGGTGATCCATAGGGGCGTTGAGCGCGGTGAAGTTGTAGTAGGAGGTGTCGACCATGGGACCGGACTCGACGGTGTAGCCGATGCCGCAGAAGATGTCCTCGGCCTCCTCGATGATTTGCTTGATCAGGTGCTGGTGGCCGATCTGCGGACGGATGCCCGGCAGCGTGATGTCGACGGCGTCGTGCTCCAGTGCGCGCTTGAGGGCGGCGGCCTTCATCTCGGTGTTGCGCTCGTCGAGCATGCCCTCAATCAGCTGGCGCATCTCGTTGGCTCGCTTGCCCATCACGGGACGATCCTCGGGGGCGAGCTTGCCCATCATGCGCATCAGGCCGGTGATGCGGCCCTTGCGGCCGAGCAGCTCAACGCGCGCAGCCTCGAGCTTGGCTGCGTCGTCGGCGCCTGCGACGAGCTCCTTGGCCTCTTCCTCGAGTTTGACCAGATCATCAATCAGACTCATGTCTTCCCTTTCGTCTCTCGCGCTCTCCGTTTGCCGAGGCGGCTGCCACCGTCTGGCGTTGTGAAAACGCGGCCCGGTTCGGTAATAAAAAAAACCGCCCTCGGGCATGTGCATTGCCCAAGGACGGTTGAATTCCGCGGTACCACCTTGTTTGACCCGGCGGATGTCTGGCCCGCCGCGCCCACTCTGTGCCCCTTGTCGCGAGGCTCACGGCTTCCCTACTGGGGCTTCGCCGCCGCTGGCCGCGTGCCCGTTGAGGTCGCTGCTCGGGAGTGAACGCTTGGCCCTTGTCACCGCAGGAAGGCTCGCAGCCCATGACCTTCCCTCTCTTGCCGGCGACGCGGCGGGCAAAACCCTCTCCGTCAACGCATTGGGCTATAGGATAACACATTTCGCGAGCACATCGCCGCGTTCCGTTTTGTTCGCACTGGGTACAAGGCAGGTAGCTGTGCAAACTGGCCGCACGCCCACCCGTGGCGTCCGGTCTGCGAGATCAAGGATATAGGTATGGGAAAGAAGTACGATAAGAAGGCCCAGCCCGCGGCGGGCAAGACGCCCAAAGGTATCAAGGTCGATAAGGCCGTCAAAAAATTCCGCAAGCTCGAAGGCAAACTGTGGACCCGCGAGTACCTGCTCAAGATTGCCGAGTTCGATGGAGCGACGATTGCTCCTGCCAACGGCGCAGCAGCGCGTGCCGACGCCATGGGCACGCTTGCCGGCGAGCATCACAAGCTGCTGACCAGCGAGAAGTCCGTTGAGCTCGTACGCTCGTTAGCACGCGAGACCGTCGCCGGCGGCAAAATCGACGACCCTCAGCTGCTCGACGAGATCCGTGTGCTCGGCCGCGATCAACGTGAGGCCAGTGCCATCCCCACCGAAGAAGCCGAGGCCTGGACCAGGCTCACCTGCGAGGCGGACGCCGTGTGGCACAAGGCCAAGGCAGCCAACGACTGGGCGAGCTTTGAGACCTATGTGGATAGAATCGTCGCCCAACTTAAGCATCAGGCCGAGCTCATGGACCCCAAGCGCGATCCATACGACGTTTGGCTCGACCAGTACGAGCGCGGCCTTTCCGCCAAGAGCTTCGACGCGTTTTGCGACGAGGTCAAGGCCACGGTCGTGCCGCTCGTGCACGCCATCGGCGAGCGCGGCCAGCAGCCGGCTGCCGACTTTTTGCACGCCCACGTGCCCGAGGCTGCCCAGCGCGCCATGAGCTTCGACCTTATGAAGCTTGTCGGCCTGGACCTGGACGACACCACGCTTGCCTTTACCGAGCATCCGTTTAGCGAGGGCTTTGCCGAGGGTGATGCGCGCATCGCGACGCACATCTACGAGGACGACTGCATCTCCAACGTCTACAGCATCATCCACGAGGCGGGGCACACCATGTACGAGCTGGGCGTCAATCCCGCCTATGCGCGCACGTGCTTGGAGGGCGGCACCTCCATGGGCATCCACGAGAGCCAGAGCCGCTTTTTCGAGAACACCGTGGGTCGCAGCCACGCCTTTATGGGCCCGCTGCTCGAGGTGCTGCGTCGTCACGCGCCCGAGGTCTACGGCGACGTCGACGAAGACACGCTCTACCGCGCCGTGAACATCGCGCAGCCGTCGTTGATCCGCACCGAGGCCGACGAGCTCACCTATCCGCTGCATATTATGGTGCGCTACCAGATTGAGCGTATGCTGTTTGCCGGCGAGGCTGCGGCCAAGGACATCCCCGCGCTTTGGAACCGCTTTATGGACGAGTACCTGGGCATTCCCGTTCCCGACGACACGCACGGCTGCCTGCAGGATACGCATTGGAGCGGCGGTTCGTTTGGCTACTTCCCCACGTATGCGCTGGGTAGCGCCTACGATGCCATGTTTGTGCCGGCCATGTGCCGCGACGGCGTCGACCTTACCGGTGCCTGCGCGAGCGGCGATCTGGCGCCCGTCCGCGCCTGGCTGGGCGAGCACATTTGGCAGTGGGGCCGCGCCAAAGACGCGCCGGAACTCATCAAGGGCGCCTGCGGCATGGCCTTTGACGCCCGCTACTACTGCAGCTACCTGCAGGACAAGTTCACCACACTGTACGAGCTGTAAGGATTGACCAGCACGCCATCGCCAACGCCAACTATGTTGACGCCAATGTCTTGGCAACGTCAGCGAAAACGACCCTAAGCGAGCAAGGTGACGTGAAATGAAAGGGCGCTGACCTTCTGGTCGCGCCCTTGAAATTGAACGTCAGATTGCCGCTTAGGGGCGTTTGCAGCGTCGAGCAGTTACGCGGTTTGGTAAAACCGCGTAACTACAGAGCCTCGAGTGCGTTGGCGATGCGCTTCATGGCGGCATCGGCGGATGCTTGGTCGGGCGCCTCGGCCAGCACGCGGATAACCGACTCGGTTCCGCTCTTGCGCACGAGCACGCGGCCCTCGCCTGCCAGCGCAGCCTCGGCCTCGGTGATGGCGGCCTGCACGCCCATGTTCTCGAGTGCGGCGTCCTTGTCGGCCACGCGCACGGCAACCTGCGTCTGCGGCAGCAGCTTGCACGGAGCCGTGAGCTGCGAGAGCGTCTCGCGCTCGGCGCGGATCACTTCCATCACGCGCAGCGAGGTCATAATGCCGTCGCCCGTGCGCTCGATATCGCCAAAGATCGTATGGCCCGTCTGCTCGCCGCCCAGGCTGTAGCCGCCCTCGCGCATCTTGGCATACACGTGACGGTCGCCCACACC
Source organism: uncultured Collinsella sp. (assembly GCA_902492755.1). GTDB lineage: Bacteria > Actinomycetota > Coriobacteriia > Coriobacteriales > Coriobacteriaceae > Collinsella. The sequence continues at coordinate 18,782 of CABUNB010000011.1, read as the reverse complement.
GCTGGTCACGGCGCTCAGGCCGGCAAGCTCCAACGACTTGATCAGGCCAAAGTTGCTGGCAATCGTCGGAACCACGGTACCGCCCGAAAGGCGACCGTGCTTGTTCAGGTACACGCCGCACACGTACAGGATCTGGTCGCCATCGATCACGCGGCCGCGCTCGTCCACGGCCAGGCAGCGGTCGGCATCGCCGTCATAGGCAAAGCCCACGTCCAGGCCCTGCTCCACCACGTGGCGCTGCAGACGCTCCATATGCGTTGAGCCGCAGTCGACGTTGATGTTAAAACCATCGGGCGCGGCATTGATCACGCGCACGTCGGCGCCCAGCGCGTCGAACACCGGCTTGGCCACCGAGGACGCCGAGCCGTTGGCGCAGTCGAGACCGATCTTGACGCCCTGCAGCGAAAAGTTCGCGCTGGCGATGAGCGAAGCAATGTAGCGGTTGCGGCCCTGCATGTAGTCCACCGTGGCGCCGATGTGGTTGCCCGTAGCCAGCGGCACCTCGCTCTTGCCATCGATGTAGTCCTCGATAAGCTCCAGTACGTCCTCGTCCATCTTAAAACCGTCGCTATTGACGAGCTTAATGCCGTTATCGCAAAACGGATTGTGGCTCGCGCTGATCATGATGCCGCAATCGAAGCAGCCTTCCACGGTCTGATGCGCTACGCCCGGCGTGGGGATCACGTGCAGCATATAGGCGTCCGCACCGCTCGCGACCAGGCCACTCACCAGCGCCGCCTCGAACATATAACTCGAGCGACGCGTGTCCTTGCCCACGATGACGCGCGCCTTGCGCTCGCGGTTGGCGCCGTAATACCAGCCCACAAAACGGCCAATCTTATAAGCGTGCTCTACCGTCAGCCCAACGTTAGCCTCACCGCGAAAGCCGTCGGTGCCAAAGTACTTCATGCGCTCTCCTTACAAAATAGGGGCGAACAGATTGCCTGTCCGCCCCAAAATGGTACTCGATTATCTGCGCTACCAGAAAAACCCTACGCCGACGCACTGTCGCGAGCCGCCTGGCATGTAGGAGTCTGACGCAGCGCAAGCGGCTTGTCCCCCGCCTCGGCTGACGTGGTCAGCGTATATGTGATCGTCGTCGTCTCGCCAGCATGCAGGTCAACGGTGCCCGAATAGAAGGGGATTCCATGCCACGTAGCGGCGCCAAGACCAAACTGGGTGCCCTCGACGGTCAGATCAGTAATGTTGCCGCCCGTCGGGGCAAACAACGAGACATTCAGACGCTCGTCGTCGCGCGCGGCATCGGGCGCGCTCGCCGCGACGTAGTCGGGCAGCTTGCCGGCCTCCTCCTGCGTCATGATGTTCGTCAGGGTAACGGTGATGCGATACGAGCATGTGCCGTCACCGTTCTTGATGCCCTGGCCAATCTGCGTATCGGCATTCAGGTACCAGTCGAGCTTGGAGAAGCTCAGGTTGTTAAAGTAGACACCAGCAACGGGATCTTCACTCGGATCATCCGGATCGGGCAGCGAGGCGTCGATGTTCATCTCCTTGATAGCGTTCTGCTCGTCATCGTTTTTCATCCACGCGATCAGGCGGCCCTCTTCGGCACCGCGCTCGAATGCACCGACAAGCTTTGTAACGTCGACGTCACCGATGCCACCGAGAATCTTGTCGAAGGCGGCGCTGGCAACAGCCGCAAAGATGCCGTCCGATTCCTCGACCGGATAGTTCCAATACACATCGTGCATGAGAACCTTCGCCGCGTTGGTACCGTCGACGACCGTTCCGTCGGGCAGCGAGACATTACCGACAAGGCCCAGCAGGTACTGCAAGAACACAGGATCGATGCCGACGACGCCATCAACGTCCTGCCCATACTGGGACTTCCACAGCGCGGCGACACGCTGCGAGTTGCGGGGCCAATCGGGCGAATAGGTATTGCCCGAGTTGTACAGGTTACTGTGGTTGCCGAACAGCGCCTCATCCTCTTCGTCGACGCTCTCGACCGCCTCATCCTCGCTGAGTCCAATGCGGGGAACAAACTCGCCAATCGACATCTGGCCGTCGGTGACCGAAATCAAACCCTGCGAACCGCCAAAGCCGCCGCAAGCACGAATCTCGACGTTGTTCATGGCGTACACAAGGTAGTTACGCGTCTGGCCGTTGGCGCCGAGCATCTGGGGAAGGACGGGGGCGACCTTCTCCGCCGCGTCAACCGCGCCGTTGAGGGTGGCAAAGCCGTCCTTGGCCTTATCGACCAGCTCGGTCACCTGGGAAATATGAGTATCGCCAATACCTTGGATCTTCTCGTTGGCGCTCTTGAACACCTTGGAGCTATCGGAGAGCGAATCGGCGACCGCCTGCAGCGCAGACACGTTGATCGTCCCGTCCTGGAACAGCTTGCCGGGCGTCGCCTGCGAAAGGTTATCGGCCATGGGGACCAGCGCGTTGCTCGAAACGTCGGACAGGGCGTCGATCATGGTGCGGGCCGCGGAGATATCGCTGCCGTACACCGGGACAAACGAAGCCATCGTCCACAGCGGGCTCGAGGTCTCCGATTTCATGCTAGTGCAGAGCTCGTCGATCTTCTTCGCATCATCGGGCAGCGTCGAAAAATCGCCCGACGTGACCCTGTCCTTAAGGCTGCCGACGATCTCGACGGCTTCCTTTGCTTCACCCTTTACGGTCTTAGCCGAGTTAAGCAGCATAAAGCCACTTGCGCCAAGCGCAACGAGAAGCACCACGACTACGGCGGCGACAATGGCGCCAGTGTGGCGCTTCTTGCGCTCGCCCTTGCGATGGCGATGACGAACCAGGCCGTCCGAGGTCGAGCTCGACGAGGCGTCGTTGCCATAGTTCAGGCCAAAATCGTAATAATCTTCCTTGGAACCGGAGCCCTTAAACTCGGCACCGTTATCTTCCAAACGGGCGAACGTGCCGGTCTCGGAGGCACCCGTATAGATCGTACCAAGGTTGCCCGTAAGCCCCGCGCCACCGGCAGAGGGAGTATTGTTGGCGGCATTGCCGGCATTAATGTTGCCGGCGGTATTCGCGGCGTTGGCAGCGCCTACGTTGTTCGCAGGTGTCGAAGGAGCCCCACTCGGCTGCGACGTGGGAGTCGCACCGCCCGCAAAGACATTCCCTCTTGCGCGACCGGTCTTTTTAGCCTTCTGAGACTGCTCGTACAGAGCGGTAAACATCGCCGTCTCGCCCGGAGACGTGCGCTTACCGGCGCTGTTCTGACCAGCTCCGCTCGGCATGTCAGCTTTTCCGGCCCCGTTCGAACGCGGCGGAACTGCAGGACGGCCGCTGTCGCTGCCCTTAAAGTGATTACCAGCCATAAAGAAATCCTCGCAATTGAGTCGCAATAGAAAAGTCCATAACGCTATTAGTTTATGGCATATTGAGCATCGACAGCTAAATTCCAGACACGGATATCAATTGGCGAAAATGTGGCACAACACCTTATCTGTCTTGGCGGCGGCGCCAGCTACACCGTAAGGAACATCATCACGATGATCATGGCGAAGCCGATAAGGTCGGTCGGCAAAAACACCGTGCCCAGCATAACAGCGCTGGTGATGGTCGCCGAGACCGGCTCCACGGTTCCGATAAGGCTTGCACGCACCGAACCGATGTCCTTAACGCCCTGCATATAGAGCATGTAGGCGAAAAACGAACCGATGACCACGAACACCGCGAGAGCCTCGATACCGACAGCGTCAAGTGCCGGCATATGCGCCCAGGGCTGAACCACGGCGCACGAAACGATGCCTGCCGTGAGCATGGCCGAACCCGTGACGATGGGGCTGCCGTATTCGGGCAGAATCTTAGCGGGAATCACTGCCACGCAGGTGGCGCTGACCGCACACATGAGGCCCGCGATCAAGCCGAGCGGCGAGATGTTCAGGCTGGTGGGATCACCTCCGGTAGCGATTAAAAAGGTGCCGCCCAGGGCCAAGCCGATGCCGACCGCCTCGCGCACGCGCGGCATGCGGCGGTCGACCACGCAGGTGTAGCCCATGATAATGACCAATTGCAGACACTGAAGCACCGTTGCGGTTCCGGCATTGGTCAGGCGCACGGCCGAAAGATAGCAAAACTGGTTGAACAGCAGACCAAAGGCGGTAAAGAGCAGCAGCTGCTTGCGATCGGCGGGTGTGGTCCAGAGCTTAATCGGGCGCTCGCGGTCGCGCGTAACAACCACGGCCATAAAGAGTAGACCGGCGAGAATCTGACGCACGCTCATAAGCCACAAGGTGTCGACGTGGTAGGTATCGAACAGAAAGCTCGCGCTGGTGCCCGAGAAGCCCCAAAACGAACCGCCCACCAGCGTAGCCAAAACGCCCGTGATCATCTTGCGCGTCGAAGCGCTGTTCAGGCGGTCGCGCCATGCGCGACGGGTGCTACGGCTGAGCTCATCCGTGCCCTCGGGCACGTCAATGTTCGATATATCGGTCATCGGCACCGAAGCCCCTGCGCCTTCGGCCTGCTCGACACGCTCTTTGCTCATTCCACTCCCCCGAAGCAGCCTGGAAACAATTCGGCTTACCTTACCACGGCGAAGGCACCAGCTGGAGGCTTGTCCGCTTATCGGTAGGACAATTCCGCAGGCGTCTTTCCATAGCTCGATACCGCAATGGCCTTGCATTGCGCGACAGCCAAATCGCGGCAGCAGGCTCTTTTGAAATGGATATGACAAAGCCCCCGAATTCCACAATGTAAGCGATTTTTAAAAATGTTCTTGCCACCGAGTTCAGGCTCCGTTATATTATCCCTTGCGCGCTTGCGCACCCTTGATCGGGCGTTTAGCTCAGGGGGAGAGCGCTTCCCTGACACGGAAGAGGTCAGAAGTTCAAATCTTCTAACGCCCACCAAATGTTCGCAGCTCAGAGGCTATGTCCTCTGGGCTGTTTTGTTTTATGTCGCTAAATCCGCTGGCAGTTCCAACCGTGATCGCAACGTAGCATCAATTCACCTGACGAATGGCTGCCAAACAAATTCAATACCCCAACATCAACAATAGCCAGGCACAAAACTGCGCCGCAAGCTGCTCCAACCGCCCAACTGGTCAAAAGCCGACCATCTACTTGCCAATTTATCTAACGGCGTAACCAAGCAGTCCGCGCCGCAACTTCTCAACAAAACGCCGCGATGTCTGCGCCCTGCGGTATCCTTGAGCCACTTGCACCTGCAGCACCAAGGAGCCGCCATGCGCACCGAGCTCGATGTCCCCTTTTCGCACAAAGAAGAAGCCAAGGCGCTGGGCGCCAAATGGGACCGGACCAAGAAGATCTGGTATGTACCCAGCGGCGTCAACCCCGAGCCCTTTGCCGAGTGGCTGCCCGGTGTTGACCGATCCGACCCCTCAGCGCCGTATATATATCTAGTACTGGGCAAGCGCGAGTGCTGGAAATGCCACGGAGAGACCTCGGTCGCGGCCTTCGGCATTCCCTATCGAACCGATGACGGCAAGGGCATCGCCATTGCGCACGCGCCCAACAAGGCCGGGCACATTGCCGTCGACACGGCCAACGCCAACGCACTCGCCATCGTGCCCGCTCTTGGCTGCGTGCCGGGCGAGATTCGCAACTATCTTTCTAAGCGCTGTGGATACAAACCCGTAGGCGCGCGAGTCTCCAAAGCCCCGTCGCTCGGCAACACGTGCACCAGTTGCGACGCGCTGCAAGGCAGCCACTATCTGTTCGAAGAACCCACGTCCCCGTTTGCCCTCACCGCCATCAACAAGCTGCCGGCACTGGACTTTGTGCGTGTCGAAGTTGCCGGCGTCTTTGGCGTCCCGGCCACGCGCACCGACTTTGACCAGGCGCTCTTTACCTGGGCACGCGACCATCACGCCGAGTTCCACAAGCAACTCGGTGAGGGGATTTATTTGTAGAGGCAAAAGACACTCACAGCCAACTCCTCCGCATCACCTATCCCTCGTCGCCGGCGTCGTACACGATATCGAGGCCACAAACAGGGCATTTCTCCGGATACACCGGCATATGAACGCCCGTACGTTTCCTCACTTCGTCGCTGAACCTGTCACGTGCATCGATGAACCGAATGTCGAGACACGGTATTTGCGAGCCGCAGCAAGGGCAGGCGACGACAAACGACCCGCAATCAACTTCTACGCCCGGAAACATATTGTTGTCGATAAGGGCACACGGCAGTTTTCCGTACTTCCCCATCGCAATATCGCCTCGCCAGCTCATACATGCCCCTTCTCGCTATACAAATCAGGAAGAGCATGCACCGGCGGGCGGGCGCGAGATTGCATCGCCACGCGATCCGATCAAACAACACAATCGTCAAAGAATGCCAAAGCCAAATACGCTAATACGGCAGAAGCCCCGCCTTTTCACGCTTCTTTTCCGAGCGATCGAACTCAATGCGATGGGCCTCAAGAAACACCGTATCGGGTCGCCACTGACGCTCATTCGGCTGCCTTAGCGTCGCACCCGCAAAGGAAGCGTAGTCGGTCTTATCCAGCAGGTACGATCCGCACAGCCGATATTCGCCGCAAACAGGCTCAAACGAAATCAGGTGAGCATCAAATAGGGAATGAAGATCGCGCCGAAGCAGAATGCCGTTGCTGGCAACCTGCGATTTGGGTCCCGAGTAATTCTCGATATGTGCAGCCTCCAGAGCTTCGCTGACGCCGCAGTCCGACACCGCGCAACGGCCATCATAGGCGGCAACGAGCTGCTTGCGGAACCATTGCTGCCCCAATCGCTCGCGCCTTAACGCATAGCGGACCTTTTCGTCGTCGGTCACACCCTGTCCGGCAAACTCAATATCGACGGGTATGTGCTTCAGATAACTCATGTCGGGTGCAAAACGAGGGTCCGGTCCGCCTTTATGAACAGGACCGTGCAGAACAAACCATCCGTTTTCGGGCTCGAACCGCTCAACAAACGCAAGGCCGAGCACCTTGTAGCCCACCTCGGTTGCAAATATGACTCCGACTGGAACGCCACATTCCATGCAGTTGAGCATTTTACGGTTGTAATTCTGGTCTCGGAAACCAACGGTACCCGGCGCTTGAACCGAGTACTTAATGACCCACGTACCATCGTCCAAATAGAGCGGAGGCACATCGGTGTAGAAGCTCTTTTTAGAGTTATGGACCGAGAGCGCAAAGATCTTATTGGGGTCTTGCTTCACCCGATCCTGGCCCGGCCAGAAGATCCCTGAATCCCGCGTTACGGGAAAGAAGTCCGAGCCAATTCTCAAACGATACTGATACTGAGGGCTATCTTCCTTGGTGTGGTGCGGAAGGCTGGTCCAAACGCCGCCGCGCTGCTCCTCACCCAGAAACCACTCCCATGCCTCAACGTATTCGGAAGGCACGAGACTGCAGGCGCGGTCATAGCTTGGTCCATCCATCAACGGAACAGCAAGGTCAATGTCGTTCATCGCCAGCACCTACAACCATACGAACGCGAGTCATGCCCTTCAATAATATGGCCGAGAGTCAATTATTACGAGATCTCATTCCACGATCGGCACATCGTTGATGCTCTCGGTTTGCCGCTGGCGCGCTTGTACCCCGCCACCCCACTCCCCTGTATACTGATGTAGCACGTGTTTCATCCGGGCTTGTTGGGCCGGATCGTTCATGGGAGGGCCTTATGGCTGCTTCGAATCCGCCTAAGGGGAGCGTTTCTTCTTCGTCCATCAAGCCGGTTACGCGCAAGGCCGTGCGCTGCCAGCGCGAGGTCGCCTGGCTTATCACGCAGGCAGCGGGCAGGCTTGTGGCGACCACCCAGGACGTCAATGCACCTACGCCGAGCTTTGTGTTAGCGGCGGCGCTGGATTTTGCGCGCCAATTGGAGCTTGCCGCACAGGGTACCAGCGGCCACCTCGACTACCAGAATGTTATGGCGCCCGACCTGCAAACGTTCTGCCACATGGCCAAGTTGCCCGCCGCGCCCAATGAGCTTTCGGACGCAGGCTACATGTTTACGCTTTCGGGCGCAGACCTTATCCGCGATATCTACGCATACTGCAGCGAGCTCGCCAAGCGCAGCGTCTTTGGCACGGCTGAAGTCAAACCGGGATATGTCATCAAGCTGGTTCTTAGGCTGTTCTTGATGGACGGGTTCGGGGCCATGCCGGCGTAAGCCGAGTCTTTAGCATCACCGTCGACTGGGCAACAACCGCTTTACCTTAATGGACGCCAATCGAGGGTCGATTATTGGGTCGCCTCGTCCACTAACGCATCTATCCCACGCGCTCCGACAGTCGATACTTGCGGTTGCGGCTCGTCGCCGGCGCCGTGGGCTCAAGCTCGCCTTGAGCAATGAGCGCGTTGACGCGCGACCTAACCTGGGAAATTGTGAGCCCTGTGTGCTCTGCCAACTCGCGCGTCCCCAGCTCGCCGTAGTGTTTGAGTGCCGTCACAATTAAGCCCCCGCCATGATCGACCGGCTCGATCTTTGAACGGTAAAGAACGACCTTGAACCGATCGAATCCCGGGCGGAACAGGGGATCGGCCAGACCATACGCGCGCATGGCATCGATCATCATCGGGATGCCCGAGCCATTGCCCTCAACCGGCGAACCTGCGCCATCCGGCAGCGGAACAATCGACATGAGCTTCACAAGCGTCGCGTTACGGCATCGGGAGCTGCCGTCAAACAAGTTCTCGCGAGTCATTCCCCCGTAAAGGCCGCCAGGATTCGTCACCTCGACACGATCGTCAAAGACGTCGACGGCAATCGATTGTCCACAGAACCGATCCCCGTATTCTCGATGGATTACGGCGTTGGCGATTGCCTCGCGCAGAACCTCCTCGGGAATCTCAAGCGAGTCAGCACGCGAGACGCCTTGGACGGTCGAGGTTCGCCGCAAATTCTCGGCGACGGCTGCGACGGCATCCGAGATCATCTCGCCCAACGTTCCCTCACAGATTGTGCGGTCCATGAACCTCAGCGACCCCGCCATGCCCTTCTGAGTTCCCGCATGGACAGCCACCTCAATGAAGAGCTTGGGATAGAACTGCTGAGGGTAGGTGCCCACAACTAGGAGTCCAGCCTTGGTGACATTGCCCTGGGAGTCAAGGATATTTAGGCGCTCCAGCTTCGTTTGTTTGTCCGGCGCGCCGCGCATTGCCCGGGGCGTCAACGAGAAAGCCCGATCTATCGTACGGTCGACCAGCGTCTCGTCGAGATTGTCCGCGCCCGCACCCGCCACCGCGTCGCGATCGCTCGGAGTCGCTCGACCGTATGACGCCAATGCGAGCACCTCAGTCGATGAAAGCGGCACATCTTTGTCATCGATGCGCTTGTAGCTGCCGCCCTGGGCGCCCCGCTCTATGACATAGCAGGGCTTGCTCGACGGATCGAGCTCCTCAATCGTAATGACGAGAACGATGACGCCCTGAAGCTCCACTCGCTCGGTCCTGCGGAGAATGCCGCGGATAGATTTCCCTCGTCTCTCAGCTATCTCTCGTAATTATCTCTCATCTATCTCTCTATCTCTCGGCTTAGAGATAAGTGATAGATAGAGATGGAATGTCTACCATTTGCTTCATTTATACATATTTTTGCTGTTAGAACAATCGGTATTGAGACAATACCATGATTGCCTGCCTCTTTGTTGCTCAGTTATCTCTCATATTTTTCTCTCATCTTCCTGTCATCTCTCATATTAGAGACGAATGAGAGACGAGAGATACGCGAGTGATGGACGAGCGAGGATTTTCGGACGGTCGGATATCGAGAGTGGAAATTTGGACGGTTTTTGGGGCTTTTGCGGCAAATTCCGTCCAAATATCCACTCTTGTTCGATAGGTATCCGGAAATCCTCGCTCGTCCGTCCGAATATCCACTCTCGTTTGGCGAGTGTCCAATTTTCCACGCTCGTGCGGCGGGCACGCGGGACCTATGCCCAATCCGGCTGCATCGTCGTCAGTTCGCCGCAGAGCCGCGGCCCCATATGGGTATACTCTCGGGGATTCGACTCGATTCGCCCCCGCTGGGGCGTCAAAGGAGACTGCATATGCCCACCACCTCAACCGACCCGCGCGCCGCTGCCGCCGCACTGCTGGTGCCCGGCACTACCTGCCACGGCTTTGCCGTCGAGCGCTGCGAGACCGTGCCCGAGCTCGATTCGGACGCCTACGTGCTGTGCCACACTGCCTCGGGCGCCCGCCTGCTGTACCTGGCGTGCGACGACGAAAACAAGGCCTTTGCCATTGGCTTTAAGACGCCGCCGGCCGATTCCACCGGCGTGTTCCATATTCTTGAGCACTCGGTGCTGTGCGGATCGGCCAAGTTCCCCGTCAAGGAGCCGTTCGTCGACCTGATCAAGAGCTCCATGCAGACGTTCCTCAACGCCATGACCTACCCCGACAAGACCATCTACCCCGTTGCCACCACCAACGAGCAGGACCTGTACAACCTGATGGACGTGTACCTGGACGCGGTGTTCAACCCGGCCATCTATACCAAACCCACCATTTTTGAGCAGGAGGGCTGGCACTACGAGCTGGACCTGCCGGAGGGCGCCGAAGGCGAGGGCGACGGCAGCTCCGCGAGCCTGCGCGAGGGCACGCTGCGCTATAACGGCGTGGTGTTCAACGAGATGAAGGGCGCGCTGTCCGACCCTATGAGCGTGCTGGACGACGCCGTCAACGCCGCGCTCTATCCCGACACCGCTTATGCGCACGAGAGCGGCGGCGATCCGCGCGCGATTCCCGCGCTCACCTACGAGCAGTTCCTGGACACACACGCACGCCACTACAACCCCTCCAACTCCTACATCACGCTCTACGGCGACCTGGACGTGGATCGCGCGCTGGCCTTTTTGGACGAGCGCTATCTGTCGCAGCCGAGTGCCGCGAGCCGCCGCATGGACGCTGCCGTCGCCGCCGGCGAGAACCCGTCCACGCTGGCGCCCAATCCGCTGGGCGTGCAAGCGCCCGTGACCTGCGAGTATAAGCGCGTCGAGATGGCCACCACGCCCGAGAACGCCCTGGTGGGCCTGGGTCTGGTGCTGGGCAGCGCGCTCGACCGCAAGCGCACGATCGCGGCGGACATCCTGTTCGAGGCACTGCTGGGTTCCAACGAGGCGCCGGTTAAGAAGGCCATTCTGGCCGCCGGCCTGGGCGGCAACGTGGTGAGCTACACCGCGGCCGAGTGCCTGCAGCCCTACGAGCTCATCATGCTGCAAAATGCGCAGCCCGGCGTGGCGCGCGAGCTGCGCCGCGTGTTCCAGGACGCCTGCCGCGACCTGTGCGAGCACGGCGTTCCGCGCGAGCGCCTGGAGGCCATCATCAGCAGCAACGAGTACGACCTGCGCCAGCGCGACTACGGTATCGCCGACGGCGTGGCCATTGCGTGTGACGCGCTGAGCACCTGGCTCTACGATGACGACGCCGCGACGCTGGCGCTCAAGTACGGCCCGGTGTACGAGGAGCTGCGCGGCGAGCTGGACGGCAGCTACTTTGAGGACCTGCTGCGCGAGCTCGTGCTGCAGAACGACCACATGGCGCTGGTCGAGCTGGTGCCGGTGGACGCCGCCGAGGGTTCGGAGAGCGCCGAGCTGGCAGCCAAGCGCGACGCCATGACCGATGCCGAGCTGACCGATGTGGTCGAGCGCACGGCCGCGCTGCGTGCCGCACAGGAGGCAGAAGACACGCCCGAGGCCAAGGCCACGCTGCCGCGCCTGCGTGTATCCGACATTGGCGAGGCGCGCCCCGAGCCGCCGCTGGTCGTGGACACAACCGCGCCCATCCCCTGCCTACGCCACGGCATCCCCACCAACCGTCTGGCCTACGCCATGCAGTATTTCGACCTGAGCTGCGTCGCGTTTGAGGACCTGCCCTATGTGACACTGCTCTGCCGCCTGCTCAAACAGCTGCCCACGAGCGAGCACTCGGCCGAGGAGCTCGACAACTTACTCGCCGGCAAGCTGGGCTTTTTGAGCTTTACGACCGAGGTCATGACCCAGCCCGACGTGGACGACGTGCGCCCCTACCTGCTGGTGAGCGCCGGAGCCCTGTCCGAGAAGATCGATGCGCTGGCGAGCTTGCCGCGCGAGGTGTGGTCGAGCACGCTGTTGCTCGATGCTGACGCCGACCGCGTTCGCGACGTGCTCACGCAGATTCGCATTGGGCTTGAGCAGGGCTTTATCAACAACGGCCACTCGGCGGCGCTCGGTCGCGCGATGAGCTACAGCTCGCCTTCGGCCGTGGTGCGCGAGCAGCTTTCGGGCGTGGATTTCTATCTGTTCCTGCGCAATCTGCTCGACCACTTTGACGAGCGCCTGGACGGCCTGCGCGCCAAGCTTGCCGAGCTGGTAGACCGCATTTTTGTGGCCGATGGCTGCATGGTGAGCTTCACCGGCAGCGATGAAGACTTTGACGCGTACTGGGATGCCGCGGGCAACCTGGGGCTTGGCGCGGGCGACAGCACCGATGCCGGCCGCAACGCGCTCGTGGTGCCGGAGCCGCGCGACCGTCACGAGGCTTTCGTCATCCCCAGCGACATCTGCTTTGCTGCGCGCGCGTGCGACCCGCGCCGTCTGGGCATTGACGTGACGGGCGCCTGGGCGGTTGCCGCCAACGCGCTCTCCTACGACTACCTGTGGAACGAGATCCGCGTGAAGGGCGGTGCGTACGGATGCGGATTCCGCGCGGCCGGCGAGCGCCAGACGGCGTTCTACACCTACCGCGACCCGGCGGTCGATCCTTCGATTGAGCGCATGGAACGCGCGGGCGCATGGCTCGGCAGCTTTGAGCCCGACGAGGCCGCCTTCGAGGGCTTTATCGTGAGCTGCGTGAGCGGCATGGACGCGCCGGTGAAGCCGTACGCGCTCACCAAGCGCCGCAACACGACCTACCTGGCCGGGCTCGATCCGCACGCACGCGAGGAGCGCCGCGCCCAGATGCTCGCCGCCACGCCCGGTGAGCTTCGCTCGCTCGGCGCCGACGTGACGCGCATCGCAGCCGAGTCGCCAACCTGTGTCTTTGGCGGCCGAGACGTCATCGCCAAGAGCAACGCCGGCTTTAACGTAGTCGACCTGCTGGGCTAACCGCAACAAAGGTAGATTTTGGGACATGCCTAAAAATCTACCTTTTTCTTTTGCCGCTGCTTGGGTAGGGCAGCCCACCCCGTCCCACCAGTTTGTCTAAATCTGTAACATCTAGACGGCAATATTGGCTCCAGATGTTACAGATCGAGACGTTTCCGAATGGCGCCGCCCCTTTGTCTCAATCTGTAACATCTAGGTCCGATTTTGCCGAGTTACTGTTACAGATCGAGACAAACCGCCGCAGACACCCGCCCCACCAGCAAAAACCACCACGAAGGGGCAGGTGCCTTTGTGTTGATTCGAACACTTGTTCTATACGTACACATGTTCTATAGTAGGGATGCTTGCACCGGACTTAAATTGCAACTAGGATATAGTTGCAGAATGTGAGGCGGGATGACTCGGACCGATAAACTCATCGCCCAACTGCTTAGCTGCCCCTCGACGTATCGGTATACCGATTTTTTAAAAGTCATGGCTTCATATGGCTTTGAAATGGACAACAAAGGCAAGACATCCGGATCGCGCGTTCGCTTCTACAGGCCATCAGATGGCAGGATGTTCGTAATGCACGCGCCACATCCATCTGACGAATTGACAGCGGGGACCATTCGAAACATCGTTCGATTTCTGCAAGATGTCGGAGGTAGTCATGAGTAACGTTTTGGCATACAAGGGTTATTTCGCCCCAGTCGAGTTCGATGCCGAACAGCATGTGCTAACAGGTATGGTCACCGGCATTAGAGACGCAATCGTATTTGAAGGCTCCACGGTTAAAGAAGTGGAGCAGTGCTTCCACGACGCCGTCGACGATTACCTTGAGTTTTGCGCCGAGAAGGGCAAGGAACCCGAGCGGGCTTTTAAGGGCTCGTTCAACGTAAGAACGGGCTCTGAGCTCCACAAGCAAGCAGCGCTGGCAGCGGCAAAGAAGGGTGAGTCACTCAATAAGTTTGTGACTGAGGCGATCGCTGCAGCGTTATAGCATTAACGCACAGGCCCAAACAACCACGAAGGGCGCAGTTCACAGGCATATTTGCGGTGACTTTACTGCCCATATCGCGTTTGCCCAGATAAAAGCTGCCAAAATAAACCTGTCCCTTTTTGGCAGGCTTGGGAGATGAGGCTGGGATGGATAAAGCTGAGTTGCGGCGGACGGTGATTGCCCGGCGCAATGCTATTGATTTGGATGTGCGGGCGGCAAAGTCCGCTGTTGTATGCGCGCGGCTTGTTGAGCTGATGGAGTCCAGCGACACTGCGGGCCAACGCACCGTTGCCGTCTATGCCGCCATGGGTTCCGAGGTCGACCCAGCCGCGTTTGCCGCTGCGGCCGCCAAACGCGGCTGGCGCGTAGCCTATCCGTGCATGCTCTCGGCAACAGACGCCATGGCTTGTGGCCAGCGCATGTGTATGCGGGCAGTTGCTGCCGGCGACGCGAACGCGGCTCCGTTTATCGCCCACCCCACGCGGACCTTTGCGGCCACGGACATCGACAGCAGCCGCTTCCCTATCGTGCCTGCCGAGGCTCTCGACATGATTATCGTGCCGCTCGTAGCATTCGACCGCGCCGGCGCGCGCCTGGGCTACGGCGGCGGCTGCTATGACCGCTACCTGCCCATGCTCTCGTCCGCATGTCAAATCATCGGCATAGCCTTTGACGAGCAGCGTGTCGACCACGTTCCCACCGATGCGCACGACCTGCCGCTGTCCCACATCGTCAGCGCCTAGCCGCCGCTGTATCGCACCCGCAAGATGAGCGTGGAAAATCTCCCACTTTGAGCCCCCTTACGAGCCAAAAACGGGAGATTATCCACGCTCATTCAACAAGCGTCCAAAAAACCACGCTCGTGTGTCCGAAAAATCCACGCTTAACCAATGCGCGTCCAGATTTCCACACTCGTCCGTCCGGATTTCCACGCTTGTGCAGCCAAACGCTCTGCAACCGCCTCAGCACACACGCGCGGTACGCCGGCAACTTTGAGCTTGCGATCGAGCTTTATCGGGTCCCTCAGATCATCCCAGCACAAGCGCACGATCTTGCAGTTATCAAGCAGCGAAAGCCTCGACTCGCGCTGGCGCTCGTCAAATTGCGCCTTTGCGAACTTGCCCTCCTCAACCGCCTTCTCACTTTTAATGAATCCGTCAAACTCCCCGATAATCAACCGGTCGTCCACGCGCCACAAGTAGTCAACGCGATATGGCTTTCCCGGCTCAACCGGGTCGAACAGCTCAACCTGCAGTTCCGGAACCTGCCAGCCGCGCTCGATCATCAAAGCGCGCGCCTTGGACTCGCCGCCGCTTTCCGACAAGCCATCGGCGTACTGTGCAACCCTGCGCGCCGTCACCACGCCGCGACGATTCAGGCCAAGCTTGTCAATCGTCGTAATGAGATGCTCCTTAGACATAAGCTGCTCGTGGAGCACCGAGTCCGCAATGATCAGGCCCTCGACAAACGACGCGTCAACCAGGCAATCCGCTATCGTCTGGTCGATATCGGTCACGGCAATATCCATCTCGCTGGCCCGCGTGCGCCGGATATAGCGATGGCGGACGATCTTAGAGCCCGGGGTCGTCGATTGCGTCGGCATCACGGCGATATGAACGTGCGTCAAATTGGCATACGAAACCGAGAGGCCGTAAACAAAGGCCGCCGTATAGGAGCAGAACGTCCAGTCGGGATGCTTTTGCGCGAGCGCCCGCACCCGATGCAGATACCGCTGCCGAAACTTGAGCTCGGACCAGTATTCCGGGCGCGCATACAGCCCCGGCATGACCACCTCGAGGCTTCCCGCCGCCACCCGTCGCTCAATCTGCTTTGCTTCCGCCGCCGTGCGCGCGTACACGCAACTCATCTGTTGCTCACATGCTTTAATGTGACTCGCAAGCCGCTGATTCGCCGTCGCGTTTCCCATGTCGCCTCCCAGCTCTTTGAACAGCGCAAACGTACCAGACGGTTTCATGCGGAGTCTGACCAAATGCCGTCCAGGCGCTGACCAAATGCTTGACGGTTTTGGACGTTTTAGGCTAATGTCTTATATCTGCAGGTAGGGCGGTTGTCGAGAGGTCCCTGTCTCCACATTTTGAGGCCTTGGTCCATCGGATTATCAGAAAGAAAAACCCGTCGAGATTCAAGACTACGCCAAATGCGACTTTGCCTCTGCACGCACCGTCGCTTAGCCGAGCCATCGGCATCTACATGCCTAAAAAATGAGCGTGGATAATCTCCCGTTTTGAGCCTAGTTTCAAGCCAAAAGTGGGAGATTATCCACGCTCGATTTGTAAATGTCCGAAAATCCACGCTCGTCCGTCCGGATATCCACGCTCGTCACGCCGCCGGCACAGCAGCAGCCGTAGCCTAGTGCTCCTCGCCGGCGCGGGCTAGGTCGTAGGGCGTGGTCTGGTAGACGTAGTAGTTGAGCCAGTTGGTGTAGAGCAACTGAGCCTGGCTGCGCCAGACGTTGCGCGGCTCGGCGGTGGGGTCGTCACCTGGGAAGTAATGCGCCGGCACCTGGGGATTAAGTCCGCGTTTCACGTCGCGCTCGTACTCCAGACGCAGCGTGTCGGTATCGTACTCGGGATGGCCAAAGACAAAGAAGCGGCGGCTGTCGGTCGACTTGACGATGTACAGGCCCACCTCATCGGACACGGCCACGACCTCAAGCTGCGGCTCGGCCTCCACGTCCTCGCGGCGCACATCGGTGTTGCGCGAATGCACGGCATAGAAACGGTCGTCAAAGCCGCGAACCAGCGGGCTTTGCGGCTTCACCAGATAATGCTCGAACACGCCGCTCGCCTTGGCCGGCAGGTCGTGCTTCTGAATACCGTAGTGGTGATACAGGCCGGCCTGCGCGCCCCAACAAATGTGCAGCGTAGAGTGCACGTGCGTGGTTGACCAATCCATGATCTGGCAGAGCTCGGGCCAGTAGTCGACCTCCTCGAACGGCATCTGCTCCACCGGCGCGCCCGTGATGATCAGGCCGTCGTAGTGGATGTCGCGGATGTCGTCGAATGTGCGGTAGAACGTCTCCAGGTGGCCGGCGCTCACGTGCGTGGCCTCGTGCGTTTTGGTGCGCAGCAGGTCCACCTCCACCTGCAGCGGCGTGTTGGAGAGCTTGCGCATGATCTGCGTCTCGGTGGCAATCTTGGTGGGCATGAGGTTGAGGATGAGCACACGCAGCGGACGGATGTCCTGGTGCAGCGCGCGGTACTCGGTCATGACAAAGATGTTCTCGCTCTCGAGCTGCGCGGCGGCAGGGAGGGCGTCGGGAATACGAATGGGCATGGATGCTCCTTACGAGTCAGTTGCAGCTATGGTACAACGACCGGCCCCATCCGCGCGAGCGCATCGCCCAGCGATGCCGCCAGCGGCCCAAATCACTCCAAAAGTAGAGATTAAGGCATGTCCCAAAATCTACGGCACTTTAGCCTAGCAAAGTAACAGCAGAACGCTACAATGGTTCGACGCGAAAAACTCGGCCGAAAGGATACATATATGTACCAGACGCGTAAGATCGGTGTGGTCGGCCAGGGCCACGTAGGAGCACATGTCGCCAACAGCCTGCTCATGCAGGGCATTGCCGATGAGCTGTACCTATGCGATATCAACGAGGCCAAGGTGACGTCCGAGGTCCAGGACCTGCGCGACTCCCTTTCGTTTGTCCCGTACAATACCAAGATCGTCAACTGCTACGACCACTACGAGGAGCTGGCCTGCTGCGACGTCATCGTCAACGCCGCCGGCAAGGTCGCGCTGGCCGCCGGCAACCGCGACGGCGAGCTGTTCTTTACCACCGACGCCGCCCGCACCTTTGCCAAGCGCATCGTCGACGCCGGCTTTGACGGCATCTTCGTGAGCATCTCCAACCCCTGCGACGTCGTGTGCACCGAGCTGTGGCACCTGACCGGCTACGATCCCAAGAAGATCATCGGCTCGGGCTGCGGCCTGGATTCCGCCCGCCTGCGCACCGAGATCTCCAAGAAGGTCGGCGTGAGCCCCAAGTCCATCGACGCCTACATGATCGGCGAGCACGGCTTTAGCCAGCTGGCCGCCTTTAAGGCCGCGACCATCGCCGGCAAGAGCCTCAACGAGCTTCAGGCCGAAAACCCCGACAAGTACGCCTTCGACCACATGGAGGTCGAGGAGCTCGCGCGCAAGGGCGGCTATGTGACCTACCAAGGCAAGCAGTGCACCGAGTACGCCGTCGCCAACTCCGCCGCGCGCGTCTGCGCCGCCGTGCTGCACAACGAGCACGCCGTGCTTTCCGCCTCCACGCTCATGACCGGCCAGTATGGCGAGGAGGGCATCTTCACATCCCTGCCGTGCGTGATCGGCGCCGAGGGCGTCGAGGAGGTCTACACGCTCGACCTGTCCGAGTACGAGCTCGAGGGCTTCCACAAGAGCTGCCAGCACATCCGCGACAACATCGCCCAGCTCGACTGGTGGGACGCCGAGGCCTACGACGCAAAGTAGGCCGCTGGCTGCCGCAACCTTGCGAATCTAAACGCGATGCCAAGCGGGCCGCGCCGGAAATCCCCGGCGCGGCCCGCTTTTTTGACTCACGCAGTGCCCTTGCGAATCGAAGGTGAATACTTTTCCGCGAAGTGAACGAGTAAAAACGAGCCCCCGAAGCATCGACACTTTTCGGACGCCGTTTCCTGCGGTTTCGCCGAGTTTTTCCTGCAGTTTTGGCACCAAAAAGCGTGGATGCTTCGGGGGTCCGGTAGCGCGTAGAGATGTGGTGTAAGAGGCGGGGGCATGCCCCCGCCTCTGCCCT
>CABUNB010000010.1 GCA_902492755.1 uncultured Collinsella sp. | reverse complement strand
TGGAGAGAACGCTCCCGCAAACTGCCTCTTGACAACTTATAGGAGCGTCGGTTTTGTTTTTCTCAAATTCGACATGCTCGGCGATAACCGATCAAACGTAGTAAATGGGCATAGTTTTTGACAGGCGGCATCGCGCGCGTCCCTCGCAAGGGCAAAAAGATCCGTTTTCCTCCGTCCCCAAGGGATCAGTTGAACAGATTGTCGATGGGATCGGGGGCGGAACTGGGGAGATAGCGGATTTCTAGCTCTATGCCGAGTTCTTGCAGCTCTTTGAAGGCGGCGATGTCCATATCGTCTACGGCAACGGCAGGCGTTGCAGAGCGTTTGCCCTCCCCTGCCTGCATATGGCCAATGCTGATCTTGGTGATCGGCACACCGCCCTTAGCCAGCGCGAGCGCATCGGCGGGTGAGGCCACCATGATCAGAATCCATTGACGCGGCGTTGCGGTATGAATGATGTCGATGGTCCTTTGCACCGAGAAAAACCGCGTCCACACGCCTTCTGGAGCCGCCACCCTCATGGGTGCCCATTGGCGCGAATCAGCCGCAATCTCGTCGTTGACGATTATGACGAGGTTGGAACCCACAGCCTCGTTCCACAGCTCAACGTCTTGCCCGTAAATAAACCGGTCATCGATACGTGTAAGAAGGATCCTGGGTTGAGCCATAGCAGCCCCATTCTGTTTGAGACCCGTAAGAGCAAGACATCGCGTCTCCAATATTAGTGCATTTAAAGTGAGAAAAGCCGTCAGAACACTTGCGCGGATGTGCAATGTCCCGTATCATAGACAGCCGTTGACGCCTCAGTTGCGTCACCACATGGCCGCCAGCGTAGCTCAGTTGGTAGAGCACCGCTCTCGTAAAGCGGGGGTCACCGGTTCGAGCCCGGTCGCTGGCTCCATTGCACAAGATAGCCGCCTTCGGGCGGCTTTTTTGTTGCCGATTTCTCGCGCGCCCGTCAATCCAAGCGCAACGTCGCCGGCAACCCCCTACTCAAACAAAATAGCCCCGCCGACCGCGGTCTCCCAAACGGGAATCACGATCAACGGGGCTCAAGCGCGACTCCCTCAAAGGAATCGCGCCAACACACAGCTCAATCGAGCGGCGCGCTACTCCTCCCAGTAGGCGTCGGCAAGCAGCTTAAAGCAGATCTTCTTGACCGGCTGCGCGCCGTCGCCCAGGAACTCGAGCGTGGGCATATGAGGCTCGCCGGCAACGAACAGGGCAAACTTGTCGTCGGCCAGATCGCCGGCGATCGAAGCGTCGGAATCGACCAGATCGTAGTCGTCCTTCTCGTCAAACTCCTGGACCAGCGTCAGGCTGCCCGTGGCGACCTTAAAGGCCTCGCGACCCTCAACGTCAATCTGCAGGTCGTGATAGCGCTGATGCGTCTCGTAGTGAGCATCGGCCTCGGGACGCGTCGTGGGAGCCATGACGTTCGCAAAGACCTTGTCGCCCAGAATCGGATGGCTGCCGACCTCGAGCTGCGCCGGGTCGTTCTCCTCGAGCCAGTCGATCAGCACGTCGAGGCCCTTGAGCATTCCGCGATACTCCTCGATATCGCCCAATGCACCGTAAATCATCTAAATCCCCTCTCGGATCGCTTCCTTGGCGGCTACTCGGCAAACGCGTTACCGACGCTGTTGCCACCCACACACGTCTCGACCAGGGTAAGGTCGGGACTGAACACGACAAAGCCGGCGTCGCGCCCCAGCATAATGCTACCGCACTTGTCGTCGACATGAGTTAGCAAGCAATGCCGGGGCCGACGCCCAGGCTTTTACAGCTCGGTCACGACAACGCCGTTGTAGACCTCGTCCCAACGGTCCATGACCAGATGGCCGGTCATGGGATCCATGGCATTGAGCTTGCCGCAGGTGTTGGCAGTACGCAGCACCGTCTCGTCGTCCGCGCCAGCAGCAATGGCATGCGCGAAGCCAGCGATAGTGGAGTCACCAGAGCCCGTGGCGTTAACGGCAGGGATATCGGGCGTCTTTGCGCGGAACGCACGGCCATTGTGGAAGCCAACGGAGCCGGCAGCGCCCATGGACACGACGACCCAGGGGATATCGGAGAAGCGGGCATCAGAGGCGAGCGCGGCGCGGAGCTCGTCCACATCGTCGGTGGTAAAGCTCGTACCCAAAAGGCCGTTGATCTCGGTCAGGTTAGGCTTGACCAGCTCGGGCTTAATTTCGGACTTAAGGGCGGCCTCGAGCGAAGCACCCGAGGTATCGAGCAGCACCTTGGCACCGGCGTTCTCGGCAATGCCCGTGATCTTGGCATAGTAGTCTGCCTCGACACCGCGGGGTAGCGAACCCGAGATGGTAACGACAGCGGCCTTGCTCGCAAGCTCGGTAAACTTGGCGGTAAAGGCATCGAGCTCCTCGGGAGCAATCGTCGGGCCGCTCTCGAGCAGCTCGGTCTGGTTGCCGGCGTGGAGGATGTTGAGGCAAATACGAGTCTCGCCCTTGATGGGTACAAAATCATTCTTAATGCCGTTGGCATCCATGAGCTCAGCCATGTAGGCGCCCATGTGGCCGCCGAGCAGACCGGTTGCCACAACGTCGTCGCCCAGCTGACCAAGGACCCGGGCTACGTTAAGGCCCTTGCCGCCGGCGGTCTTTTCGGGCGTCACACGGTTGACGTCGTCGATGACGAGTTCATCGAGCTGATAGCGCGTATCGACAGACGGGTTCATCGTAACGGTGAGGATCATTTTTAGCTCCTTATCTCGCAGGCTCCTTGTGCCTCGCGATACGAGTCGACAAAACGGAATTACAGGATCTCAATCGTGAACGAGCGCACGATGGTTTCTTTGGGCTTGGCGATAAGGCAGCCGCGCTTGTGCTCAAGCACGTCGTCCTCATCGGAGCAGGTCGAAAGGCCGCCCCAGGGTTCAACTGCCACAAAATCGCCCTCGGGCTTACTCCACACAATGAGATACGGGAAGCCCTCAAAGCTCAGGCGAACGCCCTTGTCCTCACCCTTCTTGGAAAGCGTGACCTGACGGCTCTCGAGCACGTCAAAGATGGTCTCCGCAAAATCGAAGAGCTCATGCGACAGAGGCAGCGTCTTTCCCACCATGGGGTTCTTGGAGCGGTTTGCCACGTCAATCAATCCAGTCGAGGGAACGGCGGTGCAGAGCTCCGCAGCCTCGTCTTTCTCAAAGCGCAGCTCGTAGTCCGTATAGGCCTCGCCCTCATCGAGCGGACACCTAAATCCCGGGTGTCCACCGATAAAGAACGGCATGTCCTCGGTGCCCTCGTTGGTCACCTCGTAGGAGACGCGCACGGCAGTCCCCTCAAGCGCATAGCGGGCGACGAGCTTAAACGGGTACGGATAATCGCTCAGCAGCGCGGCGTTATCCTCCGAAGCCAGGCACATCGCCAGCTCGTTCTCGCTCTGGCTCAGCAGCTTCCACTCCTGTTTGCGCGCAAACCCATGGCGAGCGAGCTTTACATGATGCCCGGCAAACGTCATGGCGTTGTTATCGCGTAAGCCTCCGCAAATCGGGAAGCAAATCGGTGCCTGGCCGGACCACACGGCGGGATCGCCCTGCCACAGATACTCGCGACCTCCGGCCTCGATCGAGGTAAACGAACCACCAGCCGTGGACACCTTAATAGAAATCGAATCGTTGGAGAGAGCGTATTCCATTGCCCATCCTTTCGAACAACCGCTTTTTGCTCGCAAGTACCCGTCTCGGCCCTAACCAAAGGACAAACCCGCACGTTCATCGATGCGTCCGGTATCCCAGCCATGTAACGGGGTACCATACAGACATTGATGCAATTACAGCTGAAAGGCCTTCTTATGCGAACCATCATCCTCTACGCCTCGCGCCATCACGGCAATACGAAAAAGCTCGTGGACGCCATCGTCGAGGCACGCCCCGAGATCGATACCCTCGACGTCAAGGCGCTCGGTAAAAACGAGTACCCCGACCTGCACGAATATCATCTGATCGGTGTCGCCACGGGCATCTATTACTCCGAGATCGACAAGGACATGGCACGCGTGCTCACGAACGTGCTGCAGCCGCAGGACAAGGTGTTTGGCCTTATGACCTACGGTGGCAAAAACAAGTGGTACGGCAAGGATATCGATGGCATCTGCCGCATGAGGCAGGCCATCTTTATGGGTGTCTACGGCTGCCCCGGCTTTGATACGTGGGGTCCGTTCAAGCTCGCCGGCGGTGTCCAAAAGGGACACCCAACCGCTGAGGAAATTAAGGGCGCCGTCGACTTCTTCGACAAGATCGAAGACGAATATGGCGATATCATCGTCGAAGAGTACGCCAAGCGTGAGAAGCGCCTAGCATACGAGAAGGAGCATCCTGCAGGAGGCCTGGTGGCCGGCGTTAAGCGCACGGCAAAAAAGATTGCTAACAAGCTGTAACTGTGAAGGTGCTTTTGAGCGTTTAACCCATACGGCGGGTCCGAGCAGATTCGGGCCCGCCGTCTTTTTGTATCGTTACTCGGTAAAGGCGTTGCCGACGCTCTGGCCGCCAACATACGTCTCGACGAGGGTGAGCTCATGGTCGAACACGACAAAATCGGCGTCGCGACCCGGCATGATACTGCCGCACTTATCCTCGATGTGCGCGGAGCGTGCCGGCACCTCGGTTGCCATGCGAATGGCGATATCGGCGCTGGCGATGCCCCAGTCGACGATGTTCTTGACGCCCTGGGCAAGCGTGAGCACCGAGCCGGCAATGCTCTTGCCGTCGGCAAGCCAGCACAGGTTGTCCTTCATGATGACGTCCATGCCACCACTGGTGTAGCTGCCCTCGGGCATGCCGCCGCAACCCAGGCAGTCAGTGATGAGCACCGTATGCTGCCAGCCCTTGGCCTGCAGCAGCGCCTTGATGGCGGCAGGGTTTACGTGCTTGCCGTCACAGATGATCTCGGCGTAGGTCTCGGGCGTGGACATGGCAGCACCCACGACACCGGGCTCACGGTGATGCAGACCGCGCTGGCCGTTATAGGTATGCGTAAAGCAGCTGGCACCTGCGTTGATGGCGGCGATGCACTCATCGTAAGTGGCGTCGGAGTGACCGATGCTAGTCACCACACCCTTGGCGTTCAGAGCGGCCGCATAAGCAGCGGCACCGTCGCGCTCGGCCGCCATGGCACTCTTAACGATGCGACCACCCGCAGCCTCCTGCCACTGATCGAAGACCTCCTCGGAGGGATCGATAAGGTAAGCGGGGTTCTGCGCGCCCACGTGCTTCATGGTAAAGAAGGGGCCCTCCAGGTAGATGCCCTGAATGCGAGCACCGCAGAAATCGGGGCCGCGGCCCTCGTCCGCCTGAGCGATGGCAGCGCAGGCGTCCTTGATCTGCTCGACACCATCGGTGAACGTCGTGGGCAGCCAGCTGGTGGTACCGCGACGGGCGAGCTCGGTCGAGCTGATATCGATGCCCTCAGAATCGTTATCGGTAGTTGAGTGGTTGTAGAAGCCATGGATGTGAGTATCGACCATACCCGGTGCGATCCACGATCCCGTGTAGTCCTTAATCTCGCAAGAGGGCTCGTCGGCCTGCCAGGCGCCAAAGACGCCGTCCTCGACCATAAGGTAGCCGCCCAGTTGCGGACCTGCCGGCAAGAAGAACTTGTCAGCCTTAATTGCGTACGTGCTCATATGCACTCCTTGCTTCTAAAGCAGTTGACGGTGGTGATGCTTATACCCAGCTCACGTAAAACAAAAAGCGCCCGCCCGCCGTTATGAGCGGACGGGCGCCCTTACAGGGGGACGCGATTAAGCGGTGAAGGGGTGAATCGTCACGCCCTTAACCACGCGGTTGACCGTGCCGGTGGGGCTCGGCGTATCGGGCGTGTTGCCCACGCGCACGGAGTTGAGCAGGCTGATAGCCTGAGCGAACATCACGAACGGCAGAGCAAGGTAGCCCTCGGGAAGCGCCTCGTAGCCCTTAAAGGTGAAGGACTCGCCCTCATAGACGGTGGCACCTTCCTGCTGAACGGCGATGGTGTGCTGAGCGATCTCGTCTCCACCGATCTCGTTGAGGATGTCGATGTCGTACTGACGGGTGTAGGCGTCGTTGTTGACGAACACGAAGACGAGCGTCTTATCGTCGACGAAGGACTTAGGTCCGTGACGATAGCCCATGGAGGTGTCGTAGGAAGTAGCGACCAGACCGTGAGCGAGCTCGAGGATCTTGAGCTGGCTCTCCTGGGCAAGGCCACCGAAGGAGCCAGAACCCAAGTAGGTCACGCGGTTGAAGTCGCCAGCCAGGTAATCGGCGATCTCGGGCTCACGGGAGATGACCTCCTCGCCCATCTTGGCGATGGTCTCGACCCACTCGGCCTTCTGCTCGTCAGAGGCAGTGTCGAAAATAAGGGTGGAGAGCAGGGTCATGCAGGAATAAGAACCGGTCATGGCGAAGCCCTTGTCGTTGGCGCGCGGAATGAGCAGCGTCAGCGCGTTGGGATCATCGGCAGACTCGACGGCGAGCTTGCCCTCGGGAGCGCAGGTGATGTTGAGGAACTTGACGTTGTGGACGAGCTCCTTGGCAACGGCAACGGCAGCAAGGCTCTCGGGGCTGTTGCCAGAGCGGGCAAAGGAAACCACGAGCGTGGGATCCTCGGCGCGCAGGAAGTCGCGCGGGGCGCTCACGATGTCGGTCGTGGCGATGGGCTTAAAGTCGTAGAGATCAGTGTTGCCAGCGTGACGCAGGTACGGGGCGCAGGTATCGCCAACGTAGTCGGACGTACCGGCACCGGTGAAGACAACGGACAGACGGCCCTCGCCCATAGCGCGAGCCTCGGCCAGGAAGGCCTCGATGGCCTCCTTGTTCTCGCGATAGATGTTGAGCGTATCACGCCAAAGCTCGGGCTGCTGAGCAATCTCGGCCGTGGTGATCTGGGCGCCGAGCTCGGTGAGCTCCTCGACACTCTTCTCGAACATTTCTAATACCTCTCTCTAGAAGTAATCCTCTGACGTGCAATTATACACTTCGGTTGGTTATCTGGTAGTAACCAGTTAAATGCAAAGAATCATCATATGGAAACGATGCGAACTCTAGTTGCTACGCTGGTGGTAAACCTTGTATTTAAACTGATCGGCACGAGCAACCGAGAGCGTATACTCCACAACCTCGTTTGACTCGTTATACGTAGTCCTGACCAAATCGAGCACAGGCGAGCCCTCGACAATTCCCAAAAGGTGAGCATCGGTGGAACGGGCTATGCTCGCATAGAACTCCTCTTCGGCCACGCGTATCTTTTGCTGAAAGTCTTGCTCAATCACATCGTAAAGCGGTTTACGCTCCAACAGCGGTCGCTTTAGGGACAGAAATTGACGAACCGGTAGATAGCTGCGTTCGACCATCATGGGCATGTTGTCGGCAGAACGAAGGCGCTTGAGCTTATAAATGCGATCACCGATACGCAATCCCATATGCTCGGCCAGATTCTTATCGGCCTCCATCTCGCAAAACTCGAGAATCGTGGTCTCGGGATCGCGACCCATCGCGCGCATCTGCTCAGTAAAGCTGTAGGACTGCATAAGATTGGTTGCCTTTGCCGAACGGTCGGTCACAAAGGTACCGCGACCGTGCTGCCGAACCACCAGTCCTAAACGCTCCAGTTCCTGCAGAGCCAGGCGTACCGTAGTTCGCGAGAGACCATAGCGCTCCGAAAGTTCGCGCTCGGAAGGAATCATGTCACCGGCGCGATATTCATGGTCAATCTTTTCGGTCAGAATATCGACCAGCTGATCGTATAGCGGTTGCTTACGCGCTCCGATCGCCATCCTATCCTCCCATTTTCTCAAACTCGGCTACTACCTTGGGCGTTTAGCATTATCTGTCTGCCACACCCGAATCATCAAGAAAACAAAAGCCGCGCGCTCTTTCGAGCACGCGGCTTTTAACATACACATGGCTTAAGGGGTCGGGGTGTGAGCCGCGTAGGGACACACCCCTCAAGCTAGAGCCTTACCAGATGCTCGGCCAGAGACCAAGCGGGCCAGCGCCCAGGATGCCCAGGACGAAGAGCAGCAGAATGCCCTTGGTCGGGGTCCAGCTGTGCTTAGCAAACATGTAGTAAAGCAGCAGCGTAAGCATAAGCGGGACGAGCTTCGGGACGATGGTGTTGAGGGTGTCGGCAACAGAGAAGTTGACCGGATCCTCGGTGACGGTAGCGTAGGTCACGGACTCCATGCCGTTGCCCAGATCGGCGACGCCGCACTTGACCTCGTTGCCGTCGGCATCGACGGCGGTGAGGGCGTTGCCGTCCTCATCGGTCATGGCGATGGTACCGGCCTCAGCGGTCTCGGTATCGATGCCCTCCATACCGGTGAAGTTCTCGGCCTCCTTCTCGGAGACGATCACGGTAGTAGGGGCAAGGCCACGGGTGGTGCCGTTGGGGATCTGGAGGTTGATCTGGGTGCCACCCATGGTGACGACCAGGCAACCGACGACGAAGACGCCCATGATGGAAGCGGCACGCGTGAAGGCCTGCATGTTGGCGGTCAGAGCGTCAATAGCGCTGGTGCCAAGCTTGTAGGACCAGTTCATGAGCCAGAAGCGCAGAGCGAACTGGACGGCGTTGAAGATCACCAGGAAGATGATCGGCGCAGCGGCGTTGCCGTTGATGGCCATGTTGGAGGTGATGCCGGCCGTGATAGGCACGAGCGTCAGCCAGAACAGGGCGTCACCGATACCACCGAGCGGGCCCATTGCGGCGACGCGGACGGCGCGGATCGTGGGGATGTCAACCTTGTTCTGCTCGAGCGAAAGCACGATGCCCATAACAAAGGTGACGAGGAACGGGTGGGTGTTGAAGAACTCCAGGTTGTGGCTCATGGAAGCCGCGAGGTCGTTCTTGTTGGTGTGGATCTTCTCCAGACCGGGGATGATGGAGTAGAGCCAGCCAGCGGCCTGCATACGCTCGTAGTTGAACGAGGCCTGCAGGAAGCAGGAGCGCCAAGCCATCTTGTTGAGGGTCTTCTGGTCGAGCTGCGGAGCAGGAGTGAGATCCTCGTAGTGCTCCGGGATCACATACTCATTAGATGCCATCTTCGAAGTCACCTCCGTCAGAAACAGCTGCACCCTTCAGCTCGGTCTGCTGCTGGAAGTCCCAGAAAGCGATGCCGAAGCCGATGAGAGCGAGGATGAGCAGAGCAGGGGTTGCCAGCGAATCGTTGGCAACGGTGATGAGCGCGAGGCCAAAGCCCATGAGGAAGAAGCCCCACATATCGCGGTTCATCATAACCTTGAGCAGGACGGCGAAGCCGACGAAGCGCATCATGCCGCCTGCAGCGGAGAGACCGGTCTGCAGCCAAGTCGGGATGGCGGAAGCGATGGTCTGACCGATGGTGGCGCCAGCGATGAAGAACAGGGTGACGACGACAGCGAAGATCAGGCCGAGCAGAGCCATGGCGAAGTAGTTCAGACGCTCGATACCCTTGGTGTCAGCGTTATGAGCCATGTTGTCCGCGGAGGACATGAGGGGCGACATAAGCGTGAAGACCAGGGTAACGCCGAGCTGACCAAGCAGAGCGAACGGAATAGCGAGGCCGACTGCCGCGTTGGGCTCGAGGCCCGTGGCGATAGCGAGAATGGCTGCCATGATGCCGCCGATGACGGCGTTAGGCGGCTGAGCACCTCCGATCGGCATGTTGCCGATCGTCATGAGCTGATAAGTACCACCCACGAGAAGACCGGTGTTGAGGTCGCCAAGGATAAGACCGATGACGGCGCCGGTGACGATGGGCTGATAGAGAGACTCGAGGAAGTTAAACTGGTCGATTGCCGCGACGAACGTGACGATGAAGACCAGAGCGACCTGGAAGATCGTGTATTCCATCTTGCTCCTCCTTTCAAAATGAATGTACGCACTTTGGATTTCACGTACAGAATGTCAGGGTTTCATTCCTGACAACGTGGATCACGAGGATTACGAGAAGAGCTTGCTCGTATCCTCAACAGGCGTGCTCGGAACGCGCCTGATCTCCAACTCCACCCCCAATTCCTGCAGCTCTTTAAACGCAGCGACATCCTCGTCGTTAACTGCGACGGAGGTGGCGACTTGGCGCTTTCCTTCCGACATGTGCATGTTGCCGATGTTTACCTTCTTTATAGGCACACCGCCCTTGACGAGCGTAAGCACGTCTTCCGGTGTTTCGGCCACGATGAAGATCTTCTGGCGCGGGCTCGCCTTGCCAATGACGTCGATGGTCTTCTGCAGCGAGAAGAAACGCGTAGCGACGCCGGTGGGAGCGGCCATCTTCATGAGGTTCTGGCGCATGGTGTTGGTCGACACGTCGTCGTTGGCGACGAGGATGAGGTTGGAGCCCAGGGTGGAGTTCCACTGGGTGGCAACCTGACCATGAACCAGTCGGTTATCGATGCGGGTAAGAAGAATGTTGGGTTCTGCCATGTTGATCAGCTTCCTTTCGTTGATTGCTGACGACAGTTACTTGATCTCCTGAATCGCGTAACGCGAAACATCTACGACGGCACCGGATCGGACTTTGATTTGGACCTTTTCGCCTTCGATGCCTTTGACGGTTCCGTAGATACCGCCGGCGAAAAGGACCTCCTGACCCGGCTTGAGCTCGGTGTGCAGCTCTTTGAAGTACTTCTGCTTCTTTTTCATGTTGATCTGAGACCAGATGGTGTAAATCACACCCATGATGACAAGCAGACCCAAAAGAGCGACCGAGGAGCTCAGGACGCTGGCACCGAAATCGGCCATTAGATGCCGTCCTCGTCGCCGAAGATATCCTCTTCCTCGGCACCAGCGACGGAAGCGACCGTCTGGGCGGTGATGCCCGTCTGGCCAACGGTCACGGCCTGCTCGCCAAGCTCGGCGAGCGTGGCGTTGCCGCGGAGGAACAGGAGCTCAATAACCATGGGGAGGTTGGTGCCGGTCAGAACCTCGACGTTGTCGACATCCTGGGCGATCATCATCGACTGATTGAAGGGGGTACCGCCAAGCAGGTCGGTAAAGACGAGTACGCCATCGCACTCCTCGCGCATGGCGGTAATAGCGGCGCGGAGATCCTCACCGTAGGAAGCAGCCTGATCGCCCTCAAAAGGAACGACGGTAAAAGCGGGCTGATCGCCGGCAACCATAGCGATAGCGCTAGCGAGGCCGGGTGCGAACTGTCCATGACCGGTAAGAATAAAGCCAACCATTCAAATTTCCCTTCCGAAGGTGTGTGCGATCTGAGTCCGATGATTTTCGGAAGCCAGCGGGCTGATGCCCTTAAAGCTTCTTAGAAAGCGTTCTTTGAAGACCAGTGGTCTCTCAACTGGTAGTAACCACGTGACGTGTTGTTGTCACTATATCACCACAGAAGAGGTCGCTTTCGTTGATTCAAACAGTAAAACGTTTTTGCACCGCTCACGGCAAAAAATCGACCGTTTACCGCTCGTTAACACTTCTACCTGCGGTTTTGAAACCGTTTCGAAATGATTCGGCGTCAGATCGGGTCTTGCTCTGCGTCTAAACAACGTAGGGTGGCTAAAAATCGCATGTAGAAAAAATGCAGGTCATTATGAAGATTTGTGAATTGGTCTTTTTGACTTAATACCAGTTAGAACCAGTTTTGAGATTATCGGTGAACGGTAGTTTTTGACCGCTCACCGGTCATTTGCAATCGTTTACAGGGTGTTTTCCCATATGAATTGAGGAAAGTTACCAGGCCCTCAGCGTTCGTGCTGCCCCGTCCGTCGCGGTCTACAGGGCTAACGATATGGCACCGTGGGGCCACACGTATGCCAATTCTGGTCTAGCAGAGCCAAATAAAAACGGGACAAGTGATGTAGCTCACTTGTCCCGTTTTTATTTATTTTCGAAGAGCATCGGCCAGCCGCAGAATTGAAACCATCGAATGATAGGCGAGCTCCACCTTTTCACCCGCAAGCAGTCGTTTTGAGCTAGCCTCATCTAGCCCCACAAGCCGAGAAAACAGCAAGCTGCTCATCATGCCCTCGTCAATAGAGTCATTTATGATTTTAAGAACGTCCGCATCGTTAAGCGATGCCGAGCTGTAAGGGGCAACACGAGCGGAACTCTCAATTAACGATGAGACAAAAGGATGGAGATGCTTTGGGCATAGCCCATCAAACACCACATCCCCATTGTCATTCGAGCCGACCAAGCGCCAAGTATAATGTTCGACCCAATCATCCCCGTCATATATGGTGTCCACGAGCGACCTCCCGACTAAACTTGCCATCTCAAAATCCCGCTACCAATATGGTCAAGCTTGACTGTTCCTCCATCTCCCTTAAAAGTGGCAAGGCGATTTAGCCCGGGCCGAGAGTCAGCGTCACCATCCTTAGCGGTTATCAGTAAGCTGCCCGTATAAGACTGCTGAGGCTCACCTTCAGGACAGGCAGCCTCGGCCCAAGAAGGGCTGCTCAGACAGAACAGTCCGAGCAGCATCATTACTAACAAAAGAAAACCCTTAGATCCTTTCATCTATATTCCAACATCTCTCAGTATTTGTATATTGTGACTATTTTAGATCTATATAAACAACTCGCGCCCCTAGCAAGTCAATTGCTGAAGCAGGTTATATTTCTTTTGGCTCTGTTAGAACAGACGTTACCATCTTAATTTCTGCAACTATTTATCGTTTATCGTTAATTATATAGTAAGATACAGGTATCAACTGAAGTAATGATTGGAGGAGCTATGATCCGCTGGAACGTATCCAAATCGAATGAAGCCATCGATCGTGAACAGGCAATAGCCAAACTGAGGAAGCTCGCTCGCATCTGCAAATGGGCCACGATCTGCATCACCACCGCGCTCGCTCTGGGACTCCTCGCAGTCATTGCGATTGACCTTCTACTCATATTGCCTGGCCTCTCCCAAGGGTCGTGTCTCCAATCCGTAGAACTTCAAGCCGGCGAAGGACCGTGCCTCGCTATCGTCGGTACTAATGCACAGGCCCCACTTATGCTCGTCGCACACGATGGTCACACTGCCATAGGGAGTCTCTTGATGACATGCCTCGCGCTCACCATCGCGCTAGGCGTGCGCAGGCTTTTCTTCAACATTGAGAAGGAAGGTAGGCCCTTTGACCTTGAATGCAACCACACACTTCGTCGAGTAGGACATTTATTCCTTATCGGCGGCGCTGCCGTGAGGCTTCTTGGTGCCGTAATCACGGGAATGATACTCTCAGGATTTGGCGGCAGCTTTACGGATGCGTTCGCCGGCCAGTTATTCGAGCCCTCTATGCTCTTTGCAGGCCTGATTATTTGCCTGATTGCCAGCATCTTCCGCTACGGGTATATCCTGCAAAAACAAGATGACGAGTTGCTCTAGGGGGAATCCATGATTATTCTGCGGCTCGACCGCATGCTTGCCGAACGCAAGATCTCATCCAAAGAGCTTGCGGAACGCGTGGGCATCTCCCAGGTCAATATGTCGCGCATCAAGACGGGCAAGGTTTCTGCCGTGCGCTTTTCAACTCTTGATGCGATATGCCGGGCACTCGACTGCCAACCGGGCGATGTGCTGGAATATATATCCGACGATAAAGCCGATAGTCTTTTTGGGCTTAAAGATGAATAGCCATAATTAAGCCGCCAATCACGCCCTCAACGCAAAAAGCCCGCCAGTACGACTTCCGTGCTGGCGGGCAATTTGCTTTCTATCAGCTAGATGCTCGATGAGCCGTGCAACTCTTTACGCAAACAGACCGTAGATGCTGATGTTGGCCTTGGCATAGAGGCCGTTAGCATACTCGGTCCACTTGGAGCTAGCGCTTGAGGCCTGCGAGGAATACTGCTGGTAGGCGGTGTAATAGGCGGTCATGGCCTGCTTATAGGTAGCGCTATCGGCCGTAAAGGCATCGTCAGCGAAGGCCTTGGCGTAGGTGCTATCGGCGTCCTTCCAGGTGCCCTTTGAGCTATCCCACTCGTCGCCGGCAAGGTTGATGATGTAGTCGGCGTAGTCCTTGCTCGCGGTCTCCTCGTTGCCGTCAGCAGGCTCGGTCGGGGCGGTTGGCATGCTTGCGGAGCTATCGCCCACCTTCTTCTTGTAGAGCTTCTGCAGCGTCGCGGACTGGCGGACGATCTGCTTGGCCTGGTCCTTGGACACGCCATACTGCGTGGCCATGGTCTTGTAGTCGGAGGTGCCGATGGAATCCTCGGCGTACTGCTTCATTTCCTTGGAAGAAACGGTAATGCCCTCGTCCTCGGCAGCGTCCAGCAGAATCTGGTTGCGCACGTAGGACAGGATAACGTCGGCAGACGGAGCGGTGTAGTTGCCGTCGTCGTCCTTAACGGTATCAAGGCTGTACTGGCTCTCGATGGCCTCACGCGCGGTGATGTCGCTCTTCTTGCCGTTGTAGCTATAGCTTGCCACGGTCGAATCGAGCTGGTCCTCGGTCAGGGTCGACGAACCGACGCCCTTGCCGCCAAAACCACCGTTGCCGATAAAGAAGCCGACCACGGCAGCGATCACGACTGCAACCACGAAGGCGGCGATCATCATCTTCTTGTGCTTGGATGCATGGTCGTCCGCATCGGAGTCATCCTCGTCCTGCTCCTCGGGCATGAGGTTCTCGTCGGCGGCGTCCGCGGCGATCTTTGCCTCCAGGCGAGCGTCTTCCTCCTCGGCGGTCGTGCCAGCGGCGATATGTTCGGCAGACGTGCCGGCGACCAGATCGATCTTCTCGTCCTCGTCACCGTCGGGGCCTTCGCCGCGCTCGATGATCTGGATGCCGTCGATCTCGTCCTTCTCGTCCTTCTTTTGAATCAGACCCATATCAATTACTCCTTGTTAGGAAACATAGTCCCCAATAGAATACGCCCGACGAGGCGCCGGGCGTATTGATTCTTAGGTTATACGCAAACACTTAAGTACTATTTAGGCGTTTGCAGCATGCATACCTTAGACCAGGTGCGCGATAACGGCATCGGCAAAGGCCTGCGTGCCCACGGCGCCCTCAACGGAGCCGGTCTGGGCACGACGTACGTCACCGGTAACCTGCTCGCCCTCGTCGAGCGTGGCAGATACGGCGGCACGAATGCGGTTGGCAGCATCGTTCTCGCCCAGGTGGTCGAGCATCATCGCAGCAGAGAGGATCTCGGCCGTGGGGTTGGCAATATCCTGGCCCGCGATATCGGGCGCGGAGCCGTGCGTTGCCTCGAAGATGGCGCAGTCGGCACCGATGTTGGAACCCGGAGCCATACCCAGGCCGCCCACCAGGCCGGCGCACAGGTCACTCACGATGTCGCCGTACAGGTTGGGCAGCACCAGGACATCGAAGTCGTTGGGGTTTTGGACCAAGCCCATGCAGGTAGCGTCGACAATCTTGTCGTTGAACTCGATATCGGGATAGTTGGCGGCTACCTCGCGCGCCACGCGCAGGAACAGGCCGTCGGTCGCCTTCATGATGTTGGCCTTGTGCACGGCCGTCACCTTTTTGCGGCCGCAGCGGCGGGCATACTCAAAGGCATACTCCACAATGCGGCGGCTCTTGGCGATAGAGATCGGCTTGATCGAGATGGCGGAATCGGCGGCGAAGGTCTTTTGGCCCGAACGCTCGACAAGCTGCGAGAGCTCCTCAACCTCAACAGCGCCCTCATCGAACTCGATGCCGGCGTAGAGGTCCTCGGTGTTCTCGCGCACGATAACCAGGTCGACATCGCGGAAACGCGAGCCGTCGCCCGGCTGCGACAGGCAGGGGCGCACGCAGGCGTACAGGTCAAAGTGCTTGCGCAGGGCCACGTTAACGCTGCGGAAACCCGTGCCGACCGGCGTGGTGATGGGGCCCTTGATGGCAACCTTGGTCTCGGCGACCGCATCGAGCACGTGCTGGGGCAGCGGCGTGCCAAACTCGTCCATGACGCCGGCGCCGGCCTCCTGGACGTTCCAGTTGATCTGGACACCGGTGGCCTCGACCACGCGGCGCATGGCCTGCGTAATCTCGGGACCGATACCGTCACCGGGAATCAGGACTACATCGTGCGCCATAATCTGTTACTCCTCGTCTTCGGCGTCGTCAGATTTTTTAACGCTAGCACGCTTCTTCTTTTTGGAGAGATCCAGGCCAAAACGTTTAACAAGCATTTCGCAAATCTCGCTCGAGCGGGCCTTGAGATAGCTGCCCTTGCCGTTCTCGGCGTCGAACTTAAGGCGCAGCGCGAGCTTCTCGGCAACCTCGGCGTCGATCTCGCCCTGGCCAAACTCGTACAGGCAACCGAGCATGTCGCGGTACTCGAGGTCGCCGTGGTAGCACTGGATGGCCTCGTCCAGGATAGGCCAGGCCTCGCGCGAACGCTCGACGCTCGTGGCGCCCCACACGCACAGCAGGCGGAAGGCGGCGTAGCGCAGCGTGGAGGAAAGCTCGTCGAACAGCGCGGTCTCGGCGCCCTCAAAGGCATCGCCCATCTGCTCGGGGCAGGTGGTAGCGAGCGCCGTCAGGGCATCGAGGGCCTCCCAGCGGGTCTGAGCCTCGGGGCGGTCGAGCGCCTCGATCAGCGCGGGCACGCAGGGCACGACGCGCTGCGGGTCGCGCTCGGCCAGCAGATGCAGCACGCGGGCGGCAAACTGGCGGATGCGGCGCGTGGGGCAGCCGAGCTCCTGGACCAGACGGTCGACGGCGTTCTCGTTCTCCTCTGCCAGCTGAAGCTGTGCCAGCTCCTCGTCGGTAAGCTGTTCGTCTTTGTTTTCTGCCATAGTTACCTCTTCTTATTTCTTGGTGTGCTTGCCAGCACCCTTGCTGTCATCGGTGACCGAGATGAGCTGTCGGTCGGCACCGCCATCGCGACGTGCGCGGCGGCGCTCCTCGGCGTCGCCCGCATCGGCGGCGGCGCGATGGGCCTTGTTGACGTTAAAGACCTCGTCATGCTTGCGCCACGGGCCAACGGACTCGCCAAAGCTCATCTTAAGGCCGGCGATAAAGCCGCCAAGCCAGCCGATCGGCGCAAACTGCACCAGCGGGAACAGCGAGAACACCCAGGTCAGCAGGATGACTGCCGCCGCACCCGCAAAGTTGGCGATCCAGTAGTCGCGCTTGGTGATCACGCGCTTTTCGCAAGCCCACTGGCCGCACAAAAAGCCAATGTAGATCGCAAAGATAAAAAGCACCAGCGCGAGCACCACGAACGTCCAGCTCATGGGCGCTACTCCTCGCGATGATGGCCGCAGCAGCACTCGTGGCCGTCATCGTGGCCGTGGCCGCCGCAGCACTCGTGATCCTCGCCGTGGTGGTGGCCGCAACCGCACTCGTGGTCGTCGCCGTGCTCACCGCAACCGCAGCCGTCCTCGTGAGCGCCGTGCTCCTCGGGGCGATACTGCGACCAGTCCAGACCGGCGGCGATGGCGTCGGCCTCCTCCTTGTAGAGCACCGTGATGGCCTGGGTGCCCAGCTTGGCGCCACCGATGGCGTCGAGCATGTCGTAGAGCGTAAAGGCCACGTCAGCGCCGGGCAGCGCAAGCTCGCGGTCGTCGGCATAAGCGAGCGCCAAGCGCAGATCCTTAATGAAGTGCTCGACCATAAAGCCGGGCTTGTAATCGCCGTCGAGCGCCTTGGGCGCCAGGCTCTCCATGGCGCCGGACTTGCCGGTGCCGCCCAGGATCATCTCGCGGGTCTTCTCCAGATCCAGGCCGTTGAGCTCGGCAAATGCCATGGCATCGGCCATGCCGACCATGCAGGCGCCCAGCGACACCTGGTTGGCGAGCTTGGCCGCCTGGCCCTTGCCGGCGCCATCGAAGCAGCAGATGGTTGCCGCAAAGGTGGAAAGGATATCGCGAACCGGAGCGATGTCGTTCTCGGTGGCGCCCACGATAGCCGTGAGCGTGCCGGCGATAGCACCAGACTCGCCACCGGTGACGGGGCAGTCAAACGCCATGCGGCCGGAAACCTGGGCGGCCTCGGCAATGTCGCGCGCCAGCTCGGGCGAGCTCGTGGTAAGGTCGATCAGGACCGCGCCGGGCTTAGTGCACGCGAGCAGACCGTCGCCCGCCAGGTAGAGCTCCTCGACCTCGGAGGGATAACCCACCATGGTAAAGATGACGTCGGCGTTCGCCGCGGCATCTGCCGGCGTATCGGCCCAGACGGCACCGCGCTCAACGAGCGCTGCAGCCTTGGACTTGGTGCGGTTGTTGACCGTGACGGGATAGCCAGCGTCCAGAATGTGGCCGGCAATGGGGGCACCCATAATTCCGGTGCCGATAAATGCGACAGAGAGCTTGTTTGCCATGAAACCTTTCCTTTTGGGTTGGGTGTTATTACCAGGTTGAATACTCGGTGCCAGCGTTTGGGCTGTGAGTCGAGGGCGATTACGGACGCAGCGCTTGCCTACTGGCCGCGCACGCGGCGGGCGATGCGGTCGGAAAGCGACGCCTTGTCGGCGCGGTTCTTACCCCAAAACGCGCAGGCCACCATGCCGGGGCCCACGTGCGAGCCAATGGTGGGACCCACGGAGCTGCGAATGATCGTGACGTCGGCGCAGCCCTCCTCCTTGCAGATGGCGGCTTCGAGCCAGTCGCCGTCCTTTTCGGCATCGGCCGTCATGATGGCGATGGGCATGGTGCGGTCGGGCACGTAGTTCTCGCGGAACGACTTGAGAATGGACTTGAGCGCCTTCTTGCGGCCGCGGTTGACGCCGATCAGCGACAGCGAGCCGGCAAGGTCGTAGGAGAGCTCGGGCTTGACGTCGAGCTTTGCCGTGAGCTGCGCCGCCGCGGGCGGAATGCGGCCGCCGGCAGCCAGCGCATCGAAGCTCTCGAGCGTAAAGTAACCGTGCACGTAGGTCTTGGCCTCGTTTGCCCAATCGACCAGCTGCTTAGCAGTCAGTCCCGCCGAGCGCTGGCGCACGGCCTCGAGCGCCAGGAGCTCGCCGGTCGCACAGGGTAGGGCGTTGTCGACCACGTAGAGCTCAAAGTTGGGATACTCGGCACGCACGGCGTCCGCCGCCTGGCACGCGGAGTTGTAGCTCGACGACAGCGCCGAGGTAAAGCACAGGTAGACCGTGGGCGTACCCTCTTTGGCGCACTCGGTAAAGAACTCGATATAGCGACCGAGCGACACGGCGGAGGTGGACACGCGGGCGCCGGCGCGCATGCGGTCGTAGAACTCCTTGGGCGTGATGCTCGACCAGATGTCGTCCGTACGCTCCTCGCCATCGATAATGAAGGGGAAACCCAAGATATCGACATCGAGGTTCGCGGCGACCTCGGGGCTAAAGTCGCAGCAGGTATCGACGACGATGCGGCAACGGTCCGAATGACCGGCGGATGCGGCCTTGTCCATCAAAGCGACTCCTTACGTAAAAAAGCGGCCACCCGCATGGGATGGCCGCCAACCGTTAACTCATGCAAGTTAACGTATTTTACTCGTCAAGTGTTTCGATACGGGGCTTGATGATGCCATATCCACCATTCTTACGGTGATACACCACATTGATGAGGCCAGTCGTCGCATTCTCGAACACGTAGAAGTCGTGACCGAGCAGATCGGTCTGCACCAGCGCCTGCTCCTCAGTCATCGGGGTGACATCGATGACCTTCTCGCGGACGAGCAGGTCGTCGTCCTCCTCGGGCAGCAGCAGGTCGGCCAGATCCTCGACACGCTCGACCGGTGCAACATCCGCTGCGCTGGCACCACCCTGGCGGTTGTCCACGACCTTGGTCTTGAACTTGCGCAGCTGGCGGGTGACCTTATCGGCGGAGAGGTCGATGGCGGCGTACATATCTGCACCGTGCTCGGCAACGCGAATCACCGAACCACGGGCGCGAACCGTAACCTCGACGATTGCCGGGTTGGGGTTCGAGGGGTTCTTCTCATAGCGAAGTACAACGTCGACCGTCATGGGCTCGATATCGAAAACCTTGAGCGCCTCGCCGATCTTCTCATCCACATGCGCACGCAGAGCATCGGTTACCGTCGTCTTGCGTCCAGAAACCTTGATATCCATACGTGGCTCCAATCTGCCTCGGGGACTTACTGTACTGGCTATGTACCCATTGCCGTGCATTTAATCACGCGGATTCCCAAAGAGCCGAATAACGATTGCTTGATACCGCATACCGAAGTCTCGCACTTTTCTGTGGCAAAGTGCGCTATAGGAGGGAGCCGGCGACTTTGTATTTGGTCCCGAAAATTGGCTTTGACCTGCTGGTTTTATAGAGATGAAAAAGCCGGGCTCCCCTATTGGGGAAGCCCGGCAGTGCGTGTTGAAACCGTGAAGAGGCATCTCTCCTAGCGCATAGGAGACGCCACCCCTAGCAATAACTAGCTATTAAGCTTGTTAATGTCGTCGTCGGTGATGGTGTCTTCCTGGCTGGACGATTTGTCTTCGGAGGATGCGGTCTCATTGTTGGAATCGGAGGACTCGCTGCCGGAGGACGTGGTCTCACTGGACTCAGAGTCGCCCGGCTGCACGTTAGCGCCCGAAACCGTCTTAGTGGTGAGGTCGTAGGGCATCGTGCCGTACCAGACGCAGTGGACCGCCTCGAGCGTGCCGTCGGCCGTAATACCGTCGAGGGCATCGCTCACGGCACGGCACAGTTCGTCATTGGACGAGAGGCCCGCAACACCAAGCGTCGAGGGCGCCTCGAGCGCACCGACATAGGAGATCTCGCTCATCAGGCGTGCAAGGTAGCCGCCGGCCGTGGAGTCGCAGATCACATAGTCGACTTCGCCGGACTCGAGCGCCTCAAAGCACTCGTTGATGTTGGAGTAGGTCTTTTGGTTGGCGGTGATGCTCTGCTTAGCAAGCGCCTCCTGCGAGGCCGAGGACATCTGGATACCCAGAGTAGACGTGTTAAGGGTATCGGTGGAAACGCTTAGCGACCCACCATCGCTGGTTTTACCGAACACGGAAGCGGCATCGTACAGGCAGGTGCCGAGCGAGCTAACGTCCCCGTCCGTAGAGTTGATCTCGCCGATAAAGATATCAGCCTTTTTGTCGCCGAGCGCGGAACCTGCCGAGGACGCATCGACAAAGGCGACCTTAAGGCCCATGCGGCTTGCGAGGGCGCGGGCAGCGTCGACTGCATACCCCGTGAGCTCGCCGTCAGCGCCCTGCATGGCCTGCGGCGCATCGGAGGTATCGAGGGCGACCGTCAGGGTACCGGGAGTGACCAGGGCATCATCCGACACCGTGGGCGTGACGGTCTCGTACTCGATCTGGTCGATCGTGGGAGTCGTGAACGTAGACAGCGGGTTGAACGCGCATCCGCTCAGGCCCAAAACGGCGATGACCGCTGCGGTCCCAGCACCTAACCGAGCCGCGTGCATCAAGCTGCCCCTCACCATGTCCACTACCCTGCCTTCTGTGTCGTATACGATCCGTGCGTTGCGCGGAATATCAGATTGTTCCCACCAGCTGACCTGGTATTTGACCCCACACTTGCGCACCGGGGTGTTTGCTCGGGAGGCCGCAGCCACCTTCACGACTGGCCCGCTCGCCCGCGAGGCGGTATTGCCCCAAAGAAAGTAGAACGGACGGTGCGGCTTACATCTAGGACGCGCCATGATCGCGCCGCGCGCACGCGGTCGCTTACGTGGATCCCTTTGACCGCGTCTGTCTTGGACTAGGACGGGCATTTCGTCCGTCCGCAACCACAGCCTGGTAGGAACGTAGCGCATTATAGCTAAGTTCAAGCTAAAGTTTAAGGTTAGGGGCGTCATTCGCATCGCGAGTACAGATTTCGCAGGTCGGAGTGGGCTATTCGTGCCTCTGTGAAGCCCGGAGCTCCCCTATGGGGAGCTCCGGGGCACCCTTCTTGGGGTGCCGTGGCCAAAAAACGGCAAATATGAGTACTGTCACCAATTTAGTAACAGGCAATTTTGGCCTCTCGGACAGATTTTGCGCTCAGTGTCGCCAACCTGATGCTTAGTTATTCTACATTTGTATATTATCTTCTTACTTTATGCCGCCCCCGAGTCCTAAACTCCTTGATTTTGCTGTTACTGATTTAGTGACAGTACTCATATTTGCCATATTTTGGCCAGGGCATATGATTAACCCCCTAATTTCGACGTGAATTAGACCGGCTTAAGCCCAAAACACGCCCGCAGCGTGTTAAGCAACGCCTCTTGCTTCTTCCTGCGGGCATCGGCACGATTCCGGTACCGCTTTCGCATACGCTGGTGGATGCGCCATGCGAGCGCTTCCATCGCTTCCATGTCACAGAGCATTTCGTTGTTGACCGTCGCGACCTCGATTCCCATAGTAATCAAGCCCGTGTTGCGCTTTTCATCATGGATACGTCCCCTCCGAGAGGAATGGCCCAGCTCACCGTTGTATTCCAGGTCAAACCGGGCTGCCTCTTGATACGCATCGCAAACTGCATGAGGCATCCCCGAGATTGCCTGCGCACGGTCATCGAACTCGATCTTGTAGTCGGTCTTAAAAGGTCCGCAGGCAAACCCGCCATAGGAAAACGGAAGCGAAAACAGGGCAAGCATGATGCACTCCATGGGCGAGAGCAGGTTTTCTGACAGGTAGGGACACAGACGCAGCAGCTGTTTGGCCACATTCCCCTTGCATGCCGCAAGATAATCTGCCAGGCGATCGGGCGTCAGCGCCGGCTCGACTTCAAAGTAGCCCACGTCTGCTGGCTGGTCCTTGTCCTTTGCAAGTTTATTCGTAACAGGCGAGGTGTAGGGAGGCAGATACTTCCCGCGGTCGCTCAGTGAAATCTTAGAGCACAGCTCCTGGGCCAGGGCAAACGCCTGGATGCAGCCGACCTCGCGCGCAACGGCAACACAAAGGGCCTCGGGAGATAGGCTGTACACCCCCGGTTCCACCTCTAGAATCGAGCCGGCGGGTAACCCGGAACACACGGACCAGCCCACGCCAAGAATGCGGCGGCGATGCGCCGCAGATCCCACCAGCAAGCACAGATCTTCTTGCACCTCGCCGCTTTTGGCTCCAATTCGCACCAAGTCAGGAAGATAGATATCCTCGGTCGAGGGCGACGACGTGCGCAGCACACGGCGCTCTTCATCGGGATTGAGGTCCCTCCAGCTTATGTAGCCCATCTGCCGGCGCTCGGCGCGCATCATGCGTAGCGCCGAGGCGCCTGTTAGGATTACGGAAGCCGCTAGCTGTTCGCCTGTCGGCTCGTTGCACCGCTCAATCTTTACTGCCACAAAACCACCCCTACCAAACGCGTGCGATAGCGAGGCCATCGACTGCTGCGGCGCCGGCGCGCTTGAGTTCCGCCGAAGCCGCTGCCATCGTCGCGCCCGTGGTGATAACGTCATCGATAAGCAGCAAGCGGCGGCCGTGCACGTCCTCAACCGTCTCGTACATGCCTTGGGCACGCTCGCGGCGCTCCTCACGACCGAGTTCACGCTGGTCGCCATGCCCGTACTTGACGAGAGCATCGAGCAGGGGAACACCCGACAGCTCGCAAAATGGGCCCGCAATAGCCTCCATATGATCAAAACCACGCCGCCGAAACGCTGCCGCCGCCGCAGGCACAAACACCACCGCATCCGCACCGGACAGCACACCTCCGTAGCGATCGGGCGCTACGACCTGGGCATGCAGGGCGGTGTCGTAGAGCAGCTCCGCCAGATACGGAGCCAGACGTCGCTCGCCCGCATCCTTGTACGCTTTAATGATGCGCGGCAGCGGATGCGCATAGACGGCGCACGCCAGGCAGCGGTCGAGCGCCTCCGCCATTGCCGAGGACGTGCCCTCGACCGAACACTCAGTGCACAGCAAATCCCCAAACGGGGCGCCGCATCGGGTACAGCTATGACGTGGGTCGATGAGCGTGAACGCAGCCAGGCAGTCTTGGCAAATAAGCGCACCGGCGCGCTCGCAGCCGGCACATCGTGTTGGCGACAATGCCTCGAGCGCCTCGCGTGCCACCCGCTCGGCAAACGGTAGCAATTCGTCCGCAAACGGTAGGGCACCGGCACCCTGCAGACGGCTCAATATGTTCAGATGGCTCTTCAAGACACAACCCTCCCTACGTTCGGTCGCAGGGAGGGTTGTTGATTCGGCGCTATGATACCCCGATGCACTCGGGGCAAGGCAGGTTAAATCCGCTCGCGGGCGTTATTCGCCGGCGGGCGGTTGCGGTGCGGACGAGCTCGGAGTCGAGCCCTCGCCACCGTCCTGACGCGGCTTGCGGGAGCGACGGCGACGGCGACGCTTCTGGCCCTGGTCGGCCGAACCCTCGCCACCGCGATCCTCACGCGGCTCGTGCTCGTCGCGGGCGGCGCCGCGCGCGGCCTTGGCAGCCGCACCTCCGCCGTCACCGGGACGACGACGCGTGACCTTGACCTCGCCATCCGAAACCTGATCGGCCACGGAAGGCACCGAAGGCTTCTGCTGCGTGCCCGAGGAATGGCGACGGCGCGGACGCGGAGCGCGCTCCTCCTCGCCACGCGGCTTGCCGCCCTTGTCGGCAGGCGTATCGGAACCCGAACCACCCTTAGGGGCGGCACCGGCCTCGCGAGCGGCTGCGGCGCGGAAAGCATCCTCGCGCTCCTCGCTCGACAGATGACGACGGCGACGGCGCGTGGGGTTCATGCCACCGCCGCGGTTTTGCTGCTGGGTCTGCTGAGCCTCGCGCTCGCGGGAGGCATTCTTGCCTGCAGCCGCGGTCTCGCCGGCATCGCCCGAGCCCGCACGCTTGCGACGGCGACGACCACCAGCGGCCTCCTCGGCCTCGGGAGCCTCGACCTTGCCGCGACCCTTACCACGGCCACGGCCCTCGCCCTGACTCTGAGCAGCGCGGGCATCGGCATCTGCATCGCGGCGACGGCGCTTGGGCATCGACGTGCCGGCCAGACGGTCGGCGCTCGACAGGCCATCGCCCACGTCGACGCCGTTCTCGCGGTCGAGCTCCATAAGCGCCAGGCGCATCTCGGGCGACTCGATGCGCTCGAGCACATCGCGCGTCACGCAGTCGGGACGGCAGTTGCAACCCTGCTCGGCGGCCTTCTTTTTGCAACCCTCGGAGCAGGTCATATCGGCCAGGTTGACCTTGAAGACCTTGCCGTTCTCCAGGCGCAGCACCAGCTGCTCGCGCGGGGTGTCGTATTCCTGGATACGCGCCTTGCCGAGCGGCGTGTCGATGAGCGTCTTCTTTTTGGGCGCGCGGCTCTTAAAGTCCTTGTACGCCTCGAACTCGTAGCGCAGGCAGCACATCAGGCGGCCACACACTCCGCTGATCTTGGACGAGTTGAGCGGCAGGTCCTGCTCTTTTGCCATGCGGATCG
The DNA here is from genome assembly GCA_902492755.1 of uncultured Collinsella sp. Lineage (GTDB taxonomy): Bacteria > Actinomycetota > Coriobacteriia > Coriobacteriales > Coriobacteriaceae > Collinsella. Next base: position 31,789 of record CABUNB010000010.1, on the reverse strand, counting down.
AAACCGGCTCAAACTGTCCGCCAAAGCGCGTGCAGCAGAGTTCCTGACCGCACTGGGCATAGCCGCCCACCAAGCGGGTCTCGTCGCGCACACCGATCTGGCGCATGTCGACGCGAATGTGCAGCGTCGAGGACAGGTCCTTGACGAGCTGGCGAAAATCGACGCGCTCCTCGGCCGCAAAGTAGAACACGGCCTTCTCGCCGCCAAACAGGTACTCGACGCCGACCGGCTTCATCTCGAGGTCGAGCTCCTTGACCAGGCGGCGGAAATCGACCATGGCCTCGTCGCCCTGGATAGCCAGGTCGTCGGCAAGCTGCAAATCGATATCACTCGCCACGCGCAGCACGGGCTTGAGCGGCTGGCCGATCTCGTCTTGCGGCACCTCGAAGGGATCGGCCGTGACCAGGCCGATCTCGGTTCCGCGCTCGGTGGAGCAAATAGCGTAATCTGCCTCGAGGATATCCAGATCCTGCGGGTCAAACCACAGGTCGCGCGAGGCGTAGGTAAACTTAACGGGTACGACTAACGGCATTTCAGTGCCTTCCTGATATCGAACAGCATGACCTCGATGGCCAGCTGGGGAGTAACGTTTCTGGCGATGTTGCGCTCGGCGGTCGCGACCGCCTCGAGTGCCCGTGTGGCACCCGCAACATTCGTCGCGGCGGCAAGCCGCCCGATCGTGTCGCGCACGTCTTCGTTCACCACGTCGGCCGCCTCGTCCTGAAGTGTCAGCAGCACATCGCGCATGAGCGTCCGCGCGCTCGCCAGCGCTTCCATGATACCCGAACGCTCGCGCGCGTTGAGTTCGCGCTTGTTGCGGTCCTCAAGCTGCTTCAATGCTCCACGCGACAGGTAGTCGGCGTTTTGCTCGAGCACCTTTTCCTGCGTGGACTTGACCTCGGCGAGCGGCGCCTTAACGGCGACGATGAGCGACTTGGCGCGGCTGAGCACGTCGGCCTCGTCGGCGGCGATGAGCGAATCGATGGCGCGGACCATCTGGCGGCGAGCATCCTGGCGCTCGGCGCTCTTAAGAAACTCGATGCCGCGTGTGGGGCTTCCCGCCACGGCGACCGCCATGCGGCAACGCGCAGGGTCCTGACCGGTGGCGCGGCTCACGGCCTGCGCGGCGACGGCGGGCGATACCAGCCGAAACGGCACGCACTGACAGCGACTCACGATAGTGGGCAGCATCACGTCGGCCGAGGTGCCCAGCAAGATAAACATAACGCCCTCGGGCGGCTCCTCGAGTGTTTTGAGCAGCGCGTTGGCGGTGTTGGCGCGCAGCTGCTCGGCACGGTCGATGATGTAGACCTTTGCCTTGGCGCGGATGGGCGCCAGCGGCACGTCGTCGAGGAGCTCGCGGGTCTGGGCGATGAGGTAGCCTGTGGCGCTCTCGGGCGTGTAATAGTGCACGTCGGGGTGCGTATGGCGCGCGACGCGCACGCAGCTGTCGCACGAGCCGCAGCCGTCCTGCTCGCACAGGAATGCCTGGGCAAGCGCCCATGCGGCGTCGAGCTTACCGGCGCCGGGTGCACCCAAGAACAGGTAGGCGTGCGATGCGCGGCCGCTGGCGATAGCGTTGGTCAAAAAGTCGCGCACGCGCTCCTGGGTGTTGAGCTTGGCCAGCAGGCTTGTCTGAGCGGGGGCCATGTTACTCGGCCTCCTTGGCAAGCGCGGCGGCGACGGCTTCCCGCGGAATGTCGAGACCGTACGCGCGAACCTGCTCGACCGTCTGCGCGAAGACGTCTTCGATGGACGCGGTCGCGTCGATGAGCTTTACGCGGTCTGGCTCCTCGGCGGCAATGGCACAAAATCCCTGATAGACACGCTCCTGGAAGGCCATGCCCTTGGCCTCCATGCGATCGGTCGCACCGCGGGCCGCCATGCGCAGCGCCGCCTGCTCGGGCGTGATGTGGTAGACGAGTGTGAGTGCCGGGTGCGTTCCCGCGACGGCCAGGTTGTTGGCGTCGCGCACCATCTGGCGATCGAGGCCATCGGCAAATGCCTGGTAGCAGGTCGTGGAATCGTAGAAGCGATCGCACAGGACCACCTTGCCGGCCGCAAGGGCGGGCGCGATGACCTCGTGCACCAGCTGGGCACGCGCCGCCTCGTAGAGCAGCAACTCGCAGGTGTCTCCCATCGCCGTGTTGGCGGGGTCGAGCAGCAAAGCGCGAATCTTTTCGCTGATGGCAGTGCCACCCGGCTCGCGCAGAGTTACGACCTGATAGCCAGCGAGGTCGAGCGCACGGGCAAGCAGGCGCGCCTGCGTGGACTTGCCGGCACCGTCGACGCCCTCGAGCGTGATAAAGCTATGTTGAGCAGGCTCAAAAGCCATGGGCGCAGCCCCTTCCTACAAGGCGCGTAAATGCAGATATATCAACCAAGCCATGATACCCCAGTGCTCGGCGCGTCCCCAATGGTTAAAGGCGCCTTTCCAAAGTTGCGGTGAAATAGGGGCTGATTGAAGCTCTGAGACCGCCAAACAGCCCCTATTTCACCGTAACGTATGATGGGGAATTTTGGATGCTGGGTATAATCGTCGTATTGCATTGAAATGTGGCGAAAGGAGTGGCAATGTCTCGGTATTGCGCCTCGTGCGGCAAGCTTCTTGCAGATGATGCCAAGTTCTGCACCTCGTGCGGTGCACCCGTTGAGCAAACAGCCACGAGCGATAGCCAGCCCGCTTTTGAGCAGACCGGCTCCCTTGATACGCCGCAAGCCAAGGCGGACGACTCCCTCGCCTATAGCCCCGACCCCGCCGTAAGGACCGAGGCCGTCGAGACCACGCAGCGCATACCCGTCGCGAGCGGCTCGCCCCAACAGCAGCCGGCTCCCGCATACGCACCCGCTTCGCCACAGACCCCCGCTCCCAAAAAGAGCGGCACCGGGCCGCTTATCGCCGTTATCGTTGTGCTGGTGGCGATCATCATCGCCCTGGTCATCTTCTTTGCAATCAGACCGTTCGACAACGCCGCCACGCAGACGACTGCCGAGGTAGTTAAGCTGCACCATGACGTCGACGACGATGACCTAAAACCTCTCGGCGATCCCAACAGCCTGTACGACGATGATGACGATGACGACGAGGATGGCGGCGAAGCAACGCTCTCCGAGCAGAACCTCTACCGCCGACTGAGCGAATACTACGACCTGCTCGAAGATCTCGACAGCCAGGTCCGTGGCTGCGCGCAGAACTTCAACGGCAACTATCTGGAAGAGGATCGAACCACCCGTCAAAATCTCGCCGACGTCGCCGAGCGCACGGAGGACACCATCGAGCAGTATTACGACATCGTCGAGGACCTGGACGTCCCGACGAGCTCCAAGAACTACAGCTCCTGGAAGGACATCATCGCCCTGTACGACGACCTGGATCACCGCATTGACGCAATCTGTGATGCCTGGGAGATCAGCCTGAAATACGCCAAGCCTGCGGACCACAAGAATGAGATCGTGGCGCCGCTGTCGCGCGACAACGTGGCGGGCACCAATGACAATAAGTACCGCCTAGACTTTGAGGAGCGCTACCCCGGCGCCAAACCCGTCGAAGTGAACTAGTCGTTCGGGACGTTCTTAAACGACTAGTCATTAAAGAACGTCCCCAATGACTAGCTACAAAAAACGAGCGAGGATTTTGAGGTCCTCGCTCGTTTTTGTTTTGGGCAATGTTTCGACCGTACGGCTATTTGTCGGCGGCGGCCTTCTTAGTCGTGGCCTTTTTTGCCGTCGTCTTCTTGGCGGCCGTCTTTTTGGCCGTCGAAGTCTTCTTGGCCGTGCTCGCCTTGGTCGCAGTCTTGCGGCCGCGGGCGGGCTTCTTCTCCTTGGTCGGGCAGTCCATGTTGACGCAAATACGCCACGGGCCGCGCGCCGTGTTGACCACCACGATGGGGGCGCCGCACTCGGGGCAGGTCTCGCCCGTCGCCTCGAGCTTACCGCGCGCCGGCAGTGGATAGCTCACGCCGCAGTCGTCGTAGTTGGTGCAGCGGATAAAGCGCTTGCCGCTCTTCTCGCTCTTGTGCGCGATCAGGTCGCCATGGCGTCCGGCCTCGGCGCACACCTTGCACTCGCCCACCTTAAGGTCGGGCTCGTAGTTGGTGGGACACGTGGGGTTCACGCAGATCTCGAAGGCCTTCTGGCGGAACGGCTGGCACTTGATGCGCGGGGCGCCGCACTCGGGGCACACGGCCGCCTCGCCCTCGAGCGGGCTCACCTTGACGCCGCTCGGCACCGGATAGGTCACGTCGCAGTCGGGCCAGCCCATGCAGCCAATAAAGCTGCCACGGGTCTTGGCACTCGTCTTCATAACCAGGTCCTTGCCGCACTTGGGACAGGCGCCCACGCGCGCGTCGGCCGTGACGGCGTCGCTGATGGCATCGCCCAGCTCCTGCGTGTGCTTGAGCAGCTCGTCGAGCACGCCGGCCAGCAGCGCGCGCGAGTGCGTCACGACATGCTCTTCGGTATCCTCGCCGCGCTCCACGCGGGTCATGTCGCCGTCGAGCTCGCTGGTCATATCGGGGCTCGTGATGCGCGGGGCAAACTGCGTCAGCGCGTCGATGATGGCGATGCCCAGCTGGCTCGGCTCCACGGGATCGTTTTTGAGGTAGCGCACGGCATACAGGCGCTCGATGATGCTCGCGCGCGTGGACTTGGTGCCCAGGCCGCGCTTTTCCATCTCCTGCACGAGCTTGCCCTGGCTGTAGCGCGCGGGCGGCTCGGTCTGCTTGGCCTCGAGCTTAATGTCGAACACATCGACCGTATCGCCCTGCTCCAGCGGCGGCATCTGCTCGTCGCGCTTAAGGCCGTACGGATAGGCCTCGCGGAATCCCGGGGTCACGAGCACGTCGCCCGAAGCCACGAACGGCTCGCCGTTCACATCGAGCTCGAGCTTGGTGTTCTCGATGGTCGCGGGGCCCATGAGCGTCGCCAGGAAGCGGCGGGCGATGAGGTCGTAGAGCTTGCGCTGGCCGCCGTCGAGCGTGGACGGATCGCCCTCGCCCGTGGGATAGATCGGCGGGTGGTCGGTGGTCTCGACCTTGCCGCGCGTGGGCTTCATGGGGCCGGCGAGCACCTTTTTGCACACGGGTGCCAGCGCCGGGTTGATCTTTGCCAGGTCGCTCACCACGGCGCCCAGGTCGAGCGTCGCGGGGTACACGGTGTTGTCGACACGCGGGTAGCTGATGAGGCCCGCCATGTAGAGGGACTCGGCGATGCGCATCGTACGCGCAGGCGAGATGCCCTCGGCCGCGGCGGCAGCCTGCAGCGAGGTCGTCGCAAACGGGGCGGGCGGCTGTTGCTTGCGCGAGCGCTTGGTCACCGCGGCGACGGTTGCCGTCGTGGCGCCGTCGACGTGGCCGTACGCCGTCTCGGCAGCATCCTTCTCGGTAAAGCGTGCCGTCTTGTGCGCGATCTTAAAGCGATCGTCCTCGGCGGCGCCCTGCGCAGCGCCCATGCCGCGAATCTGCCAATAGTCCTCGGGCACAAACGCCATGCGCTCGCGCTCGCGCTCGACCACCAGGGCGAGCGTCGGCGTCTGCACGCGGCCGGCAGAGCGCACGTTGCCAAAGCCGCCGAACTTGGCGAGCGTCAGGTAGCGTGTGAGCACCGCGCCCCAGATGAGGTCGATGTGTTGGCGGCTCTCGCCGGCGTCGGCCAGATTCTGGTCGAGCGAGACGAGGTTATCGAAGGCCTGCGTGATCTCGGCCTTGGTAAACGAAGAATACTGGGCGCGGGCAACCGGCAGGTCCGGCGCAACCTCGCGCACCTTGTTGAGGGCGTCCGAGCCGATCAGCTCGCCCTCGCGATCGAAGTCCGTGGCGATGATGACGCTGTCGGACTTTTTAGCGAGGTTCTTGAGCGAACGAATGAGTTCTTTCTCGGCCGGCAGCTTAATGACGGGCGCCCAGGTGAGGTAAGGCAGGCTCTCGAGCTTCCAGCCCTTGATGGAGATACCGTCGGCAAGAAACGGCTTGCGCTTGGTGTCGTAGGGCGGACGAGCCAGGCCATCGGGCATGTCGGCCGGCAGCATTTCGCCGTCCTCCGTGACCGAATACCAGCCCAGCTTTTTATCGAACAGCACGCTGTCGCAAAAATCGGGCGCCAGGATGTGACCGGCAAGGCCGATGGTCACGCACTCCTCGCCCTTCCACTCAAAACGGTAGATGGCAGTGTTGTACACCTTGTCCTTTTTGGGTTTGCCCGTGGACAGACGCTCGGCGATCTGACGCGCGGCGTCGTTTTTCTCGGCGATGATGAGCTTCAAAAGAGGCTCCTATCTCGTATCTCTGCGGCTACGCCCGCCCGTATGGCGGCCGACTTACGCCCTTGCTTGCTCAATCTGCCCGATGAGCCAATCGCACCAGGCATCCATGCCCTCGCCCTTGCGCGCGCTCACGGCAAACCGCGGCGCCTGCGGATTGAGGTCATCGAGTGTCTTAGTATACCTATCCATGTCAAAATCGAAAGCCGGAGCCACGTCGACCTTGTTGAGCAGCTGCGCGCCGGCGTGTTGGAAGATGCCCGGGTACTTGATGGGCTTGTCGTCGCCCTCGGGCACCGAGAGAATCATGATGGACAGGTTCTCGCCCAGGTCAAAGTCGACCGGGCAGACCAGGTTGCCCACGTTTTCGATAAAGATGACGTCGATGTTCTCCAGACCCACAGCCTGGTCGAAGGCGTCGACGGCCTCCATGATCATGTTGCCCTCGAGGTGGCACAGGCCGCCCGTGTTGATCTGGATGGCGGGCATGCCGGCTTCCTTCATGGTGATGGCGTCGACATCCGAGGCGATATCGCCCTCGATGACAGCACAGCGCAGGCCGGCTTTGTCACGCAGGCGCTCGTTTGTGCCCAGAATCGTGGTGGTCTTACCCGAGCCGGGGCTCGACAGCACGTTGATCACGTAGGTGTTCGTCTGCTCAAATCGCTGACGCAGCTGATCTGCCAGGCGCTCGTTGCGCGACAGAATCGGCGATGCAATATCAATCGTTTTCTCGGCCATACTTAGCGCTCCTTACTTTGGCCCCTTTATACCCCATCACCAGATGGCTAGCGGGCTAATCGTCGGGGGTTTCGATTTCGATACTTGCGATATCGAGCTCGCGGCCGTGCAGTAGGCGCACGTTGGCACCACCACACTGGGGACAGCGACAGTGGAAGCGATCGTGGTCGAAAACCTCACCGCAGTCCAGACACTCGCTTTGTGGATGGACCTCCTCCACGGCAAGCTCGCAGCCTCGCGTGAGCGGGTCCTCGTCGCGAAATGTCTCCCACGCAAAGTCGAGCGCCTCGCGCACGACCTCGGTCATATCCCCGATACGCAGCGTTACCAAAACGGCGCGCGAGGCCCCCGCCCCACGCGCCGCGCGAATCACTGTATCGAGTATGCCGTTGACAATGCCAACCTCGTGCATACCGATTTACTCCTCGTCGTCCTCGTCGTCCGAGAACAGGTCCAGACGGCTCACGAACAGGCCCTCCTTGCCCTCGCGCGCGGTAATGACCACGCGAGCGATGGCGAGCGAAATCTCGTAGAGCGAGAGCAGGGCGCCATACATGAGACCCAGCGTAACGGGCGAGCCGTCGGGCGTAATCACAGCCGAACCCACGAGCAGGCCTACGTACACGTAGCGCCAGGCGCTGCGGAAGGCCGCATAGGACACGATGTGGAAAACGGACAGGTAGAAGATGATGAGCGGCAGCTCAAACGCCACACCAAAGCCGATCATAAAGAGCAGCTCCATGTTGACGTAGTTCTCCAGATCGGGCAGCGCCGTAGCGACAGCCGAGGTCTCGCCGATGAGCCACTCAAAGCCCGCAGGGATGATGATGAAGTAGCAGAAAATTGCGCCCAGGAAGAACAGCACCGTCGAGGCAAGCACCGTGGGCACGACCCATTTGCGCTCGTTGGGGCGAAGCGCCGGCAGGAAAAATGCCAGAATCTGCCAGATGATCATGGGCGTGCACATGACCACGGCCATCTTGATGGCCAGCGAGAAGCGCAGGCCAAAGCCGCCGAGCGTGGTGGTGATGTAGAACTTACCGTCCGGCACAAAGGAGCGGATGGGGTCTTCCAAGATGTCGAGCACCACGGGCGTGGCGAAATACAGCACGATAGCGGCGGCAAACACCGACACGACCACGATGGTCAGGCGGCGACGGAGCTCTCCCAGGTGATCGAAGAGCGGCATGCGCGCAGGTCCGATAGGCATTACTCATCGCCTCCCTTCGGGGCATCGGCGGCAGCGGCGTCGTCCTCGGCCTCGAGCTCGCGAGCGAGCTGGTCGACGACGGCCTTGCGCTTGCGGGGACGACGGGCGTAGAGGTCAGCCGTCGTGGGCTCTGCCGGCTCGGGCTCGGGCTCTGCAGCAGGCTCGGGCTCGACGGCAGTAGCAGGCTCTGTACCCTCGGCCTCATCAACAGCGCCTTCGCCCTCAGCAGCACCCTCGCTTGCGGCCTTCTCGGCAGCAAGACGGGCGCGACGCTCGGCAAAGGTCTCCTTCTTGGCGGGCGCTGCCGTCTCGGCGGCATCCTCGTCCGCATCGGAATCGTCGTCGGTCGCAGCAGTCTTCTTGGGCTTGACCGGGGCCGACGCGGCCTCGCTCACCGGATCGATAATCTCGGACTGAACAACGGCCGTCATCTTTTCCTGCGTCTCGCGGAACTGACGGATGGCACGGCCGATCGTGCGGCCCATCTGCGGGAGCTTATCCGGGCCAAACAGCAAAAAGCCGAAGACCACGATGATCGCGAGCTCACCCTCTCCAATACCAAACACACATACCTCCAAGGCTCGATGTGAGTCGAGCCCGCACCGCGCCATTCGGCCGGAACTCGTCTATTCATTCGGTCAAGTATAGCGCCCGGACGCCAAAACGTCCGAGCGCATCACAAACATATGCCAAACGGCACGCCCTTTTGGGGGCAAAGATTATGCAGCGGTGATCGAAATCTCCTGGTCGACACCCAACAGCTGAACCACGCGCATCACCGGGGGCTGCACATTCGTGCAGCTAAAGCGCTTGCCGTGGTCAACCGCGTGGTGCGCGGCGCCCACGAGCACGCCAATGCCCGTCGAATCGATGTAGCTCACCTGGGCAAAATCGAGCTCAACGGCCTCGGTGGGCTGCTCGAGCGCCAGGTCGATGGCATTGCGCAGGCTATCGGCGTTAGAGATATCGATCTCGCCGGTTACCTTAATGGTGTAGAGCTCTGGCGTGGGGTTGGTTGAAATACCCAAATCCATGTATACGCTCCTTTACGTATCGAAAGTGCGGATAGTACTAGGCGCGGACTTGCGGGGCCCTACGCGTTAGGCGCGCTCGGCACGCGCAAGCTCGGCAGCGACGAGCTTGACAGCCAGCACCAGCACATCGAGCGCAGCCTCCAGGTCCTCGACCGTGGGATAGCTCGGCGCGATGCGGATGTTGGTGTCGCGCGGATCCTTGCCATAAGGCCAGGTGGCACCAGCCGGCGTGAGCTTGACGCCCAGGTCGGCACAAAGCGCGGCGACCTTCTGGGCCGAGCCCTCGGGGCCATCAAAACTCACAAAGTAGCCGCCATGGGGATGCGTCCAAGTGGCGCAACCCGTGTTACCCAAGCCCTCGGTGAGTTTACGCTCAACGGCCTCAAAGCGCGGGCGCAGGAACTCGGCATGCTTTTTCATGTGCTCCTTGACCGCCTCGATGGTGGGAAGGAAGCGCACGTGACGCAGCTGGTTGAGCTTATCGGCGCTAATAAGACCGGCCTTCAGGCGCTTGGAGAACTCGGCGATAACCGCGGGGCTCGCACCAATAAAGCCGATGCCGGCGCCCGGGAAGGTGATCTTGGACGTCGAGGCAAAGGCCACCACACGGTCCTCGGTGCCCGCCGTGCGAGCGAGGTCAAAGATGTTTGCGAGCTCGTCGGTCTCGTCGTACAGGTCGTGCACGCAGTAGGCGTTGTCCCAGAAGATGCGGAAATCGGGCGCAGCCGTGGGCATCTCGACCAGGCGGCGCACGGTGTCCTCGCTAAAGGTGATGCCCGTGGGGTTGGAATACTTGGGCACGCACCAGATGCCCTTGATGGAGTCGTCGGCGGCAACCAGGCGCTCGATCTCGTCCATGTCGGGGCCGTTGTCGGTCATCGCGACGGGGACGTTCTCGATACCCAGATCGGCGGTGATGCCAAAGTGACGATCGTAGCCGGGAACGGGGCACAGGAACTTGACCTTCTTGCCGTCGTGCGCGGCCTCGTAAGCGTCCCAGGGCTCGCTGCCGCACGAGCCGCAGCGCCAGAACATGCCGGCGATATCGTGCTCGATCAGCAGGCTCGACGAACCCAGCACGAGCGTCTGCTCGGCGGGGCAGCCCAGGAACTCCCCTGCCAACTTGCGTGCCGAGGGAATGCCCTCGAAGCAGCCGTAGTTGGAGCAGTCGACGTTGCCGTCGTGCAGATCGGCGTCGGCGTTGAGGATATCGAGCATGGGGCGCGAGATGTCCACCTGGGAGGGCGACGGCTTGCCGCGGGCCATGTCGAGCGCCAGGCCCTTGGCCTTGACCTCGGCGACCTCGGCTTTGAGCGCCTCGATGGCGGCATCGAGTTCGGTGGTTTCCATCTTCTGGTAGATCGTCTGCATGGGTGCGACCTTTCGCGAAGCGGTACGTTGCAGTTCGTCTAAGTATAGACCGCCATCGTCGCAACGTTATGAAGCCGTGATAGATTAAGTTCATCGCAATGAATTACGAATCGCCGCGCATGCCGGCGTGGGGCGCCCAAGGAGGCACTATGGAGTACGGATCGTTTCAGGCCGAGGAATTCGGCGACCTGCAGCGCCTGGTCGACGGACTGTTTTACGACCGCCACGCCATCGACCGCCTGGATCTGATCGTACAGGCCGAAATCTTAGACCTGGCGCCCGATCTCATGGAAATCGTCAACCTGCTACCGCCCGGCTATTACGACCGCCAGTCGCTGTGCGACCAGCTCAACTCCGCCTTGGCCGCCCACGGCTGGGGCGCCGTCTACGGAACGGTGGAATAAGCCTCGAGGCCGGCGATTTGGCCCGCTTCCCGACCTTGGCGAGGCTTGTTTTAGGGCTTGTGGCCAAAAAAGGGCAAATATGAGTACTGTTACCTTTTTAGTAGCAGCGATTCTTGGTCGAAATCGGCAAAACTCGACTTGAAACTTCCTAATCACCGTCAGCTAGCGCCAAATTGGAAGTCGATGGTCACTCATTAACGTACAGTTCTTATAACTTTGTTCATTATTTTCCGCACCTAAAATGATACGCCGTTTGTGACAGTACTCACAAACGGCGTTTTTTGACCACTGGCGTGTCTGGCAGGCGGCAAGCACCGCCCGAATCCGCATTTTGAACGCGCCCGAATCGGTTCTGGAGCCGGTTTTCGCGCTCTTACTCGTCTTTGGGCGCGGGGTGCTTGCAGACCACGCTCATGTAGATCATGCCGAGCACGGCAGCGGTGACCGAACCGGCGAGAATAGCGGCCTTGGCAGCCAGAACCTCAAACTGGGCCGTCGGGAAGGCGAGGCCGCTGATGAGGATCGACATGGTAAAGCCGATACCGCCCAGAATGCCCACGCCGGCAATCATGTGCCAGTTGACATTGTGCGGCAGCTCGCAGGCCTTAAGCTTAACCAGGGCAAACGTCATACCAAAGATGCCGATCGGCTTGCCCAGCAGCATGCCAAAGTACACGCCGAGCGTCACCGGGTCGGTGAGCAGCGTGCTCATGTCCACGCCCACCAGACGAACCTGCGCGTTCACGAACGCAAAGATCGGCAGGATCACAAAGTTGACCGGCGTGGAGATCAGACGCTCCATGCGGATAAGCGGCGGGGTCACGCGGTGCATGACGCGCTCGACCTTGGTTGTCGAGACGGTAAAGTCATGCTGGCCCAGGATGTGCGCCTCGTCATCGTAACGGTCGTCGAGCAACGGCAGGCACTCGCCCAGCCAATCGGTAAGGCTATCGAGCTTAACGCCGCACTTGGCCGGAATGGTGAAGGCCAGGATGACGCCGGCAAGCGTGGCATGTACGCCGCTCTTGAACATGCAGAACCACAACAGCAGACCCAGTACCGAATACGGGGCAAGGCGGTAATGCTGCGTCTTGTTGAGCCACACGAGCGCGCAGGTCACAAGCGCGGCGGCGCCCAACCAAAACGGATTGGGGCTCTGACCGTAGAAAATGGCGATGGCGGCGATGGAGATGAGGTCGTCGGCGATGGCGAGCGTCGAGAAGAACACGCGCACGCCGTTGGGCACGCGATTGCCCAAAAGCGACAGCACGCCCAGCGCAAAGGCAATATCGGTTGCCATGGGAATGGCCCAGCCGTTGTGCGCGCCGGCATGGTTAAAGATCAGGTAGATGCAGGCGGGAACGACGACGCCGCCCACGGCTGCCAGCATGGGAAGCATGGCCTGACGCGGGTTTTTGAGCTCGCCGACCGTCATCTCGTACTTAAGCTCAATGCCCACCAACAAAAAGAAAATCGCCATGAGGAAGTCGTTGACGAAAAGCTCAACGGTGAGACCAGCCGTAAGGTTGCCCAGACCCACATACAGCGGGGTCTCCAAAAAGTGATGGATGGCCTCGTAGGCATCGGTATTGGCGCAAATGACGGCGGCGATGGCGGCAATCACCATGACCGCGGCGGAAATCGTGCCGTTCTCGGCGATGCGCTCCCAAATGTCGTGACGTTCAAAGCGCTTGCGCTCACGAACGTTGAACAGCTGCTCAGTTGCTGCCATGGGCGGCTCCTTTCACGGGAAAGCTCCCGTCTTAAAAAAGCACGGCCCGCCCAAGTGGCGGCGCCGCGCTCTAACGTATTACGCTTGCATCTAGCCTACCCTGCACGACAAGCACGCAGGCATGGCCGAAAAGCGGAACCACAGGTTGAACATTATTTGTTCAACGGCACGGGCACGCCTGTCCAAGAGACGACGCAGCGCCGTGCACAAAAAACGACCGGAGCGCGGGGCGTCCGCGATCCGGTCGTGGCGTTTGGTCAACTAAACCTAGCAGGCGGCCATGATGGGGGCAGCGACCTGCTTCTTACGGGAGAGGACGCCCGGCATCCAGACGCCGTCGTGCTCGTCGGCAATGCCCAGGCCCTTCTGAGCAGCCTCGGTCTCGCCCTCGAGCAGGACCTGCGAGCCCTCCTCCATGATGTCGGTGATGCACAGGACAATGCCGTCGGCACCCTTCTCGGCGGCGTAGGCGCGCATGGCCTCGCGAATCTCGTCGATCATGCCGAGTGCACGGGTCTTGTCGACGGTCTCGTACTGGCCGATGAGCAGCTTCTTGCCAGCGGGCTCGAACATCTTGATGTCGTTGCCGACCATCTCGGCTGCAGTGAAGGAGCCGGACGGACGGGTGAGGAAGACCTCCATGCCAAACTTAACCGGGTCGACGCCCACCTGCTCGCCGAGCTTGGCGGCGACGGCGCGGTCGACATCGGTGGTGGTGGGGCTCTTGAGCATGAGCGTGTCGGTCATCATGGCCGAGAGCAGCAGCTTGGCCTGGACGTCGGAAAGCTCAACGCCGAGCACGCCGGCGAGCTTGGTGACGATGGTGCAGCTGGAGCCCCAGGGCAGGCAGATGTAATGCAGCGGGCCGGCGGTCTCAAAGTCGCCGATGCGGTGATGGTCGACGACGCCAAAGACCGTGGCGTCCTTAAGGCCTGCGACGGACTGGGCGGACTCGTTGTGGTCGGTGAGGACGACGAGCTGACCGGCCTCGACGGACTCGATCACGCGGGGCTCGGCGATGCCGGCGTCGGCGAGCAGCTTGGCAGACTCTGCCGGAAGCTGACCAAGGGCGCAAGCCTCGTAGGTGTTGCCGGCATACTCAACCTGGTTGAGCAGCTGGGACAGGACGACGGCGCTCATGATGGCGTCGTTATCGGGGTTCTGGTGACCGAAGACAAGAACGTTTGCCATGGATATCCTCCACTTGATATGTGTACTTGGACGTAGCTATGGTAGCACGCCGATGCCGAGCCTTCGCAGACGGAAGGGCCACGGCATATTTTGGGGCAGGCACGGGGGACAGGTTACATTGCACCAGCTATTTACCGGCGGCGCGCAGGGCTACGTAGGCGGCACCGATGATGCCGGCGTCGTTGCCGAGCGAAGCGACCTTAATGGGCGTCTCGCGCGAGGCGGAGAGCGCGTACTGCTTAAAGTGCTCGCGAACCTTGTCGAGGTAGACATCGGCCGAGGCGGAGGCGCCGCCGCCGATGAGGAACATCTCGGGATCAACCACGTTGGCAATAAGCGCCAGGGCGCGGCCGAGATAGTCGGCCATGGTATCGGCCGCGGCCAGCGCGAGCTTGTCGCCCTCGCGGCAGGCCTGGAACACGTCCTTGGAATCGGAGGGGCCGGTCAGCTCGATGGGCTCGACGCCCGCCTTCTCGCACTCGGCAAGGTAGTTGCTCACCACGCCGGTGGCGCTGGAATACTGCTCCAGATGGCCATGGCCGCCGCAGCCGCAGGTACGCTCCTCAGCCGGGTTCAGGCACATGTGGCCAATCTCGCCGCCGGCGCCCACAACGCCCGATACCACGTCGCCGTTAACGATAACGCCGCCGCCCACGCCGGTACCAATGGTGACCATCACCACGTTCTGTACGCCCTTGGCAGAGCCGAGCCAGGCCTCGCCCATGGCAGCGGCGTTGGCATCGTTCTCGTATTTAACAACCGCGTCGGGGCAGTGCTCCTGAATGGCGACTCTTAGCTCGGGCAGGTTAATGGCAATGTTGGCCTTGACCTTGGCATCGCCCGATGCCGGGATGGGGCACGGAACGGCCAGGCCAATACCCGCCACAAAGGCGCGCGGAATCTGGGCCTTGGCGACCACCTGGTCGATAGCCTCGGTCACCGCGGCAAAGCCCGCAGCGTCAACGATGGGCGGCGTGGGCACGCTGGCCTTGGCCAGCAGGTTGCCGTCCTCGTCGAACAGGCCCTCCTTAACCGAAGTGCCGCCGACGTCAATGCCGATGTAATACTGCTTAGGTTCCATGGGAGCCCGCCTTTCTCGTTTAAACATTGCCTGTATGGTACCGCTCCCAAGGCAAAAACCTGCCAAAAAGGGACAGGTTTGTTTTGGCAGGTTTTATCTGTGAAAACGCAGGGCATGGAATTTGGTTCGTTGGGCGGTAAAACGGCTCAACCCCATCCTCGAGTCGATCAATTTGCTCAATACCACATTATTCGAATGCATATTCATTTAGAGCGCTCTAGTTTTTAAAGAGAAGCGTTTTTTAATTAAACCTTTCTCGAACTTTTCAAAAACGCAATAGGGATGCTTAGGTGTTGACTATACTTTCTTCTGTACTCAATCAAGCCGGAAAGGAGGTTCCATGATTCCCAAATACGAGGCGATAGCTGCAGATATCCGTCGAAGCATCGAGGACGGCGCCCTTAAGCCGGGCGATAAACTGCCCACCGTCGTAGAGTTTTGCGAGCTGTATAGCGTTTCCAAGATCACCGTCAAGCGCGCGATCGAGCAGATTACCGAGGAGGGTCTTGTTACCAGCCGTCGCGGGTCGGGCACCTACGTTAAGGACACGGCGGGGCTTCCCGGCCAGGTGTTTTTCCAAGGCAAGAACGACCGTGCCCAAGGCTTTTCGTACGAGCATCGCGGGGAGAAAGTAACCTCGGTGGTCTACGATTTCTCGATCGTCAATCCGCCGGCAGAAGTTGCGACCCAGCTGGGAATGGCCGAAGACGACTTTGCCTATCACATCGTGCGCGTACGCGAGGTCGATGGTCAGCCCATCGTTATCGAGTACACCTATATGCCACTCGAGCTGATTCCGGGTCTTAAGAAAAAAGACCTGTACGCGTCGGTCTACAGCTTCATCCGCGAGCAGTGCGGACTCAAGATCTCGAGTTTCCACCGTACCATTCGCGCTGTCGCGGCAACTGAAGAAGAGGCTGAGCGCCTAGATACCAAACCCGGCTCTCCCCTGCTCGAACTCAATCAGATTGGCTTCTTGGATAGCGGCACCGCATTTGAATATTCTGTCTCGCACAACGTAGGCGACCGCTTTGAGCTGCACAACGTAACGCTGGCCTAGTTTTGTAATCCGGTGGGTGCTCGTTTTGAGCTGTCTTACGCGGCACCCGCACAACCTTATGGGAGTATGCACATGTCCGATTTGATTAAACTCACGCCGATCTTCCACGAGAAGATCTGGGGCGGCCGCCAGCTGGAGACCGTGTTTGGCTACGACATTCCCGAAGGTCCCATCGGTGAGTGCTGGGCCATCTCGGCCCATCCCAACGGCGACTGCCAGATTGCTGAGGGACCGTACGCCGGCCACACGCTGTCGTGGCTGTGGGCCGAGCACCGCGAGCTCTTTGGCAACTGCGAGGGCAAGGAGTTCCCGCTGCTCATTAAGATTCTGGACGCCAAGGACGACCTTTCGATCCAGATTCACCCCAACGACGAGTACGCCGCCGAGCACGAGAACGGCAGCCTGGGCAAAACCGAGTGCTGGTATGTACTGGACTGCGAGCCCGGTGCCACGATCATCGTCGGCCAGCGCGCCAAGGACCGCACCGAGGCTGCACAGATGATCGAGGAGGGCCGTTGGGACGAGATGCTCAACGTGTTACCGATCCACAAGGGCGACTTTTTCCAGATCGACTCCGGCACCGTTCACGCCATCAAGACCGGCACGCTCATTCTGGAGACGCAGCAGTCGAGCGACGTGACGTATCGCCTGTACGACTACGACCGTCCCGGTACCGACGGCAAACTGCGTCCACTGCACATTGAGCAGAGCCTCGACTGCATCGACTTTGATGCTCAGGCTCCGACCGACGGCACGGTGACCGCGCCCGAGGTCGATGGCGTGACCGAGCTCGAGTCTAACTCCTGCTACACCGTCGATCGCGTGCGCGTCGACGGCAGCAAGACCCTCGACCAGCGCTGGCCCTTCATGTGCCTGTCAGTCATCGACGGCGAAGGCACCGTCTGCGGCGACCCCGTCCACAAGGGAAGCCACCTGCTGGCGCCCAGCACCGTCAGCTCCATCGACCTCGAAGGCAAGATGGAACTGATCATCAGCCACCTCTAGGTCGCGTCAACAACCCAAACGAAACAAGGGGCTCCCCCGTCCATGGACGGGGGAGCCCCTACTCGTATCTATATATCAGCCCACCCGGCTCTTCAGATCAAAAAGCGGACGAGCAAAGCGACGATCGCACAGCAACGTTACCTGAGGACTTGGGCGGGCGTATGGGGCAACATCGATCGCGAGTTCCGCACGCAAAGGAGGCCACTTAATGTGGCCTCCGTCTTGCGCAGGACTGCCCGAGCAGGCGATGTTGCCCCATACGCCCGCCCAGGTCCGCCGGGATTATGACAGCTTGACGATCGGAGCGAAGCCCTTCATAAGCTTTTTGGTCTGGCCGGTCTTTTCGAATTGAACCTCAATCATGTCTCCGGCGACCGAGATCACGGTGCCCGTGCCAAAAGTCTTATGGCTCACGGTATCGCCCGCGGCAAAGTCCTGCGACGCGCTGGCGCGATCGACCTTGCGCTCCACCGTCGGCGACACCTTGGACAACGGCTTTTTAGCTCGCGGCGCGCCCGAACCAAAGGTCGAGGCAACACGGCCGGCGTCGGGCGAAACCCCGCGATGGCGCTCGGTGCCATAGGTGCTGCCACCAAAGAAATCGTCGAAGCTCGATCCACCGCGCGAACCGGAACCGCCGGTCGAGCGCGTATGCGAGCCAAACACCTTGCCGCCATACATATCCGAGCCCATGCCCGAGCCAAAGGTGCCGTGACGGTCGCCGCGCTTCTCCCAGCCCGTGCCCTCAAAACCAGCAGAACCGATACCGCTAAACTCGATATCCTCAAACGGAATCTCGTTGAGGAAGCGCGAGCGCGGGTTGGCAGAGGTCGAGCCGTAGGTGCGACGCGCGGCAGCATAGGTCAAGAACAGGCGTTTACGGGCGCGCGTGATGGCGACGTAGGCCAAGCGACGCTCCTCCTCGAGCTTGCCCGGATCATCGCTGCCGCCAAAGTCGTGCACGTGCGGGAAGATGCCCTCCTCCATGCCGGCCACGAACACCGCCGGGAACTCCAGGCCCTTGGCGGAGTGGATGGTCATCATGGTAATGGCATGCGTCTCGCCGGCCAGGGAATCCAAGTCGGAGCGCAGGGCCAGCCACTCCATGAGTGCCGGCAGCGCCTTACAGGTGAGCGGACCGTAGGTACGCTCAATCTCGTCGGCATGCACGGCGCCCGCCGGTAGCTCTGTTGGCACGGCATACGCGTTGCCCGCGATGGCGGCGACCAGGGCATCCTGCGGCGAGAGCGCCGGGGCGGCTAGGCTATCGAGCGGATTGGAGCCCGCGGCGTCACGAGCGCCGACAAGTGCCTCAAACGAGGATGCCGGAGCGGACGGTCCCGGCTCGGGCGCGGGCGCACTCACCACGACGGGCTCGGACTCGGCGCCGGCAGGCACGTCGGCAACACCGGCCGCGCGCAGCTCTTCCAAGCTCTCGAGCGTACCCTCGATATCCTCGTGCGTCTCCTCAAATTCGGCGGCGACGCCCAGGAATTCCTGGATGTTCTCGGCGCGGCTCTCGGACTCCATGGTGCCCTCGGCGCGGAACGCCTGCAGCAGCCCCGTCTTATCGACAATCATCTCGACGACGTCCTTGAGCTCGCCGTCCATGCGACGGCCCTCGCGCACCAGCGACACAAAGCTTGACAGACCGTTGCGCACCTTGGCGCTAAACATGCCCGTCTCGGCGCACGCGATCTCGCAGGCTTGGAAGAACGAGCAACGGTTGTCGCGCGCCAGCTGCTCAATCTTTTGGATCGAGGTGGAGCCGATGCCGCGACGTGGCGTGTTGATGACACGCTTGACGCTCATCTCGTCGGCCGGGTTCACGATCATCTTGAGGTAGGCCATGACGTCGCGGATCTCGGCGCGGTCGAAGAATCGCGTGCCGCCGACGATCTTGTAGGGCACGCCCGCGCGCAGGAACATATCTTCGAGGATACGCGACTGGGCGTTGGTGCGATAGAACACGGCGATGTCGTCGTAGCTCGTACCCTTGGAGTGCAACTTTTCGATCTCACCGGCAATCCAGCGACCCTCGTCGCGCTCATCGCTCGCCTGGAAAGCCTGGATCTTCTCGCCGTCGCCCTCGGCCGTAAACAGGCGCTTGTCCTTGCGCTGCGAGTTGTGGCGCACCACGGCGTTGGCGGCGCTCAGGATATGACCCGTGGAGCGGTAGTTCTGCTCCAGCTTGACGGTCTTGCAGTCTTTAAAGTCCTTCTCGAAGTCCAGGATATTGGTGATGTCGGCGCCACGCCAGCTATAAATGGACTGGTCGTCGTCGCCCACGACCATGAGGTTTTGGTACTTGGCGGCCAGCAGGTTGGCGATCTCGTACTGGACGTGGTTGGTGTCCTGATACTCGTCGACGCTAATATAGCGGAAGCGCTCCTGGTACTTGTCGAGCACCTCGGGACGGGTGCGCAGCAGCTCGAGCGTGCGCACGAGCAGGTCGTCAAAGTCCATCGCGTTGGCGGCGCGCAGGCGGCGCTCCAGCTCCAGGTAGACCTGCGCGGCCTTTTTGTCGTTGGGGCTATCGGCGCTCTTGAGCATGTCCTCGGGCCCGATCATGGCGTTTTTGGCCGAGCTGATCTTGCTGCGGATCATGTTGATGGGGAACTGCTTTTGCTCGATGCCGAGCGCCTGCATAATGTCACGCACCATGCGCTTTGAGTCATCGTCGTCGTAGATGGTGAACTGACCGGTGTAGCCCAGCAGGTCGGCGTCCTCGCGCAGCATGCGCACGCACATGGCATGGAAGGTGCACACCCACATGCCGCGGGTGCCGCTGGGGATGAGCGCCGCCAGACGCTCGCGCATCTCGGCCGCAGCCTTGTTGGTAAACGTAATGGCAAGAACCTGCCAAGGCTTAACACCCAGGTCGCCAAGCATATGTGCGATGCGGAAGGTCAAGACGCGGGTCTTGCCCGAGCCGGCGCCGGCGAGCACCAGCAGCGGGCCCTCGGTGGACAGGACCGCCTCGCGCTGGGCGGGGTTCAGGCTATCGATATCGACGAGCGGCTTGGTGGGCTTGGGCGCCGGAGCCGGGGCGTCGTAGATGTCGAGCGGAACGAGCTCGGGCTCCGGCGCGGCGGGGGCGGTGTACGTATCGAGCGGCACGGGCTCCGGCGCGGGCGGCACGGGTACCGCAGCATTCTTTTCCCAGGGCAGGGGCTGGGTCATGGGCGACTCCTCATCTGACGGACGGCGCGCCTGCGGGCAGCGCCATAGTTTGAGCCGTACCAGTATACCGAGCCGCGCGGACACCGACGCAAATCACACCACGACTCCGTGCGCCGCCGTCAGGCCCGCCCCAGCGGATTTGGCGCAAAGGTGTCAGGTTAGTCTGCACCACGTTGGTGCAAAGAAACCTGACCCCAATGCACCAATCAGGGAGCCACCGATGTCATGGCAACGGTAGCGAGCGGCGGCCAGAGCGAACAAATTGGCATGAAAAGAGGACAGCATAGACCTTTTGGTCATGCCGCCCTCTTTGAATGATAAGTTGTCGCTCTGGCCGCCGCGCAGCGTCAACCAAGTTACAGGCCGAGCATAGGCTCCAGAACGAAGAAGTATGCGAGCACTACGATGCCCAGGATGATGCGGTAGACGCCGAAGCACTTAAAGTCGTGACGGCGGACGAAGCCCATAAGCCACTTGATGGCAATGAGCGAAACCACAAAGGCCACAACGCAGCCCACGCCCAAGATGGCGATTTCGTTGGTGCCGAACGTGCCGCCCTTGATGAAGTATTTGACCAGCTTGAGCGCACTTGCGCCAAACATGACAGGGATGGCCAGGAAGAACGTGAACTTGGACGCTACCGAGCGCGTGCAGCCCAAAAGCAGGCCACCGATGATGGTAGAACCGGAGCGAGACGTACCAGGCACCAGCGAAAGCACCTGGAAGCAGCCGATACCCAGCGCAGTCTTCCAGCTCAGGTCCTCGAGTGTGGCAATGGAGCCAAAGTCCAGATTCTCGCCATCGTCCTCATCCTCAGCGGTAGCCGCGGCGGGCGCCGCAAAGTGCGCACCGGCGGGACGTCCACCCGACACCACAGCACGCGAACCAAACGAACCGGCAACGGCCATTTCCTCGCGCTTGCTCGCGCGCCAGTTCTCGATCACGATAAACAGCACGCCATACACAATGAGCGCCAGCGCCACGACGGGGGCATTGTAGAAATGCTCCTCCATCCAGTCGTTGAGCGGCAGGCCGATCGCCGCCGCAGGAATGCAGCCGAGCACGATCTTGCCCCACAGCACCCAGGTGTCGCGACGGCCCTCCTTGCCCTTGCTGGGAGAAAACGGGTTAAGGTCGTAGAAGAACAGGACGCAGACGGCCAAAATGGCGCCGAGCTGAATAACGACCAGGAACATATTCCAGAACGTCTCGCTCACGTTCATCTTGACGAACTCGTCCACCAAGATCATGTGACCCGTCGACGAAACGGGCAGCCATTCGGTGATGCCCTCGACCAGGCCCATGAAGGCAGATTTTAGAAGCTCGATAATATCCAAAGGGACCCCCTCGTTAGACACCCGCCGGTAGATGTTCTGCGGACGATGCGGGCGATGTCCCATTATCAACCGTTGGCGGTGCGACCGCGCCTACCCTTACCAAAAAACTCGCCCGTTCACAGAATTGCGAGCGGTCAAACCGAAATCCTTGGGTATAACTGCAACAAGATAAAGTGTCCGGCGGCCAACGCACCCGCGCCCGCCCGACGCACGAGCGCCGCGCCCGTGCGATAGACCAAGGAGGAAACCATGAACGAGGGCTACACCAAGGTATTTGTTTCACTCGACGGTACTGAGCAGCAGGATTTTGTGCTCGCACGCGCCATCAAGGTCGCCGCGAACAACGGCGCCAAGCTGATCATCGGCCACGTCATCGACTCCACCGCACTCGAGAGCGCCGGTTCCTATCCGGTCGATCTGGTCAACGGCTTGGAGGAGGCCTTTAACAACTCCATCGCCAAGCAACTCGAGGAGGCCAAGGCCAATCCCGACATTCCCGAGGTCGAGGTCATGATTCGTACCGGCCGCATTCGTGAGACGCTCAAGGATGAGATGCTCGACGTGGTCAAGCCCGATCTGGTGCTCTGCGGCGCCCGCGGCCTGTCCTCAATTAAGTACGCGCTACTGGGCTCGATTTCGACGTTCCTGCTGCGCAATACGGACTGCGACATTTTGGTCGTGAAGTAGCGTTGCTCCCACCGGCCGCGGGGCCTGCGGGGTTTCCACGGGCACGTCCTCGCCGCGCTGCGGCTGCGGGATGTGCCCTTAGGAAACCCCTCCCGGCCCCGCGGCCTTCGCAGCCTTACTTCAGCGAGTTGGCTGATAAAAGATGGCGTGCCGCCCCGTTTGGGGTGGCACGTTTTGTTTGGGCTGCACGTTTTTGTTTGGGCGGACGTCTGCCGCATGCGTTACTCAAAGTATTGGAACTTGTTCGTTGAGAAGGAAAACGTTACGACGAAGCCTTCGCCGGACTCGGATGCCGCGGTGACATCGATGCCCATCTTGGAACACAGGCGCGCCACCAGATAGAGGCCGATGCCCGTTGCGCGCTTGGTGGCGCGGCCGTTGTCGCCGGTAAAGCCCTTCTCGAACACGCGGGGCAGATCTGCCGCGTTCACGCCACAGCCGTTATCGGCAACGGTGAGCTCAATGCGCTCACTCGCCAGACCCTCGTCCAGCAACGCGCCCGAAAACACGATCTTCGCACCGTCCTCACGCGCATATTTAATGCTGTTCTGAATGAGCTGGCCCAGGATAAACTCGAGCCACTTCTCGTCGGTGAACACCTCAAAGTCGAGGTTCTCGCACACCGGCGCCACGTGTGCCGCGATGAGCTCGCGCGCGTTGGCTTTAATCGCACCCGTCACCAAGGTCTTGAGATCCCAGCGGCGAATCAGGTAGTCGCGCTCCACGACTTCCGAGCGCGCGTAGTACAGCGCCTGGTCGATATAGCGCTCCACGCGAGCCAGCTCGCGGCCCAAATCGTCCACGCGCGACAGGTCGTCTTCGCTGCCGTCCAGGTTTTCAAGAATCAGATGGGCTGCCGCCAGGGGCAACTTGGCCTCGTGGACCCAGCTTTCGATATAGTCGCGATAGTCGTCGGTTTGACGTCGCCCTTCCGCTACCTCATCGCAAGCCGCCTTGCCCACGCGGCGCAAGACCTCGTACTCGAGCTCGCCTTCGGCATACGTCGGGCATTGCACCATCTCTTGCACCCATGCGGGGCTCTCCAGCTCCTCAGCGGCGCGCTCCAGCTGATGCAGGAAGCGGCGACGGCGCGCATACTCGATCACGATGCCCAGGATGCCAAAGATAAAGGACACGCCGACCGCCACGACCACGATAGATGCCGGGGCTCCGGCGACCGCCAGCACAAAGCAGCTCAGCAGCACGCCGCACGTCCACACGGCGACGGAAAGCAGCGCATCTTTGAAGAATTTGGCAAACGACATAGCCGACCCCTAGACCGAATAGCCCTGGCCGCGGTGCGTGGTCAAATACCCCTTGATGCCGATTTTTTCGAGCGTAGTGCGCAGGCGGTTGATGTTGACGGTGAGCGTGTTGTCGTCCACGAAGGCATCGGAGTCCCACAGGTCCTGCATGATGGCCGAGCGCGAGACAATCTTGCCCGCGCGGCTCAGGAGCAGCGAGAGGATACGCAGCTCGTTTTTGGTGAGCTCGGTGCTGTCGCCGGTTTGCGTGTTGATGACCGCGGAGCGGGCGAGGTCGAGTTCCAGCCCCTTGTGGACGACCGTGCTGCGCTCGCCGGCAGCGGCGGTGCGTCGCAGCAGTGCGTTAATGCGCGCCACAAGCACGCGGGCGCTGTAGGGCTTGGGGACAAAGTCGTCCGCGCCGAGCGTCATGGCCATGACCTCGTCGATCTCGGTCGTGCGCGACGTGAGGACGATGATGGGGACCTCGGATTCGTGACGGACTTCGTGGCAGATGTGCTGACCGTCTTTGACGGGAAGCGTCAGGTCGAGCAGTACCAAGTCGGGTGCAGCGGCCAGGATGTCACGCGAGACGTGCTCGAACGACTCGCAGGCCTCCACCTCAAAACCGGCACGGGCCAGAATGTCGGCAAGCTCGCGACGAATGGGCTCGTCGTCCTCAACGATATAGATCAGCGCCATGTGTCCTCCCATTTCGCGCAACTTGCACCTTCCACATCATTATGCCCACGGCGTCGCAGCGATACGACCCCGTGGGCAACTAATATGACAAAAGTGTTCGGTAGCCTTGAGAGAAAATAGGGACCTTCGGGCCTAAACCGATCGGCCCCATTACTTCGACCTCGAGCCTCTACTCGAGCGTACGCATGTACGCAGAGATGGCATCCAGGCCCTTCTGCAGGTCGTCGGTGTTATCGGAGTATGCATAGCCGATGCGCATGCTCTTGGGCTCCTCAAAGCAATCGCCCGGGGTGACGAGCGCGCCGGACTTCTTAATCATGTCGATGCAGAACGTCCTGGAGTCGATGTCGTAGTCGTAATACACGAGCGCGGTGGTACCCGCCTCGGGCTTGACGAATGACAGGTGCGGCTCGCTCTCGACCCACTTCTCCAGAACAGCAAGGTTCTGACGGACGATGCGACGGCTGCGCTCAAGGATCACGGAAGCGTTGCCCAGAATCAGCTCCGCCACCGACTCGCTGAATATGCCGGCGGAAATCAGGTTGTAGTCGCGATGCGAAAGCAGCGCGCGACGGAGCTCCGGGCTCTTGGTGACCACCCAGCCCAGACGCAGGCCGGCGAACGACCAGACCTTGGACATGGATGCGGTGGCGATGGCCTTGTCGTACAGGTCGACCACAGACTCGGAGTACTCATCCGTCTGGGTAAGCAGACGGTAGACCTCGTCGCAGAGCAGCCACGCGTCGTGTTTGCGTGCGACCTCGACAATCGCCTTGAGCGTATCGGTGTCGAGCAGGGCGCCCGTGGGGTTGTCCGGGTTATTGATGCAGATGAGCTTGGTATCGTCAGTCACCAGAGCATCGAGCGCGTCGACGTCGACGTGGTAGCCGTTCTTGCGATCGAGTTGAAGAATATCGACCTTCGCACCGCACATCTCGGGAATCGAGTAAAGCTGCTGGTAGGTGGGCTTGACGGAGACTACATGATCGCCCGGTTCGACGAGCGTGGAAATAACCAGGGAGTTGGCACCGGTCGCGCCGTGCGTGGGCACGATATGCCCGGGCTCAACCGTCTTATAGAGACGCGCGACCCCCTCGAGGAAGCCGGGCTGCCCCTCGATGTCTCCGTAGGTGAATCGGCGCGAGCACAGGCTATCGAGCCACGCCTTCTTGTCGGTGTTCGTAAGCTCGAACAGCTGGTCGAGCGTGAGGGAGTAAACGCACGTCTCCGCAACGTTGTGGGTGCACTTGGTCTCCCACTCGTTCATCCACTGCTCGACGGCGAAATCCTTGATCTGCATTGTCGTTTCCTTTCCTTGACTTTCTTACAGTTCCACCACGGTGCCCAGCCCCGCCTCGACGGCGCGGTCGTAGGCGATTTTCGATGCCGAAAGGTCCTGAACGGCGATGCCCGACGTATCGAACACCGTCACCTGCTCGTCATCCGAACGCCCCGTAGCCGTGCCGGCGATGACTTCGCCGAGCTCCGCTTTGATGTCCTCGGGCGTGATGGCACCCTCGGCAACCGGAATCTCCAGCTCGCCGGACGCGACCGATTGCTCGCGGTCGTCGACGTAAACAGCGGCACGGGCGACAAGCGCCGAGGCGAGCTCCTGCTTGCCGGGCATGTCGGCACCAACGCAGGAGATATGCGTACCGGGGCGCACCCATGCATCGGGGATGATGGGCTTGGTAGCCGGCGTGATCGTCACGATGATGTCGGCCTCTGCCGCGGCACCTTGGCCGTCGGCCGTCGCCTCGATGGAATAGGTGGATGCCTCGCGAGCATGCTCGCAGGCGCCCAAGATATGGGCGACCTCGTCTCGCATGCGCTCGACGCGGGCCTCGGGCGCGGCATCGGAAACCGGCTCCCACACCTTGACCTCGCTCACTTTGGGACAGGCGGCGAGCACGCCCGCCACCATATAGGTGCTCATATGGCCGGCACCCGCAACAAGCAGTTTGGACGCATCCGCCCGAGCCAGCCACTTGGCGCCGAGCGCAGCGGCGGCACCGGTGCGAAGTCCAGTGACGGCGGAGGCATTGAGCAGCGCCAACGGCTCGCCCGTCGCGTTTTCGCACAGCAGCGTGGTGCCAAAGATCTCGGGCAACCCCTTTTTAGGATTCTGAGAGAACCAAGCAGTGAGCTTGAGACCGAAGAGGCCGCTTCCCGCCAACTCGCCCGAGCGGATATCCATATCGGCCACGCCGGGTTCGAACTGCTCATATACCATCGGCCACGCAACGCCCTTGCCCGTTGCCTTCTGGCGATATGCCTCCTCCACGGCAGCGATTGCATCCTCAATCGTCAGCACCTTGGAAACTTCCTCGGCCGAAAGCACCACCATCTGCCCCATCATCGCTCCTTTCAGCGAAAGCTTTACGTTGCTTCACTGTACGGTTTAGTAACGATGCCGCCAAGGATCATTTCTTATCGGAATCTACAACGATTTTCGATCTGATTTTTTGTTCTATCAGCAGATATTTGAACTATTTCTCGCATCAACGGCTTGCAGATGTGCGATTATCCTATTTATATCGGTACTTATTGTGCTAATTCACAAGGTGATGTTGATGCTATACACCGTCTCGGACTTCTCACGGGAATATGAGGGGTCGGTCCGCCTAATCGCCGGCAGCGATGGCGTCTCGCATGCCGTCTCTGGCGTCGGGATCCTCGATTATGAACTCATGCCCGGCCTCAAGAACAAGTACCAGCGCGTCAACTTCACCTCAGACGAGATCGTCCTCAGCACCTTCCTCTATGCGAAGGATGACCCGTACCTCATCACTGAAGCCGTGAAATACCTCGTCGCCAAGGGAACGAGCGGTCTCATCGTCAAAAACGTCCTGCACATCCCGATTCCCGACCAAGCCATCCGTTACGCCAACGCGCGGCACTACCCGGTCTTTCTCACGACCGACGACTCACTGTTCTTTGACAGCGTCATCTATGAGGTCAAACGGCATATCGAGCAGCTCGCGTCCATCGACTTCGCACAGCGCGAGATCGATGCCCTGAGGACAGACGTATCGCCCGAGTCCATCTGCCGACGCATCCGAGGCCTCAACCCATCATTCCTGGACGAAGCGGTCGCCCTGTTCACATCGTTTGCAGAGCCCCTCGACCCGCGTACGTTTTTGCAAATCGAACGTCTCTGTGCAAAAACGACCCTCGCCGGATGCCACAACATGCTGGCACCCTATGACGGAGGTTTGCTATTCGTAGCGACAAGCGACTCGGAGCAGACGCTCGATGTGGAGCGAATCGTGCAGGCGCTCACAGAGCTCATCGAGGCTAGCGGCATCGATGGCGGAGCGGAAGGGCTCGGCATCAGCGATATTCTGTTTGGAGACGAGGCGGTGGCGCAGGCGATCTCGCAGGCGATTTATGCACAGCGCCTATCTTGTCAACGAGCCGAGAGGCCCGTCCGCTATGCGCAGCTCGGCATCCTGAGAACCGTGATGCCTTTTGCGGAAACCCCGGAGATGCGATCGTTCTCGGAGGCGATTCTCTCGCCGATACGCGAGCACGACAGTGAGCATGGCAGCGAACTGGAATCCACGCTCGCCGCATTCATCGAGAACGACCGACGTATCGAGCAAACCGCCAAGCAGACTAGCCAGCACCCGAACACGATTCGATATCGCCTCGACAAGGTGACAGCTCTCACCGGGCTGAGCTACAAATGCGCCCCGGAAATGGAGCAGCTGTCGCTCGCCTACGCCATCGAACGCGCTCGCTCGCTTCAGTAAGCCCACCCCGCCTTGAGGTTAGGAGCGGCGGGCGCGGAGCTTTTCGTAGCCGTCGGCGAAGAAGGCGACCGTGGCGGCGTCGGCCTCGGCGGCGTCCGTCTCGGTTGCGGGGACCACGCCGTGCTCGTCGCTCACCAGGAACAAGGCGCCCTTGAGCTGTGCGGGAATATCTACGCGCGTGACCGGAATGCCCTTGGTCTGGGCGAGCTGCTCGATGAGCGTCGCCGTGCCGCACAGGCACTCGTCCGCCGGCGCCACAAAGGCAAGCTCGCCGTTGTTGACGGCGGCGAGCAACTCGGGCGCC
The DNA here is from genome assembly GCA_902492755.1 of uncultured Collinsella sp. Lineage (GTDB taxonomy): Bacteria > Actinomycetota > Coriobacteriia > Coriobacteriales > Coriobacteriaceae > Collinsella. The sequence continues at coordinate 3,492 of CABUNB010000010.1, read as the reverse complement.
ACGCCGGTCTCGTCGGCCTCGGAGCGGGCCTCGGCGGAACGGGCACGCAGCGCCTTGGCCGACGTATCGGCGAGCGGCTCGTACTCCCCCACCGTCATGGCGGCGTTGCCGTTGATGTCGATCACCAGCATGAGTACGCCGTCGTGCGCAGTGTAATCGCCCTCGGCAAGCGACCACTCAACGTGCTGTTTGGCCCAGCTGAGCATGTTATGGGTAAGCGGCTCGCCCTGCACCAGGCGCTCGGACAGTGCGCGAATGTGGCGGTTGAGCATGGGCACCTTTTTATTGGACATGCGCCAACGGCAGACAAGCGCGGGCTTGTCGAGCGTAAACTTCTCGACCGCCTCCTGATTGGCGCAAAAGTCCTCGTACGCACGCTGATCCTCGGCATTGCCAAACAGCTCGGCATCATCCACAACGGCCATATCCAACCTTTCTCAAAAACATACACCGCACCGTTATACCCAAAAAAGCCGCCCGTACCAACCGGCACGGACGGCAATAGATAGCTTTAGTTCGGGGCGAGTCAATACCGCTGGTGGAGCACAAGCCAGCGAGCCAGCACCAAGTGCCTCAGGTCGCCGCGAAAGAGGAGCGACGCGTACTTCTGTACGCGAGCGACGGTTTGAGCGGCGAGATGAGGTGCTTGGGGCCGGCGCAGCGTCGAGCAGTTACGCGGTTTGGTAAAACCGCGTAACGATATTAGTGCCTAAAATGCCTAGCTCCCGTAAAGACCATTGCGATGCCATGCTCGTTGCAGGCCTGAATGCTCTCGTCATCGCGCTTGGAGCCGCCGGGCTGGATGATGCAGGTCACGCCGTGTGCGGCAAGCACGTCGACGTTGTCGCGGAACGGGAAGAACGCGTCGCTTGCACAGGCAAAGCCGCCCTTCTCCACGCCCTCGCGCTCGCAGAAGTCCTCGGCGCGCTCGCAGGCAAGTAGCGCAGAGTCAACGCGGTTAGGCTGACCCGGGCCCATGCCAATGCCGGCCTTACCCTTGGAGACCAGGATGGCGTTGGACTTAACGCCCTTGCAGACCTTCCAGGCAAACTCGAGCTCGGCCATCTCGGCGTCGGTGGGCTTGCGGTCGGTGGGGAACGTAAAGGTCGCGGGGTCCTCGGTCACGTGGTCGACCTCCTGCACCAGCATGCCGCCGTCGACGGAGCGCAGCTCCACCTGGGCGCCGTGGTCCACGCCGCCGGTCGCCAACACGCGCAGGTTGGGGCGCTTGGCCATGCGCTCGAGCGCCTCGGCAGTGTAGCTCGGGGCGATGATGACCTCGACGAACTGCTTGTTCTGATCGGCAAAGTGTTCAACCAGATCAAAGGGAACCTCGCGGTTGCAGGCGATGATGCCGCCAAAGGCGCTCTTGGGATCGCAAGCGAAAGCGCGGTCGTAGGCAGCCGTGATGTCCTCGGCAACGGCGGAACCGCAGGGGTTCTGGTGCTTGAGGATTACGCAGGCCGGCTCGTCGAACTCGCGAACCAGGTTCCAAGCGGCGTCGGCATCCAGATAGTTGTTGTAGCTGAGCGGCTTGCCCTGGATCTGCTTGGAGCCCACGAGCGGGAACTGCGAGCTCGCGGTGTTCTCGCAGCCCTCGGCAAAGCGATAGACTGTGGCTTTCTGCTGCGGGTTCTCGCCATAGCGCAGGTCGTCGACCTTCTCCAGCGAAATCTCGAGCTTGGCAGAGGTGTCCGCCACGTCGCTTGCCTGGGCGGCGAGCCAGCGGGAGATGGCCGTGTCGTAGGCGGCGGTGGTCTGGTAGACCTTCACCTGCAGGCGACGACGGGTGGAAAGCGTGGTGCAGCCACCGGTCTCGTGCATCTCGGCCAGGACGGCATCATAGTCGGCCGGGTCGGAAATGACGGTAACGCTCGTGGCGTTCTTGGCGGCAGAGCGCAGCATGGAGGGGCCACCGATGTCGATGTGCTCGATGGCGTCCGCGAAGGTGACCTCGGGGTTGGCGACGGTCTTCTCGAACTCGTACAGGTTGACGACGACCAGGTCGATCAGCTTAATGCCGTGCTGAGCCGCCTCCTGCATGTGCTGCTCGGAATCGCGGCGGGCCAGCAGCGCGCCATGAACCTTGGGGTGCAGGGTCTTAACGCGGCCGTCCATCATCTCGGGATAGCCCGTGAACTCCTCGATGGGGGTTACGGGAACGCCCGCGTCCTCGATGGCACGAGCCGTGCCGCCCGTAGAGATGATCTCGACGCCAAAGTCGTCAACCAGCGTCCGTGCGAAATCGACGACACCCGTCTTATCGGTAACCGAGATCAACGCGCGTGCGATCTTCACATCAGATCCCATGCAGTCCTCCTGTCTGGTACGCCGCCGTGCTCTGTGAGTCGGTGATACGTCGATCTGCAGCGCTCGCGCAGCGGCATTGAAAATACTGATTTAATGTAGCGCATCGAGCGCATCGATGCACCCCGCAACGCACGGCTGTGCAGAAAAAGTTTGCGAGCGGAGGGGATGGACACGGCATCGGGCACGGTGAGTTGATGGAACACAGGGGCACCATAATTAGATGCCAATGGCGTGGTAGAACTGTGCTCGATATGTATCCGCAATAGAAAGAGGCACCATGGTCTCGCGGGTTCTCTACCGACCGTTTGATACCGAAGATTTCGACGCCATCGCGCTGATCTTGCAGCAGCTTTGGCACAACAACTCGGATAACGATGAGTACAACCGTCTCGAAGCCGCGTGCGACCTCGCCTATTGCCTTTCGTCATCGACGTTTTCGCAGGTTGCCGTCATCGACGGTCAGGCGCGTGGCATTGCGCTCGCGCGTGCGGGACAGAACTCCGGCGCCACCGTCAAGGAACATTGGATGGATACCGAACGCGCGCTGCTATCGCAGATGCGCGAGCTGGAGCCCGATGTCTGCGCCGAGTACCTCTCATTTGTGCGCGCAACCATCCGAACCAACAACCGCCTGCTCGAGAGCAGCCCGTTGCCGCACGACAACGAGGTCACGCTGCTTGCCGTTGATCGAGATGTCCACGGCCTGGGCGTTGGCTCGGTGTTGCTCGACGCCGCGGTCTCGTACCTTTCCTCGCGCGGGGCGACAAGGGCGCACCTGTACACCGACTCCAACTGCTCTTGGAAGTTTTACGAGCTGCACGGCTTTAAGCGCGCGGCCACGCACCGCGCCAACCGCGAGGAACGCCGCCACGCCATGCCGCGCGAAAGCTTCCTCTACGAGCTGGACCTAACCGTCTAGGCCCAGCAACCATACCTAGTCATTTAAGTCTATCCCCAATGACTGATCCCCAACGACTGGTCATTTAAGTCTGTCCCCAATGAGTAGCCTAGGGAGTCTGCAAATAGCCGTGGGCAAAAAACATCAAATATGAGTACTGTTACCTTTTTAGTAGCAGCGATTTGGGGCATTTTGAGACTTTTAGACACGGCGGTCAGCCGGGCGAGCTGATGGCGCGCATTTTTGTGGTGTAAGAGGGAGGGCCGCGTCAGCGCCCCTTGCGC
>CABUNB010000009.1 GCA_902492755.1 uncultured Collinsella sp. | reverse complement strand
CCGGGTGGAAGCTTCTTGCAGTACCCTGGCGCGCTCGAGGTGGGCGTTGAGTTCTTCTCGCTCTCCAAGTCGTTTAACGTCACCGGTGCGCGTATCGGCTTTTTGGTCGGCCGCGAGGATGTGGTCGCTGCCTTTGCCAAACTGCGCAGTCAGATTGACTTTGGCATGTTCTTCCCGATCCAGAAGGCTGCTATCGCGTGCCTTAATGGCCCGCGCGATGAGGTCGAGGCACAGCGTCTGAAGTACCAGGATCGCCGCGATGCCCTGTGCGACGGTCTTGAGGACCTGGGCTGGGAGCGTCCCAACGCGCATGGTTCTATGTTTGTGTGGGCCAAGCTTCCCGGTGGTCGCACCGATTCCATGGCGTTTTGCGAGGAGCTTATGGAGAAGGCCGGCGTTGTGGTGACGCCGGGCGCGAGCTTTGGCCCTTCGGGCGAGGGACACGTGCGTATGGCACTGGTCCTGCCGCCCGATCAGATCGCTTTGGCTGTCGAGGCCATTCGCGAGGCGGGCCTGTATTAGAAATCTATTTCGGCTCGTCAATAGCTTGAAACCGATTTCGTGCAGTTATTTTACGAATACTGCAAACAATTTCGGTAAACGGTCGATTTTTGGCTGCGAATAGGAGCATAATCAAAGTCCCGATTGGATGTATTGGGATTACGACAAGCCGCTCGGGTCGTTCCCGGGCGGCTTGTTTGTGGAGAGAGATGGGAGTTTCTAATGGTTAACGAGAAGAAGGTCGCTATTGTCGGCTGCGGTTTCGTCGGTTCGTCTTCGGCGTTCGCACTGATGCAGAGTGGTCTGTTCTCCGAGATGGTCCTCATCGACGTGGACAAGAACCGTGCCGAGGGTGAGGCCCTGGATATCGCGCACGGCATGACGTTTGCCGAGCCGATGAAGATCTACGCCGGCGATTATTCCGATGTCGCCGACGCCGCCATGATCGTCGTCACCGCTGGCGCTGCCCAGAAGCCCGGTGAGACCCGCCTGGACCTGGTCAACAAGAACGTCAACATCTTTAAGTCCATTATCCCCGAGATTAAGAAGTCCGGCTTCGACGGCATTCTGCTCATCGTCTCCAACCCGGTTGATGTTCTGACCTATGCTGCCATCAAGATGTCCGGCCTGCCCGAGGGCCATGTTATCGGCTCCGGCACCGTGCTCGACACCGGCCGTCTGCAGCAGATGCTTGGTGCCCACGTCGAGGTTGACCCGCGTGATGTCCAGGCCTATGTCATGGGTGAGCACGGCGACTCCGAGTTTGTCGCTTGGTCCAGCGCTCAGGTTGCTGGCGTTCCGCTGAACACCTTCTGCGAGCTTCACGGCCACCTGGAGCATGAGGCTGCCGAGAAGCGTATCGCCGAGGACGTCAAGAACTCCGCCTACACCATCATCGAGAAGAAGCACGCCACCTACTATGGCGTCGCCATGGCCGTCAAGCGCATCTGCACCGCCGTCATGCGCGATGAACAGACCGTTCTGCCTGTCTCCTCGCTCATGGTGGGCGAGTATGGCCTGTCCGATCTTGCCATCTCCATGCCGACCGTCGTTGGCCGCGACGGCGTTGTCTGCCGCGTCCCCGTACCGCTGAACGATGACGAGCAGCATGAGCTCACCGTTTCCGCCAAGGCCCTCAAGGACATCATCGACAGCGTCGATTTCTCCTGCTAAATCAAGCTCGCTAGAGCGAAAAGCTACAATGAAGGCGTCCGGGTCCACACGGCCCGGGCGCCTTTTTGGTGCAAAGTAACCTGACTCCAATGCACCATAGTTGATGGGAGGGCCATGTCGGATTCGCCTAATTTTTTGACCTATGTCCAGACGGCGTTTGATCCCTTTGAGGAGCGGCCGTTCTGCGCGGTGGATAGCCTGGTCTTTGCGTGGTTGTCCTATTTGCGCTTGCCGGGTGATATGGCGGGGCTGACGAACTGGCAGGGCCTAGACGTACGCGAACTGCTGCGTGCCGATTGCTACCGGGACATGATTGACGACTTGTGGGACCCAGAGGGAAGCAGGGCCTTGTTGGAGGCCGTGGCAGCAAATCCCAGATACCGCGGCGTGCACGTTTGCGGCTATCGTGCCGTGAGCGATGTGGTGGCGACAGAGCAGTTTGCAGCCATGGCGTTCCGGTTTCCGTCGGGGTTTAGTTATCTTTCCTTTCGGGGGACCGACAGCACGATCGTGGGCTGGAAAGAGGACTTTAACATGGCGTTCCGGTGTCCTGTGCCGGCCCAGGAATCCGCGGCGCGCTATGTAGACGAGGCGGCGGATGCGATTGACGGGCCGCTTTTGTGCGGAGGTCATTCCAAGGGTGGAAACCTTGCGGTGTACGGTGCGGCGATGTGCTCCGATGTCGCCCGTGAGCGAATCGAACGGGCGTATTCCCATGATGGTCCGGGCTTCGTCGAGGAGTTTCTGAGCGGAGACGCTTTTGCGAGTCTTTCCGGTCGTATCGATAAAACCCTGCCCCAGTCGTCGATCTTCGGCATGATGTTCGAGACGCAGGAAGACTACGCTATCGTCGAAAGCACCGAGTTTAGTTTGCTGCAACACAATCCCTTTAGCTGGGTGATTGATGGTCGCGACTTCGTGTATTGTGAGCGCCTGTCTGCTGGCGCGCGATATGTTGACGGTTCCATTCGCGAGATGCTGCTTGCGGTGTCACCTGGCGAGCGCGAGCGTTTTGTAGATGCCTTGTTCTCCGTGTTTGAGGCTACGGGTGCTGAGCGGTTTGCGGATATCGCTGGGAATCTGCGCGAGAGCCTGCCCGTGATGCTCCAGGCTGCGCAAGGCTTTGACAAGGATACGCGACGCCTTGTCTCGCAGACTATCGTGGCAATCCTTAAATGCGCACTGCTGCCCAAACGACCCCAAATCGACATGCCCGCTGCCGGCAAGAGTTTGGCAGAACAGCTCGAGGCTTGGCAGTCCGAACTCCTGCGCTAGCCATGGGTGCAAAGCAACCTGTCCCCGATGCACCATTCTTCGATGCGCCTGGGGCGGGCTCGACCGCTATACTGGTTCGTGCTGAAATCGATCTAGAACGGAATGCCGTATATGAAAATCAATCACGCGATTCTGCATATCCTGGACTTTGACTCTGCCGTCAACGTCATGAGTCAGCGCGAGCTCGATATCGAGAGCCGTACCGTGCGCAACTTCGTGACCACGCATCTGCGCCGCGCGCGTACCTCGGCCGACAATAAACGCGCCACGTTTGCCGAGAACTCTGCGTTTGGCGGCGAGCTCAAGGGCTATTTCTTTGGCGAGCGCGAGTTTGTGGACCTGTCGCAGCAGATTGCGGAGTTTATCTCTTCCGAGCTCACCAAAGCCGAGAAAGCCGAGTCCACCGACGTGCTCGTGGCCGATTTTGACGACGATGAGGATGCCCGCTGGTTTGCCGTGATGCTGCTGGGCTCCAAGCAGGCTTTTATGCACGAGGTGGGCCGCGAGGAGGGGGAGGTGCGCAACGACATCGCGCGCCACTACGCCATTCTGCCGAACCCCTCGCAAAAGGTGCCGAGCTATGCCATCGTGCGCGCGAGCACTATGGAGATCGGCTACGTGGACAAGAAGCGCAAGATCGCCGGCGAGGATCGCATGCTCATTCCCGACGGCCTGCTGCAGTGCGACACGGGCGTATCGGGCAAGGAGGTCATCGACACGGTGACGCGCGTGGTTGAGGAAGTCGCCGAGGAGCACGGTGCCAATACGGCCGTGGCGCTCGCCAAGGTCAAAGCCGCCGTCGCCGAGAAGGTTGAGGATGACGAGGAGCTGCCGCCGTGGGATATCGTCGATGAGGTCTTTGAGGACGAGCCGGTCATCAAGGAGAGCGTGCGTGCGGCGCTGACCGAGGAGAAGGTGCCTGAATGCGTTCCCGTGGAGCGCAAGCAAGTTGAGCGCGCTGCGGTGCGCAATCACAAGATTCGTACCGATACGGGCATCGAGATCAGCTTCCCGGCCGAGATGGGTTCGAACTCCGAGTACATCGAGTTCGTCAACGAGCCCAACGGCCTCATCTCCATCGAGCTCAAAAACATCGGCAGCATCGAGAATCGATAAGGCTTTTTACTTTTGAATAAAAGTCTGGATTATATTTTGAAGTATGCTATGAAATATAATCCAGATTATTTTTTGGAGGTCAAAATGTCCCCACTTGTTCTGGAAAAACCGGTGTTTACAAAAGACCAGGTTGTTTCTGCTACCGAAGCAAGCAAGTCTTTGTCCGCCATTCGTAAACGCGCAAAACGCGCGCCTCAGTTCATTGCCGATCATAATGATATCGATACCGTGATTATCGACTATGCTGCCTATGAGGAAATGTACGGCGCGCTGCAGTATCTGCGTGAACTTGAGATAAATCGCATCGCCGCGGATCGAGTCAAGCATGGTCCGCATGAGTTTGTTCCGTTTGAGGACGCCCTAACTACCGAGGAGCTCGCGGAGTTTGAATCGATGGATCCGGACGCGATCCCCGATGAGGATCTTTTCGAATGAGTGGGCATTTTGTCGTCGGCTTTTTGAATCGAGACGTCGAGAAGGAATATCAAAAACTAGATGGATCTCAGCGAAGACTTGTCCGTATTGCAGTCGCGAAATTAAAGACGCGCGCTGATGAAATTGGAACGCCGCTTCACGGCGAGCTTGCCGGCTGCAAAAAGATCAAATGGCGCAATGCAGGACTCCGAATGGTTTTTCGAATCCGGGAGGACGGAACGGTTGAGATTGCCGAGATTGTGGCAATAGGGCGGCGCGACCGTTCCGAGGTCTATAAGACGGCCGCAGGGCGCCTGTCAAAGCGACCCGCCATGGTTGAATACGACGGAGCCCTGAGATGATGAAGGCCGAAGCTCCGATGGTGCTTCGGCCTTTTTTGTTTTCGGCTTGGTTGCTGACATTGCGCTGCAGGTTGAGCATGCGTCAGCGAAAACGCGGTTTGTCAAAACCGCGTAACTATTAAAGCTGGCGCAGGCCCTCTTCCAGGCCGGTCTTGCTGTCGGTCTGGGCGTCGCGCATCTTGATGACGCGGGCGGGAACACCGGCCACGACGGCGCCGGCGGGGACGTCCTCGACGCATACGGCGCCGGCGGCAACGACGGCGCCCTTGCCCACGCGCACGCCCTCCAGAACAACGGCGTTGGCGCCGATCATGACATCATCCTCGATGATGACGGGCGTGGCGCTGGCGGGCTCCACGACACCTGCCAGCACGGTGCCGGCGCCGATGTGGCAGTTCTTACCCACGGTGGCGCGGCCGCCCAACACGGCGCCCATGTCGATCATGGAGCCTTCGCCAACGACGGAGCCGATGTTGATGATGGCACCCATCATGATGACGGCGCGATCGCCGATCTCGACGCGGTCACGGATGATCGCGCCCGGTTCGATGCGGGCGTTGATGCCCTTGAGGTCGAGCATGGGCACGGCGGAGTTGCGGCAGTCATTCTCGACGTCGTAGTAGTCGATGGAGTCGGCGTTGGCGTCGAGGATTGCCTTGAGCTCATCCCAGTCGCCAAAGACGGTCTTGCCACGACGACCGCCGTAGACGTGTGCATTGCCCCACTGGACCTTCATGCCCGGCTTCTCGCGCACGTACAGCTTGACGGGCGTCTTTTTGGGCGCGGTGGCGATGTAATTGATAATTTCCTGTGCATCCATCTCGGTTGCGTTACTCATATGCTGTGTCTCCTTTGGGTGGATTCGGTTGATACCTGGTTAGGCGAACATGACCTGGTCGAAGGTGTAGAAGCCAGGGTCGCGGACGACGAGCTTTTGAGCGGCGGCCAGAGCGCCGTTGACAAAGATTTGGCGGCTCGCGGCGCGATGGGTAAGCGTGACCTCCTCGTCCTGGCCGAAAAAGCTAACCTCGTGCACGCCGGCGACGGTGCCGCCGCGCAGCGAGTGCATACCGATCTCCTTGGGGTCACGCGCGCCGCACATGCCCTCGCGGCCATAGACGGGGTGGTAGCCCGCCTCGGGCTCAGCTTCGACGATGGCGTCGAGCAGTAGCTTGGCAGTGCCGCTCGGGGAATCAACCTTTTGGTTGTGGTGCGTCTCGACAATCTCGCAGTCAAAGCCGGGCAGTTCGCGTGTGGCCTGTGCTACCAGATGACGCAAGGCTGCGATACCGATGGAGAAATTGCCGGAGTGCATGACGCGGGCGTTCTGACCCAGCTCACGCAGGCAGTCCATCTGATCGGGTGTGTAGCCCGTGGTGCCGGAAACGAGTGCGGCGCCCGTGCGCTCGACATAGGCGACGACGGCATCGAAGGTCGCAACGTTCGAGAAGTCGATGATGACGTCGGCTGCCGGTGCGCTCTCGAGCTCGGACAGATTAAAACCGATCTGGGCGGCGATATCAAAAACGGGCTGACCGGCGGCGTCGACAACGCTCTCGGCGGTGGTGCGGATGAGCGAGCCCATGCGGCCCGTTCCCATAATGACGGTCTTAATCAAGCAGACCAGCTCCCTTCAGAGCATCGGTAAGTGCAGCGCGCGTGTCGTTGGCCATGGGGCAAAGCGGCATGCGGTAGTTTGCCTCGATCATACCCATCTGAGCGAGCGCTTCTTTAACGGGGATGGGGTTGACCTCACTAAAGAGGGCGTTGATGAGCGGCTGGCCGGCAATTTGGATGTCGCGGGCACGTGCCACGTCACCGTCCAGATAGGCACGGCACATGTCATGCACGAGCTGCGGCTGAACGTCGGCCCACACGCTGATGGTGCCCGAGGCGCCCAGGCTCATGAGCGGCACGGTGAGCGCGTCCTCGCCCGAGTACATGCGGAAGTCATCGGACAGCAGGTGAGCAATCTTGGCCGCGTAGGCGACGTTGCCCGAGGCTTCCTTAATACCCATGATGTTTGGGTGCGCGGCCAGGCGCTCCACATTGCGCTCACTGATGCTGCAGCCACAGCGGCCGGGGATGTTGTACAGGATGCAGGGGATGTCCACGGCGTCGGCGACGGTCTTAAAGTGACGATAGATACCCTCTTCATTGGACTTGTTGTAGTAGGGGGTGATGAGCAGTAGGCCGTCGGCTCCCAAGCCCTGGTAGGTGAGTGACTTGGTGAGCATGGTTTGCGTGGAGTTGGAGCCCGAGCCGGCGATGACGGGGACGCGTCCTGCAACTTGCTTGACCACGGCGGCGACAACGGAGTTGTCCTCGTCATCGGTCATCGTGGCGCTCTCGCCGGTGGTGCCCAGGGTGAGGAAGGCGTCGGTGCCGTTTTGCAGGTGGAAATCGATAAGGCGCTCGAGCGCGTCAAAGTCGACGCTGCCGTCCTTTTTAAATGGCGTGACGAGGGCGACGATCGAGCCCTCGAGGTTGCGGACATCCATATTCTTCTCCTTCGCTTCTGCGATCTGGATGCGTTTGTTCCATTGGGCGGCGACGGCCAAGCGTTCGTCCTGGGCGCGACGACGGGCGGCATCGGCGCGCGACTTTGCCAGCAGCTCGCGGCCGCACGGCAGCACGTCGAGCGTGGCAAAATAATCGCCCGGGCGCTCGGCGCGACGAATGAGATCTGCCGAGCCGTCGGGGCGCAGCAGGACCTCGGCGGAGCGCAGACGGCCGTTGTAGTTGTAACCCATGGAGTAACCGTGCGCGCCGGTATCGTGAATCACGAGCACATCACCCATGTCGATCTGCGGCAGCTCGCGGTCGATGGCGAACTTATCGTTGTTCTCGCACAAGTTGCCCGTGATGTCATACGTGTTCGTGACCGGTGCTGCGGTCTTGTCAGGGCCACCCGGCTGTCCCATCACCGTAACGTGGTGGTAGGCACCATACATAGCGGGACGAATGAGGTCGACGGCGCTTGCGTCCACGCCGATATAGTCCTTGTAGATCTGCTTTTCGTGGATGGCCTTAGTGACCAGGCAGCCGTAGGGGCCCATCATAAAGCGGCCCATCTCGGTGCAGATCGCCACATCGCTCATGCCGGCGGCGACCAGAATCTCGTCGTAGGCTGCGTGTACGCCCTCGCCGATGGCGTGGATGTCGTTAGCCTGCTGCTCGGGCAGGTAGGGGATACCCACACCGCCGGACAGATTGATAAAGGCGACATGTGCGCCGGTCTCGCGCTCCAGGCGCACGGCAAGCTCAAAGAGGATGCGCGCAAGCTTGGGGTAGTAGTCGTTCGTGACGGTGTTGCTGGCAAGGAAGGCATGGATGCCAAAATTCTCGGCGCCCTTGGCCTTGAGCATGCGGAACGCCTCGAAGAGCTGCTCGGTGGTCATACCGTACTTGGAGTCGCCCGGGTTGTCCATGATGCCGTTGGAGAGCTGGAACAGGCCGCCCGGATTAAAGCGGCAGCTTACCGTCTTGGGGATGGGACCCGCGACGCGCTCAAAGAACTCGATATGGCTGATGTCGTCAAAGTTGACGATGGCGCCCAGTTTATCTGCAAGGGCAAAATCCGCCGCCGGCGTGTCGTTGGACGAGAACATGATGTCGTGGCCGGTGATACCCAGCGAGCGGGCGATCATGAGCTCGGTATAGCTCGAACAATCGCAGCCGCAGCCGTATTCGTTGAGGATGGATATGAGTGCCGGGTTAGGGTTGGCCTTGACGGCAAAGTACTCCTTAAAGCCCGGATTCCACGCAAAGGCGTCGCGCACCTCTTGCATGTTGCGGCGGATGCCCGCCTCGTCGTATAGATGAAACGGCGTGGGGAACTGCTCGACGATATGCTCGAGTGTCTCCTTGTCCACAAACGGCTGCTTGGCCGCATATGCCTCGTTGGGGGTCAATGCCATGTCCCGTAAACCTCGCTATCCAGACGGCGCCATCGGCGCATCGAATCCGTATAGCGTGGACCCAATGTCCGGATAGCGCTCCCGCATTGCTGCAGACAGTCCTGTGGGTGTTTCCCACAGGCCCACCAGGTTGTTCGTGCCCGAAAAACCCAGTTCGGCGGGTTTCGCCTCCCCACGGGGTCAAAGCCTGCCGGCTCGCCCGCGGCTCTTCGTGCCCGCGCCTCTATCAAGTGGTAAAGACCCTACCACGTTGCACTTTACCAAACAAGAGTATTTGTATATAACGTTTAAAAAATGCAGGGATATGCTGGAAATAAGGGTGCGGCAATCTTGCGGCACAATAAGATGGCAACTGGCGCGCACCTATGAAAGGAACCTTTATGACCGAGCTCCAAGAACTCCGCCGCTATCGGCGCGACTTGCACAGGATCCCGGAGCTCGACTTCGATCTTCCGCAGACTATCGCCTATATTGAGGGCGTGTTGGCGCCGCTCGCCTGCGAGGTGACCCATCCGTGTCCCAGCTGCGTCTGCGCTTTCTTCGATGCCGGTACGGGCGCCGCGCGTGCTACGGCGATTCGCGCCGACATGGACGCCCTACCCATTGCGGAGGCGACGGCAGCTGGTTTTGCCTCGACCCATCCCGGTAAAATGCACGCGTGCGGACATGATGGACACATGGCCATGGCGCTTGCGGCGGCAACCTTCGTTGATCGCACGATTCGTGAGCAGCCGGGCGCCATTAAACGCAACGTGCTCTTTGTGTTCCAGCCTGCCGAGGAGACGACCGGTGGCGCCAAGACAGTGTGCGAGAGCGGCGTGTTCGAGCGCTATGGTGCCGACCGCATCTTCGGCTTCCATGTGTGGCCCGATTTGCCTGCCGGTACGTTGGCGAGCTGCCCCGGTCCGCTGCTAGCACGTTCGAGCGAGACACATGTGCACATTCACGGGACGAGCATCCATATCGCTAAGACCTACGGCGTTCCCGTTGGCGAATCGCACGATGCGGCATTGGCGGCTGCCAAGTTCTTGGTTTCCGAGCGCGAGCTCATGGACGAGCTGGGTGCCGACGAGCCCTGCATTGGTAAGTTCGGCCTGCTGCAGGCCGGCACCGTCTGCAATGCGGTGGCGGGGGAGGCTCATGTTGCCGGCAGCCTGCGTGTGTTTACGGACTCCATGTTCGACCGTGCACGCGAGGGCGTACGCCGTGTGCTCGATGAAGCATGCACCGCAACGGGCTGCACGTACGATCTCAATTTTGCCGAGGGCTATCCACCGGTCGATAACGACCCCGAGCTGTTCGCCCACATTGCGCCTGCCTTGTCCGAGCTGCAACTTGCGGACGAGCCGCTGCTAATCGCCGAGGATTTCGCGTTCTATCAGCGCCATCTGCCGGGCGTGTTTTTCTTGCTGGGCACGGGCGTGCCAGAGGGACAAGAAAACCCGATCGACGCTGATGGCTGCCCAGCCTATGCCACAAGCGCTCTGCATACCGATAGCATGCTCTTCGACGAGGAAATCCTACTCAAGGGCCTCGATGTCTACAAACGATTGCTTGGCTTGGAGTGACGATGGAACGACGCCGACAGTCTGCCGTATATAGCCCGGGTGGATGCGGGTGTGGCTTGCTACTGCTTCCGGTTATTGCTGTGAGCATTGGCGTGATGTTTGCGCTTGCCGGAGTGGCAGCGGCGGCACTCGTGTTGCTGATTGCGGCCATTGGCGTGACGGTCTGGCTGTGCCGTTCTCGCGAGCAGCGCCGCGCCGACGGTAAGACCAATGTCGGCTGGGTCGTCTTCCTGATCATTGCGTACCTATTGAGCATCAGCTACCTAGTGTTCTTTGTTCTAATGATGATCAGTGCCTTTACCGGGAAATCCGTCATGGTGGGTTGATGCGCTGCCAGCAGACGGTCACGCAAAGTGCGTTTGCTCGGCGTCTGGATAGCTGCATTGGCCGTTTACCGCAACCTTAGCTCTCAGCTAATGAATTCAAGTTCAATCCTTCCTACGATGTGCTGTGTGCCGGCACGGTAGCCGGATCGTAGGAAGGATGAATAATGGCAAAAGAGGGAAAGAAGCCGATCGGCAAGATTGTCCTAGGCGTCATCGTGGTGCTGGTTATCGTCGGTGCCGTGGGTTCTATGGGTGGCAATTCAACCGATTCGTCTGCGAGCGATTCGGCAAAACCTGCCGAGGCGACACAGCAGGCTGAGGAGCAAAAAGAACCGCAAGAACCGTATACCATTGCTGACGAGGCTGAAGACACCTCCAATCAGTTTGCCTATAAGATCACGGGCACGCTGACCAATAACACGGACAAGGAAAAGAGCTACATTCAGATTGAGTATGTTCTGTATGATGCCGATGGCAACCAGGTTGGAACGGCTCTTGCAAACACCAATCATCTGAAGGCGGGCGGCTCCTGGAAGTTCGAGGCGCTGGGTACGGTGTCTCCCGACCAGGTTGCTAGCTGGGAGCGTTCGGACGTAAGCGGTTTCTAGCATGTTGCATGCACTGGGGGAGGTGAAGTCGTATGCCCGATAAAAAGCTGACCGAGGAGCTGCTCAATGAGCTTCTCGATGCGCCGAACATCGATGGCTATATCAGGGAGCACGACTTTGCTGCCCCGTCGCTTTCGGACTACCTGAAGCAGCTGCTGCAGGAAAAGGGCTTGGAGCGCTCGCGCGTGGTTCGTATGGCCGATCTCAATGAGACCTTTGGCTATCAGATCTTTACCGGTGCGCGTCACCCGAGTCGCAATAAGGTGCTGCAGATTGCCTTTGCGATGGCGCTGACGCTCAAAGAGGCCAACCGTGCACTGACGGCTGCCGGGGTAAGCGTCCTCAACTGCAAGGATCGCCGTGATGCGATTATCATCTTTTGCATCGATCGCGGGTGCAGCCTCCAAAAGGTCAACGAGGAGCTGTATCGCTTTGGCGAGGAGACGGTGAGTTAGCGGCTGATATCTGAGCCGGCGGAGCTGCCGAACAACGATGCAAACGAACGGGGCGCGGATGCCATGGGGTGTCTGCGCCCTGCGCTATGATGGAGGCTATGGATACTCAGACCACAACATATTCCGATGACGAGCTGACCGCAGCGCTTGCCGAACATCTGGCGTCGCTCGATCGCGACGACAGCTATCGCGTGGAGCGTGTACTTAAGCGCTCGTCCGTTGAAACAACCGAGCTCGTGTACTTTGAAGGAACCGGCGGTGGTTCGCTCGGCCCCTTTGTCCGTAAACGCATCGATGCTTCGGCTCAAATCGGCGGGGCATACGAGCGTCTGTTTGCCGCCCAGCGGGCAGGCAGGCGTTTTGAGCACCTGCCCAGAATCGTCGATTGTCATCGTGTGGGCGACGAGCTCAACGTGGTTATGGAATACATCGAAGGGGAGACGCTCAGGGCGCTGGTGGACCGTCTGGGAGCCACCCCCGATTATGCGCGTGAATTGTATCCTGCCCTATGCGATGCCGTGGGCGAGCTCCACGCCGGTTTTGCAATGGCGGGGGAGACGTCGGCGCCGGTGATCCATCGCGACCTCAAGCCGTCGAATATCATCGTGACGGGTGCCAACTATACGTCTGATGACGGCCTGACGTTTTCGTCGCTGGTGATTATCGACTTGGGGATCGCGCGCGTGTGGCGCGATGGCGCCGATGCAGACACCGTCAAGTTCGGCACGCGACCCTATGCGCCACCCGAGCAGTATGGGTTTGGGCAGACGAGTGTACGCAGCGACGTCTACGCACTTGGCGCCCTGTTGTTCTTCTGCTTGACGGGAGTCGACCCTAAACCAGGGCTCGACATGCGCGAGCAATGCGAGGCGCGTGGCATTCCCACTCCACTTGCCGATGCCGTCTGCATGTCGATGGCGCTCGACCCGGCCAAGCGTTTTGCGAGTGCGGAAGCGTTGGGACGGGCGACGCGCTCGGCATACGATCTGAGCCGCCCCGTGCGGCCTTCTACACCTGCGCCTGTCCGTACTCCGGCCTCGGAGACGGTGTTGACGCTCCAAGGGCTCCAGAACCCCGCAGGGCTTCCTAGGCCTGCCGCCTCCGCTGCATGCGGTCTGCTCTCTCGCGTTCCGGAGTCTCTGGGGCGCATTTGGAATACGCTTGTCTGCTTCTCGCTACTTGTGTTCTTTGCCGGAAGTCACTTTGCCGTCTTTCACCCCACGGGAGCAAACCAAAGCTACCCGACGTGGCTTCTCATAATCGAGTATTTTTTCTTTGTCGATGGCCTTATGGTGCTTATGCATTTTGCGCTACTCGATAAGCGCCGTCTTCGTCGGCGATTCGCGCTGTTCGACAGCTATCGCGGCAAGAAACTCGCGAAACTCTGGCTCAAGGCATTGGGTGTGCTGCTCCTATGCATGATCGTCATAGTCGCGGTTGCCAATGCGACCGGCGTCGTCGATACTTCCGCTACCTAAAAGAAAAGGGCCCCATTGGGGCCCTTTGCAGTTGCACTTAGATGCGGTTCATCTGAGCGGCGACTTTGTTGTACCAGTCCTGCCACGTGGGCGGGCAGTACTTTTTGGCCGCAGCCGGGGTAAGGGTGGAGCCGTAGTTGGCGCCCAGATAGGCAACGTGAGCGGAGATGCCCTCGCTCCAGCTGCCAAAGCTGCGCCAACCGCCGCCACGGGCACTCCAGCCCCAGGCGTTGTAAGAATTGGCGCAATAAGCACCCTTGGTGCTCTCGATGCAGGCGATGGCGGGGGACCAACGGGGGTCGACACCGGTATTCCAAGCGGCGACGGCAAAGTTATAGCCCTGGCCTGCCATGGGGGAGCCGGCGAGATAATTGTCGATGCGGCTCGTCCACTCATTAATGAACGAATCGTAATCGGAGTTACCGGTATTGGCGTTGTTCACCGTGGTGTCGATGGTGGTGTTGGTGTTGGTGGCCTGGCTGCTGGAATTGCTGCCGCTTACGCCCTCGCCCGAGAGCTTCTCGGCGGCAGCGGCCTTATCGGCCTCAAGCTTGGCAAGCTCGGCGGCATTTTCCTGCTCGGCTTTTGCCTGTGCCTCGCTGCGGAGCTGCTGGGCCTGAGCCAACGCATCCTCGGCGTTTTTCTGCTCTGCCTCAAGCTGAGACTTGGCCTGCTGGAGCTCAGCCTTGTTTTGCTCGAGTTCGGTTTGCATGTTATTGAGCTGTTCGATCTCGTCGACGCTCGAGCTCGTGATCTGGTTGGTGTATTTGCAGGTCGTGATGAACTCACCCAGGCTCTGCGCGTTGACCAGGAAGCTCACGATGGGGTTGGTGCCCTTCTGATACTTGTACAGATCGCGCATGGCGGAGCTTGCCTTGGCCTGCTGCTCGGGAAGCTTAGCCTCGATTTCCTCGATGCTTGCCTCATTGGAGTCAATCTGCTTTTGCAGGTCATCGAGTTTGGTGCGGGCGTCGTTGTAGGCGCTCGTGGCGGCTTCGATCTTCTGCTGGGCTGCGGAAAGCTGGTCCTGCGTTGCCTGCGAGGCGGCATACGCCGCAACGGGGGAGAGCATCGGCGTGGCCGTCAGCGCAACGGCGAGCGCGGCGCTCGTGATGATACGAGCCGGCTTCGACGCAATGAGCGCTGCGGCGCGATGATTCGAATGCTGCATCCAGTCCCTCTGCAATCAATCGTAGGTTATGGTTCGAACGGTATTCTACTACTGCTTTCGACCTCAACTTGAACCTTAAAGGTTCCAAAGGGTCAAGTTGAACTTGAGGCTTTGGCTTTGACCTGCAGTTATGATGAATTGTTGAGAAACCATAGAGTTCAACTTTAACGTTACAGAGCCCTGTTTGAGAGGTGTTTTGGGCTGTAAAAGCTATCTCAACGTGGGGTTTTACAACTACAGCGTGCCCTCCTGACGAGCCCGCTCAATCTCCTCAAGGGCCTCGGCAGGGGTGAACGAGCAAGTGCCGTCGCCGAACTTGACCACTTGGATGTCGTCGCCGATATGGACCTCTCCGCCCTTTAGTACCACGCCAAAAACGCCCTCGTGGGGAAAGATGCAGTCGCCGGCGAGATAGTAGATGGCACAGCGTGTGTGGCAGACTTTGCCGATTTGGCTGATTTCGACAAGCACCTCGCTGCCAAGCTTGAGCTGCGTGCCCAAGGGGAGCGAGAGTAGATTGATGCCTTGCGTGGTGAAATTCTCCCCAAAGTCACCCTCGTGCACATCGAGCCCGCGCTCCTGCGCCGTCTGGATGGACTCTGCAGCTAAAAAGGAAACCTGGCGGTGCCAATGCCCGGCGTGTGCGTCGGAGGTGAGGCCAAATTGCTCTATAACGGTGTCGTGTCCATCGGCGACGGGCGACTTGCGCGTGCCCTTGTGTGCCGACGTGTTGATCGAGACGATGCGGGCGGGCCTGTCGTAGGCATCGTTTGCCGTGCGTAGGGGAACGGCCGTTTGTGCGCGTTCCGCCAGCTCGCGCTTCGCGGCATTGAGGATGGGGTTATCGGTCGGATGGTCTTGGGGCACGTGCGCGCCTTTCGTTTGAGGATGTCAATACGCTGAATCCTACAACAATGGTAGGTTCATTGCCCATTGTCATACAACGGTGAGCGCCGTCTTCGTGCTGGCCTTCGTGCTGGACGATTACGTCGATTGCCATAGATACGGTGGAGCTTTGGGCGCCGGCGGCTTGGCACGCTAGAATAAATCAGTTGCGCAAAGACCGCCCGTTGTGTGGGCAGTTCATGATAGGAAGTTTCCATGGCATTGCAGTTTACAGAGCGCGAGTTTATTCCCGTGCTGCTCGGTGGCGACATCAACGCCTATTCGGTGGCGCGCGCCTTCTATGAGGAGTACCAGGTCAAGAGTCTGGTCTTTGGCAAGTACCAGACGGGTCCCGCGTACCGCAGCCAGATTATCGACTACACGCCCAACGTGGATATCGATACCATGCCCGTGATGCTCAGGACCGTCAACGGCATTGCCCAAGCGCATGCCGATAAGACGATTGTCCTTGTGGGCTGTGGCGATAACTATGTTGCCCTCGTGGCTCAGGCCAAGGATGCCCATGAGTTGGCGGATAATATCGTCGCGCCTTACGCTCCCTATAGCATGCTTGAGCAGTGTCAGAAGAAGGAGATCTTCTACGAGCTGTGCGAGAAGCATGGCGTGCCCTATCCGCATACCTTTACCTTCACCATGGCGATGCTCAACGCCAAAGGCGAGGCGCCTGCCGAAGTGCTCGACCAGATCGATTTTCCCTACCCGATGATTCTGAAGCCTTCTGACGGCATCATGTGGTGGCAGCACGAGTTCGAGGGCCAGAAAAAGGCCTATGAGATTGCCGACCGTGCCGAGCTGGAACAGGTCATTCGCGACTCGTATGCCAGCGGCTACACCGACGACCTGATCTTGCAGGATCGCGTGCCCGGCAACGACGAGTACATGCGCGTGCTCACCAGTTATTCCGACCGCAACGGCAAGGTGCGCATGATGTGCCTGGGTCACGTGCTGCTCGAGGAGCATCAGCCTCACGGTGTCGGCAACCACGCCTGTATCATCACCGAGCCCAATGACGAGCTCATGGGCGGCGTGCGCAAGTTGCTCGAGGACCTTCACTTTGTGGGCTATTCCAACTTTGACGTTAAGTATGACGAACGCGATGGCTCGTTTAAGTTCTTCGACTTCAACACCCGCCAGGGCCGCAGCAACTACTATGTCACCAACAGCGGCTTTAATGTTGCCAAGTATGTGGTGGACGAGTATGTGTTCAACCGCCCGTTTGAGCCGGAATTTGTGACGGCGCAGGACGAGGCGCTGTGGATGGTCGTCCCCATGGGCGTCGTCGACAAGTACGTCAAGGATCCCGAGCTGCGCGCTAAGGTGCATCGCCTGGACAAGGAAGGCAAGGGCGCCGACCCTTCGTTTATGAAGGGCGACTTTGTCTTTAACCGCTGGCTGCGCATGTGGCACACCAAGCTGCGCCACTTTAAGCTGTTCAAGACGTATTACAAGTAGATGAGTGCGGCGCCCGTCCGGTTTACATCGGGCGGGCGCGGGTATGATACGCGCAATTGCGCAAGCGTCACCAAGGAGGCGGCGATGGAAAAGCTGGGAGTTATCGGCGGCATGGGCGCCGAGGCCACGTCGTATTACTACGACCAGGTGGTGCGCCATACGGCGGCTACGTGCGACCAAGAGCATATCGACATGGTGGTTCTTTCCAAGTCGACCATGCCCGACCGCACGCTGGCCATTAAGACCGGCGAGCACGCCAAGCTGCTGGCGACCATGAAAGAGTGTGCCCAGGCACTCGAGTCGCTGGGCTGTGCGCACATTGCCATTCCCTGCAACACGTCACACTACTTCTACGACCAGATCCAGTCGTTTACGAAGGTGCCGATTATCCACATGCCGCGTGAGTCGGTGCGCTATGCCCTTGCGGGTGCGGTGATGGGGGAGTGCGAGTTCGACCCCAACCTGAGTATGCCGGCCGAGCCGGTGCGCAAGATTGGCATCATGGGCACCGACGGAACTGTGGGCGCGGGCGTCTATGGGCGCGAATGCGAGGCGGCGGGCGTCGAGGTCGTCTACCCCAGCGAGAAGCGCCAGGCCGACGTGATGTCGCTCATCTACGATGATGTGAAGGCCGGACGTGAGCCCGATATGGATAAGTTCGACCGCGTGATGTGGGAGTTTGCCCGCAGCGGCTGCGACCGTGTCATTTTGGCTTGCACGGAGCTCTCGGTGCTGCAGAAATACCGCGAGATGCCCGAGATTACCCTCGACGCCATGGACGTCCTGGTGCGCGAGTCCATCATTCGCAGCGGCGCCCCCTACCGCCAATAGCTCTCAACCTGCCAAATAGGGACAGGTTTATTTTGGTTGGTTTTATCTGGGAAAACAGTAAAGGCCTCGGCTCGTTTGGTGCGAGCCGAGGCCTTTTGCGTGTGCCGGTTACCGCTGGCGGTTGCTAGAAGAGGAAGCCCAGGACGATGAGGGCGATGCTGATGGCGAGCACGGCGATATCCAGGCCCTTGATGGGATAGCGCTTGTACGAGCTGGCGCGCGTGCGCAGGTAGAAGCCGCGCTGCTCGGCGGCAAGCGCGGTGGCGTCGGTCTTGCCCACGCTCGAGATAAGCAGCGGTACGCACAACGGCAGCATGAGCTTGAGCTTCTTGATGGGGTTCTTGGTGTCGTACTCGACGCCGCGTGCGGTCTGCGCCTCCATGATGGCGTTCATCTCTTGGCCAAACACCGGCACAAAGCGCAGTGCCGTGGTAAAGGTAAAGGCATAGCGATACGGCACGTGCAGCACCTCGACGCAGGCGTTGGCAAGGTCGTTGAGCTTGGTCACCATGAGCATGAGGATGAGTGGCAACGCCACGCCCAGCAGGCGCAGACAGGCCTTTGATCCGGTGATGAGCCCCGTGTCGGTGATAAAGCCCCATATCACGTTGCCATCGCGCATAAAGGCCAGCTGGAGCAACAACATGATAAGTGCGAGCGGAATCAGCAGCTTGAGTAGCGAGAACAGGCGATCGACGACGCCGGCGTAGTCGCCCAACGCAAGGGTGAGTGCCAAAAAGCCCAACAGCGCAACATAGGTGTCGGACAAAAAGATGCCGATGATGATGGCGGCAGCGAGGCCCAGTTTGACGACGGGGTTCAGGCGATGCAGCAGCGTGTCGCCCGGCATGTAGTCGATGACGTTAACCACGGCGGACCATCTCCTTGGTAATGCGAACGATATCGGTGACCTCGCTCACCTGCGCAAAAGCGGGGGAGACGGAGGATGCCAAGCGGCGCGAGAGCTCAATGACCTGGGGCGGTTCCACGTAGGCACGCTGCATGAGCTCGATATTCGAGAACAGCTCGTGTGTGCCTCCGCGGTCGAGGATGCGGCCGTCGGCCATCACAACGATGCGCTCGGCAAAGTCGGAAACGACTTCCATATCGTGGCAGACCATGATCACGGCACAGCCGCGCTCCGCCATGGTTCGCACCGTTTCCATGACGGTCATGCACTCGCGGTAGTCAAGGCCGCTCGTGGGCTCGTCGAGCACTACGATCTTGGGCTCAACCACTACGACGGAGGCGAGCGCCACCATTTGTCGCTGGCCGCGCGAAAGCGAGAAGGGCGCCTCGTCGGCGGGCAGGCCAAAGCGGTCGATGACGAGCTGAGCACGACGCAGGGCCTCGGTGCGGTCGATGCCGGCAAGCTCCAAGCCAAAAGCGACCTCGTCGAGCACGGTATTCTTGCAGATCTGGCGGTCGGGGTTTTGAAAGAGCGTTGCGACCTCGCGGGCGATGCGGCTCGTGGGAACCGCGGCGGTGTCAAGGCCCGTAACGCGCACGCTGCCCGAGGCGGGCTTAAGCAGGCCCGTGAGCAGCTTGGTGAGCGTGGTCTTGCCGGCGCCGTTTTGGCCGACAATGCCCACGAGCTCGCCGGGGTAGAGGGTCAGGTTGAGGTCGTGGACGGCGGCACCGCCGTTGGGATAGGCAAACTCAACATGGTCGAAGGTGAGCACGGGTTCGGCGTCCTTGGCATGAGGGCGCAACGACGGGGCATGCGGGGAGCCCGCGGGAGCCTGGACTTCGCTGGCCGCGTATGCGGGGTCGACGATGCCCGTAATCAGGCGCTCGGCCTCGTCGACATCCAAGCAAGGGGTGCCGCTTGCCAGGCCATCGGCCTCGAGGCTATTGAAGATGCGTGTGACGCGGGGGCAGTCGACGCCAATGGTGCGAAGCTCATCGGTGTGCGCGAAGACCTCGTGCGGCTCGCCCTGCAGCGCGATTTCGCCATGGTTGAGCACGAGCACGCGGTTGCAGTGCTCCGAGAGCAGAGCGACCTTTTGCTCAACGATGACGATGGTGATGCCGAGTGCGCGGTTTGCCTCGCGCAGGGTCTCGAAGACCAGCGTGGAGCTGGCGGGGTCGAGTGCCGCGGTGGGTTCGTCGAGCACCAGCACGCGGGGGCGCATAGCGAGGATGGCGGCGATGGCCACCTTTTGCTTCTGCCCGCCCGAGAGGGTGGCGATCTCGCGGTCGCGCAGGTCGCTGATGCCGACCGTCTCGAGTGTCTCGCTTACGCGCTGCTCGATCTGGTCATGGGGGACGCCAAAGTTCTCCAGACCAAAGAGCATCTCGTCCTCGACAACCGAGGCGACCATCTGCGTGTCGATGTCCTGCAGCACGCTGCCGACGATCTGCGATACGTCGGTCAGCGAGACTTCGCAGGTGTCGTGGCCGTCAACCATGACGGACCCAAAAAAAGTGCCGGTGTAGTGGTGGGGTACGGCTCCCGACAGGCAGGCGGCAAGCGTGGACTTGCCGGCGCCCGAGGGCCCGATGATGCCGATAAAGTCTCCCTTGTTCACATCGAGCGAGATGTGCTTAAGCGCCTGCTCGGTTTGCGCACCATAGGAGAACGAGACATCGTCAACGTTGATGATCGTTTTCATGGATACCTTTCATAGTCATTGGGGACGTTCTTAAATGACTAGTCGTCTAAGAACGTCCCCAAAAGCTAGCTGTTTGGGACAGTCTTTTGATGATGGGGCCGTGGAGTTGCGGCCCGTCCATCATATCAGGCTATTTGTTGAGCACCTTGCGGAGGGGGAAGAAGAGGGCCTGGACCACGACGGCGTTGAAGACGGCAGTGCCGAGCACGATGGGCACCTTGGCGAGCGCCGTGGGCAGCGCGGCACCCATGATGACGGTGCCCAGGACGGCGAAGAGGGCACCCGAGACCAGGGTGGTGAGCAGACCGGCGATGAAGGGATTGACCTTGCTGCCGCCGATGTTTGACTTAACGAGCGCTGCCATCGTCAGCGCGCCGGCAAGCTCGGTGACAAAGTTGAGGCCAGGGATTGACGTGGTGATCTGGATAACGGCGGCCGACAGGATGCCAAAGATGGCGGCTTGGGCAAAGCTCGCCTGCGTGAGCGCGATGGCTAGCGCATAGGCGGCGATGATGAACTGAGGTTTAATTCCCGTAACCGCCAGAGCGTTGCCTACGGTCATGTTGAGGATAAAGCCGGCGGCAAGCAGGACGGCGAGCAGGACCAACGAGGTGATATCGAGGATGCCTTTGTCTGAGGTGGCGTTGGCTGAGATGGTGCGGGCTTGGGTGTTGGTGGCCATGATGTTCTCCTTAAGGTGAGATTTGAGATAAGAGTGTCCTGGACCCCCACGAAAGGGGCTAAATCGGAAAGGGGGTCAATTTTGAATAATGGAGCACGGAGACGACTTTACGAGGGCCCCAGGTTGGCGCGAAAGAGGAGCGAAGCGTACTTGGGTACACGAGCGACGAATGAACGCCAAGATGGGGTGGCCCGTAAAGCCGAGCGGGTTAGTTGAGCTTCAGGGCCTTCTGGATGGGCAGGTAGAGGGCACCGACCAGAATGGCGTTAAAGACGGCGGTCATGGCGACGACGGGCAGCATGGCGGCGGCGAGCTCGCCTACCACGCCGAGCATGGCCATCTTGATGACCATGAAGATGACACCTGAGACAAAGGTGGTCAGGAAGGTTGCGACAATGGCGATGGCGGGCTTGACCTGACCGTTCTTGCCGGCGGCGTTGACGATGCCGGCCATGAGCATGGCGGCGATGCCCTCGGCGGCAAAATCGACGAACGGCGAAGTGGTGGTGATCTGGATCACGGCAGCCGAGATGAGGCCAATGACGAGCGCCTGGCCGATGCTGGGGCGAACGACCAGGATGGTGAGGCAGAAGGCCGAGATGATGAACTCGGGGCTGATCATGCCGCCCGAGATGCCCGAGATTGCCTTGCCGACGGTGAAGTTGAGGATGAAGCCGGCGGCGAGCAGGATGGCGAGCAGGACGAGGGCGCGGACATCGAGTTTGCCACGGTCGGCGGTCTGGACGGTGCGGGGCTGGGTGGCGGTGGTGTTCTGAGACATGGTGAAAATCCTTTCGGAAGGGGATTGCAAGAGAAAAGCGGAGGCGCGTGATGCGAATGCGATCGGGCTCGAGATAGAAAAAGGCCCCCGGTCGAAACCGGAGGCCTTCCAATCACCTAGAGCGCAAAAACAGGCGTGAGGGACTCACTGTCGACCGATCGTATTCGCATCACGCCACCACCAGTTGTTGAGAGACTTCATCGTGTTCTTCATGTTGGTGGCTCCTTTCGTGATGCCGTGGCGCGGTCGCACCTAGTTGCTGTTGCGCTGCACTATAGCACAGCGAAGTGTGTGCGGGGAAATCTTTTTTGAAAAGATTTCAGGCGGGTTTCCCGCCGGTCAAAAAGGCGGGTTAAGCGGGCGAGGCCGCCATTGCTGCCTTGCCCGCTCAGCTAGGACATGAGGGCCTTAGGCCTTCTTGCGACGATAGATCACGTAGGCGCAGACACCGATGATGACGACGGCGCCAACGGCCATGGCGGCCGTGTTGCTGCCCTCGGACTTCTCCTCGGTGACCTCTTCCTCTTCGGCCTCGGGCTCGGCCACGTCCTCATCGGAAAGGGCCTCGTCGGCGTAGGTGATGGACTCGACCAGGCAGTCGTTGTCAGCATCGTAGTCACTCGGGACGAACTCCTCGGAGAAATCGCCCTCCTGGAGGTAGTCGCGCATCTCCTCGAGCATGGCCTTGCACTTAACATAGGTGTTCTTGGTTGCAGCCTTGCCGGCCTTGTTGGCCAGGGCGGTGCGGGCTTCGGTGCCTTCTTCGGCCTGCATGGCCTCGTCGACGGTCAGGTTCTGCTCGATGAGTTCCTTCTGCAGGGCGTCGAGATAGGCGCGGACGCCGGTGGCGCAGTGGTCGCGGTTCTCATAGGCGAGCGTGTTGATGTCCATGAGGACGTAGTTGATGGAGTTCTTGGGCTCCTCGTTGTTCACGACGTCTTCCTCTTCGCAGTGATCGAAGGAGACATCCTGATCGCTGAAGTAGGGGCTGACCTCGGTGAGCAGTGCGGAATAGAGGGGGATAGCGACGGAGAACTCGGCGTTGGAGAGCATCTCCCACTGGATGGTCGCGATCTCGGGGTCCATGCCGTGACGGATCTGGAAGGTGTGGATTTCGGTGTTGCGGTTGGAGCCGATGGCATAGGCGCCGTCGGTGTTGGCGTTGAGGCCGGCGACATTCTCGCCGCGAGCGGCGAAGGAACGAATCATCTCAAAGGTGTTCCAGTCGGACTTGCCGGGCTGGAAGAACAGCGGCTGCATCTCGTGGACCAGGGCGCCGGTCGTCGCGCGAGCGTCTTCGCGCTCGTCCTTGACGATCTCGTAGTCGGTGCCCTCAGCAAGCGGAGCCATGAAGTAATCGCGGCCCTGGATATAGCGCGACCACTGGTGCATGCCGGCCTCGCCAATCTCCTCGCCGTAGGTCTTGGCGACGTCGAACTTGCCGTCGGTGTACTCGGCAAAGCCCTTCTCCTTAGGCATAGACTCGATGCCCTCGGAGTGGAGGCAGTTCTCGGTGTCGTCGAGGTCGACGTCATAGGTGAGGTTGCCGATGTTGGGGTTGAGCGAGGCGATATCGTCAGTGAGCCTCATGGCGATCCACTGATGGCCGGAAAGCGCTGCAAACAACCAGGTCTCGTTGTTGTCGGCAATGATGATCTGGTCGTTGGAGCAGACGCCCTGCTCGTCAATCAGGCTGCCGAGGAGCTCGACACCCTCGCGGGCCGTGGCACTCTCGCCCAGAATGACGCTGGCGTAGTTGTATTCGCCAATGCCAGTCTCCTCGGTGATGGGGTCGGCCTCTTCGGCCTTCTCGTTATAGGAGGTGCTCAACGTGGCAGAGCAGGAGACGCCCTTCTCGTTGATGCCTGCCTCGGAATATGCGTCGTAGCGATCTTCCCACTGCGAGGGGTTGTCGCGAACGAAGGTGTAGCGGTAGGTTGCGCCCTTGGACTTGTACTCAAAACCGGACTCGACCGAGGTGTACTCGTTGCCGTCTTTGTGTGCGGGCTCAATGCCAAAGTGCTTGATGTAGCGCGGACCGAAGTCCTCGGAACGGCCGTAGTACGTGTTGCCGTCTGCCGTGAGCTTGCTGCCCATGTAGATCTGGGTGCAGGCGAGTGCCGAAGTCGGCATGGCCATGATGGCCGCTGCTCCAAACGCAAGGCCGCAGCCGAGCTTTTTGAGCGTGTTGACAGGATGAGTAAACCTCATAATCCCTCCCAACTGTTGAAACCCCGCGAAACCGTGCAGGATTTCAGCTAATAAATACATCTATTAGCCTATAGGAAGTCTAAAGAGTATTCATTAGATTCGATGAAATACTCGATGAGCGTCCTAAAATATGCGATGAGCGGATAAGAATACTCACTTCGTAGCTTTAGTTAAATAAAGGCACCCTGCAATTACTGTAGCTGGATAAAGCACCTTGCACGGGTCGCAAAGAAAATCCCCCGCTGTTTGGCAAATGCATAAACAGCGGGGGAGACGATAATTGGATGAATATCATACCAATGTGGAATTACTTCTTCCGGCGGTGGATCACGTTGATCGCATAACCGATGAGCATGGCCAGAACGATGACGATAAAGCCGAGCAGGGGATTGTCGTTCATGGGGTCCTCCTATTTTCCGAGCGGGGAGAATTCGTCGACGATGAGGTCGAGGCATTGCGGAAGCGCGCGGGCACCAAAGACGCCCGAATTGCTGGAGATAATCTCGCCATCGAACTGCATGCCCAGCGATGGCGTGCAGGTGATCTTGGCTTCCTTGGTCTGGATGATCTTAAACTGCGGACGACCGAGCACCTTGCCGGCGGGGTCGAGCGCGGCGGTGATCACGGTTGGGAGCAACTGCACGGTGCGCACGGGTTCGATGACCGCAATGTCGACCATGCCATCGTTCATGCGGCAGTCGGGGAACAGGTTGATGTCGTTTTGGATGACCGAGGTGTTGCCGGCCATGCAGCAGATGCCGTCGAGCTCCTCGACAATGCCGTCGTGCTCAATCGTAAAGTGCGCCACCGTGGGGTTGGGCGTGGCAAGCGCCGACAGGAAGTAGGCAATCTCGCCGATGTCGTTTTTGGTGGGGGCGGCCTTCATCATGATCTCGGCATCGTAGCCCGAGCCGGCGATGATGATGAAACCGTGGCGCTTCTCGTTGCCGTCCTCGTCGAGCCAAAAGAGCTCGCCCATGTCCGCCTTGACGGTACGGCCGACGCGGCAGGCCTTGGCGAGCGCCGCCGCCTCGGGCGCATTGCCGATGTTGTTGAAGAACAGGCAGGCCGTACCGGAGGGGAAGACGAGCGTGGGGACACCGCATCCGCGCATTTGGTCGAGCACGTTGGAGACGGTACCGTCGCCGCCAGAAATCACCACGCGATCGAATTCGCGCACGTCTGCCACGGCGTCCTCGGGTTCCATACCATCGCCGATAAAACGCATCACGACCTCGTCGCCGCCCTGCGCGAGGGCGTGCGTGAATGCGTAGATTTCATCTGAGCTGGGGCCCGATGCCGGGTTGTGGATGATAAGGCAGCGCATACTTACGTTCCCGTTCTGTGACTAACCGAGTATAGTTGTAGGGCAATGCCGATATCCTACCCGTGTTTTTCGGGCCTAACCTTATTCGATGGGTTGATATGTACATTTCCACACATCAGGCTCTACTCGACTTTTGCCAGCGCGCCCGCGAGTTCGACGCGATTGCCGTCGATACCGAGTTTTTGCGCGAGCGCACGTTCCATCCGCGTCTGTGTCTGGTTCAGATAGCCACCCCTGCCGAGAGCGTCGCGGTCGATCCTCTGGTGATCGACGACCTGTCGCCGCTGGCCGAGCTTATGGCCGACGAGAGCGTGACCAAGGTGTTCCATGCTTGCTCGCAGGACATGGAGGTCATGCTCCATACCGTAGGCGTGCTGCCGCGTCCGATTTTTGACACGCAGGTGGCCGCCGCCTTTTTGGGCGAGCGCCAGCAGATTTCCTACGGCGCGCTCGTGCAGACGTTTTGCGGCGTCTCGCTGCCCAAGACCGAGTCGCTGACCGACTGGTCGCGTCGCCCGCTGACCGATAAGCAGATTGAGTACGCGATCGATGACGTCAAGTACCTGATCGTCGCCTATACCGAGATGATGAGCCGCCTGCGCGAGCTGGGCCGCGTGGACTGGGTACTCGACGAGCTGCGCCCGCTGGCTGACGAGTCGCACTATCGCGCCGATCGCCACGAGGCGTTCCGTAAGGTCAAACGCATCAATTCGTGCAGCCGTCACCAGTTGGGCATCGCGCGCGAGCTCGCCGCCTGGCGCGAGGATCGCGCCGAGCGCCGTAACATCCCGCGCAAGTGGGTCATGTCCGATGACACGCTGCTTGCACTCGTTAAGCGCAATCCCGTGCGCGTTGAGGAGTTCCGTAGCATTCGCGGTACCGATCAGCTGGGGGAGCGCGACGTGGACGGTGCGCTCATGGCCATCAAGCGCGGCGCGAGCTGCCCGCACGATCGCCTGCCGCTCATGGTGCGCGGGCACCGTCAGATCTCGCCGGAGCTGGAGAGCGTGACGGACCTTATGTACGCGCTCATCCGCCTGGTTGCCGAACGATCGGGCGTGGCGACCTCGGTCATTGCCTCGCGCGATGACCTGGCCGATTACATCGAGCATCCCGAGCAGAGCCCCCTGCGCGAAGGCTGGCGCTTTGAGCTCGTAGGCTCGCGCCTGGACGATTTGCTTTCGGGCAATATGGGGTTGACGGTCAAAGACGGCAAAATTGAATTGCTGTAGTGAAGCCTAACTGCCTGAATGGGTAGAATGCCTCCAACGTGTAACTCGATTCGGAGGAATTCGCATGCCCTATTACTATGGATACGGCTTTGGTATCGACCCGCTGTACCTGCTGGTTGTTCTTGTCTGTACGGTGCTCGGTCTTGCCGCGCAGAGCTATATCAACTCGACGTACAAGACGTGGTCCAAGGTGCGCTCGGACGGCGATACGGGCGCTGTGGTTGCTCGCCGCATGCTCGATGCCAACGGTTGCAACGCCGTGGGCATCAAGGGCGTTGCCGGCGAGCTCACCGACCACTACAACCCGCAGGACAACAACCTGTATCTGTCTGACGCTAACCGTTCGGGCGGGTCGGTCGCAAGCGTTGCCGTCGCCTGCCACGAGGCGGGCCATGCCGCCCAGCGTCAAAGCGGTTACGCCATGATGAAGGTGCGCAGCGCCCTCGTGCCGGTCGTCAACTTTACCCAGAACACCTGGACGATCGTGCTGCTCATGGGCTTGTTTATGAACATTGCCGGGCTCACGACCCTCGCACTGATCTTCTTCTCGTTTAGCGTGCTGTTCCAGCTGGTTACACTGCCGGTCGAGATCGATGCCAGCCGCCGCGCTGTGGCCTACATTGAGCAGTCGGGCATGAGCTCCAAGCAGGTCAACGGTGCCAAGAAGGTGCTGACGGCGGCCGCTCTTACCTACGTGGCGGCGGCGCTCACCTCGATTATTCAGCTGCTCTACCTTATGGCTCGCTACAACAGAAACTCCAACCGATAAGAACTTGGGCTGACAGGCGCCGCGGGGATTCGTGTCCCCGCGGCGCTGTACTATGTGTGGGACTTGAATTTGCACGGGGCCGGAGCCCTTGTGCACGATGACGAAAGGAGGCTGCGTGGCAGGCTGGAATCTAACCGGCAATGCCGTTTCCGCCGAGTTCGACGGATCGGACGAGCAGGAGCGCAAGGAGCTCAGCGTGAGCCAGGCGGTGGAGATCGCCGCTGGCGCGCTCGATGCGATTCCGCAGCTGAGCGTCCTGGGTGAGGTCACGGGCTTTCGTGGCCCCAATGCCCGAAGCGGCCACTGCTACTTCCAAATCAAGGACGACTCGGCCGCTGTCGACTGCATTATCTGGAAGGGCGCCTATCTTAAGCGCACCTTCGATTTGCGCGACGGTATGCAGGTGAGCTTTAAGGGCAGCTTCAATCTCTACAAGCCCACGGGGCGCATGAGCTTCGTTGCCCGCTCGTTCTCGCTGGCGGGGGAGGGCCTGCTGCGTCAACAGGTGGCACAGTTGGCCGAAAAGCTGCGCCGCGAGGGGCTGATGGACGAGGCACGCAAACGCCGCATTCCGGTGTTCTGCTCGCGCGTGGCGGTCGTCACCTCGCTTTCGGGCGCTGTGATCGACGACGTCAAGCGTACGCTGCGCCGTCGAAACCCACTTGTCGAGCTCGTTTGCGTGGGTGCCAAGGTCCAGGGCGAGGGTGCGCCAGCAGAGCTTATTGAAGGCTTGCGCCGCGCCGCCACCATTACGCCGGCGCCCGATTGCATTTTGCTCGTGCGTGGCGGCGGTTCCTTCGAGGACCTCATGACCTTTAACGACGAGGAGCTTGCCCGTGCAGTGGCGGCCTGTCCCGTGCCTGTGGTGACAGGTATTGGCCATGAGCCCGATACCTCGATCTGCGACATGGTGAGCGACCGTCGCGCCTCCACGCCCACGGCGGCGGCAGAATCGGTGGCGCCGGCCATGACAGAGCTGGCCGACGTGCTCGAGACGCGCCATCAACGTCTGGGCGCCGCGATGGCATCGATGATCGGGTCGGATCAGGTCGATCTGGAGATGCTCGATCAGCGTGGTCGTCGTGCCTGGGACACCTATACGGCACGCTTGGGCGATGCGCTTGATGCAGCCGCGTGCCGCCCGTGTCTTAACGATCCAACGTTTATGGTCGAGCGTCGCGAGTCGGAGCTCGCCTTGACGGCCGATCGCCTGTCGGGCGCCATTGCGCGCTCGGTCGGGGCATTCCGTTCGAGCTTCGAGCGTCTGCCCGAGCGCTTGGTCGCAAGTACCTCGGGGCTCGATGGCAAGCGCCATTCACTCAGGCTCGCGAGCTCCCGCCTGGAGCATCAGGGGCGCACGATGCTAAGCAAGCCTGCTTCTGACTTAGGCCATGCAGCGGCCTCGCTCGACGCCCTGTCGCCGCTTAAGGTGCTTGCCCGCGGCTACTCCATCGCGTACAGCGATGACGGTGTGGCTACGAGCGCCAAGACCTTTAAACCCGGCGACGCCATTCGCGTGCGTATGGCAGACGGCAACGTGGCGGCAACCGTCGATACGGTCGAGTAGACCGCGTTTTATGGTGATAGACCTTTAGGAAAGGAAACAGATATGGCAGAGAAGACCCCGGTCGAGCAGCTTACGTACAAGCAGGCCTCGCAGGAGCTGGAGCTCATTATCCGCAGCCTGGAGTCGGGCGATATGGAGCTCGAGGAGTCGCTCGAGAGCTACACCCGCGGCGTCGAGCTCCTCAAGAGCCTGCGCACCCGCCTGTCCGATGCCGAGCAGAAGGTCTCGGTGCTTCTTAAGGACGTCGACGGCAACGACGTGCTCGCCGACGGCGAAGCCGCCAACACGGACGACAACCTCTCGTTCTAACCATCCCGACCAAATATAATTACCTTGGTCTGTGAGAAAGGAACCAACCATGTGCGATTGCATCTTCTGCAAAATTGCCAACCACGAGATCCCCTCGACCGTTGTCTATGAGGACGACCAGGTCATCGCCTTCGACGACCTCAACCCCCAGGCGCCGGTCCACACGCTCGTGATCCCCAAGAAGCACTACAGCGATATCGCCGATAACGTGCCTGCCGAGACCATGGGCGCCATGGCTCACGCCATCCAGGAGGTCGCTAAGGCCAAGGGCCTGGAGGACGGTTTTCGCGTCATCTCCAACAAGGGCGCCAACGCCGGCCAGACCGTCATGCACTTCCACATGCACGTCCTCGGCGGCAAGAACCTGGGCGAGAACCTCATCTGAGGGCGCGTAGGCCGTCGACTTGGCTGCCTTTGGAGTAATCTATGCAGCTTTCTCAACTCGAATACCTTCAAGCGGTAGCGAACTACGGCGGCGTGCGCAAAGCAGCTCGCGCCGTTCACGTGAGTCCGCAGGCCGTTTCGTCGGCAATAAAAAAGTTGGAATCTGAGTATCAGATTGTTTTGCTCGACCGATCGGCGGGGGAGGCTGTTTTGTCTCCGGCGGGCAGAGAATTTGCGCGTCGTGTACGCGTGATCCTGGCACAAGTCGACGATCTCAAAAAGTACGCTCAATCGAGGGACGACGGCGTCTCGCCTGACGGCCACTTTCGTCTTTACGCCCCCTGCCTTCACGGGCGGGGGCGCCTTTTTGCCGAAAACTGGTATGACTCGTTTGAAAGCTCGCACCCTCAGATTCACCTTGATGTGTGGCATCAGCCAACGGCTACATGCTTTGAATCACTTATACTTGGAATTTCGGACGCGGCTATCTCGTTTGAGGAACCACGGGACAGCGTCCTTTCTTCAAAATATATGGGTGAAAAGGAGCTCAGGGTTCTTTCATGCCCAGCTGGTCATCAATCTGTTGACGCTATGACCATTCGTGAGTTACTGGGCGGCAGGCTCGCTGTTCCCATTAATTTGTCACCCTGTCTCAATGCAATCAATCAATGTCCCGAAGCTCAGCTGGTTAATTTCCGCTTTCGCGATGTCGAATACGGAAGCAGAGCGCAGGCTGAGTTTCTTCAAGCCGGGGGATTGATATTGAGTTTTTCTGGCTCTTCTCTCGCATCAGATGGATTGGAAGTGAGCGAGTGCTCTATTGAGGGCTCGCATGACGTAGCCTTGCCCATCTACTTTTGCTATCGACAAAATGCCTGGACCGATCGACACCAGACGGTATTTCTTCACCTATTGCGTCATCTTGCTTCGTGAGGCCATTTGGCCTCGTGTCGTCAAGTGAATGTTGACGCCTTGTAACACATGGCTGACGGCTTTGCCCTCATGCTTTTCCAAGATTCCGATTCAGATTGTTGACTCTTGGAGGGCGGAGCATGAAAAACCGTACGGTTTTGCTTTATATGACGTTCGTTTTTCTGTCGAACTTCAGCACTATTTTGTATTTTCTGACGGTTTACCTTGAATTCGTCGGATTCTCGATAGTGGCGATTTCTAGCATGATGATTGCATATCAAGTGAGCAAGTTCATCCTCGAAGTTCCCACTGGCTATATTGCTGATAGGTTTGGACGAAAGGCAAGCGGTCTCGTTGGCGTCGTGGGGATGCTTGGATACTACGCCGCCCTGCTTCTCGTCCGTTCCCCTCTGCTTTTAATCGGTGCGTTCGCTCTCAAAGGTTTTGCCGTTGCATGTCTGAGCGGATCCATAGAAGCGATTTACATTGACAGCGTCTCTCAGGACCAGCTCGTAAGACTTAATGTCGTTGAGCGATTTGTTTTCTATGCCTCTTATGCCATCTCCGCTTGCGTGGGCGGTTTCATTTCGTCTGTCGGTGCATATCTCATTGGTCTTTCGGCAGATATCATCGCAATGGTGTTGACGTTGGTTGTCGTTGTCTGCATTCCTGAGATGCGAAGAGGGGGCACTGCGGGGGCACCTGAGCGTGGAATTAGCCCGAAGATGATCGGTGCCGCTATTGCGTGTAATGGCATTCTTCGTTCAGCGTTCATCATGGACTGTTCTCAGGCATTTGCTTTTGTCGCCCTGGAAGACTTTTTCTCACTGCTGCTTGCGGGCCGCGGAATGAATTCCGTCGCTTCGGGTGTGACCATTGCGGTCCAGCTCCTTGCCTCGGCCTCCATGGGGCTTATTGTGCCCAGTGTGATTGCTCATGTCGACAAGGGCCGTTTTGCGCGTATTTGCGGCATCATTCGCTTAGTATTGACAGCTTTGTTTTTGATCCCCCTTACTCCGGCTAATTTGCTGCCCGTGTTCTATGTGCTGCAGACAGTTGCGTACTCGTTGTTTGCCCCAATCAAATACTCAGTTTTCCAAAATGCTGCCGACTCATCGATGCGCTGTTCACTGATTTCGGTTCAAAGCCAGATGGTGGCGGTGGGTGCCGTTCTTTTCTATCTGCTCAACTCTGTGCTGAGTAGCGTTGCGGGCATTCGAGTCGTATTGCTTGTTGCGCTCGGGATTTCTTCCCTGGTGTATATCCCCGCGCTATTTCGTCTTACAAGCTGAAGGACATGAGTATTTAGGCACCGATAACTTATATATCAACGCAATAAACCCGAGCGCGAGGGCGTTTGGGTTTATTATTGAAGCGTATGTAACCTGGCGGCGCCACACCGCCTGTTAGTAGGGAGACACATGAACGTTCTGGTCGTCAACGCGGGATCTTCGACCCTTAAGTATCAGGTCATCGATACCAAGTCCCACAAGGTGTCCGCAAAGGGCTCCTGCGAGCGCGTCTGCTTTACCGGCGGTACCTTCACCCACGCTGCCAACGGTTCCAAGAAGGTGACCGAGAACATCGAGTTCCCCGACCACAAGGTCGCCATCGAGGTCGTCCTGAAGGACCTCGAGGCCAACGGCGTCAAGATCGAGGGCATCGGCCACCGTATCGTTCAGGGCGGCTGGTACTTTGGCGACTCCTCCCTCGTCGACGAGGACGTTCTCGCCAAGATCCGAGAGGTCGCCCCGCTCGCGCCGCTGCACAACAACCCCGAGGCCAACGTTATCGAGTACTGCCTGGAGCAGTATCCCGACCTGCCCAACGTCACGGTCTACGACACCGCTTTCCACTTCAACATGCCCGAGGTCGCTAAGACCTACGCCCTTCCCAAGGATGTTTGCGACAAGCTGCACATCCGTAAGTACGGCGCCCACGGCACCAGCTATCGCTACATCTCCAAGAAGGTTGCCGAGATGACCAACGGCGAGGCCCGCAAGGTCGTCGTGTGCCATATCGGCTCCGGCGCTTCCCTGTGCGCCATCGAGGACGGCAAGTGCATGGACACCACCATGGGCTTGACGCCGCTCGACGGCGTCATGATGGGCACCCGCTGCGGCTCCATTGACCCGGCTACCGTGTGCTACCTGCAGCGCGAGGGCGGCTACACCTTCGACGAGGTCGACGAGATGATGAACAAGAAGTCCGGCCTTTTGGCTGTGACCGGCGGCAAGACCAACGACTGCCGCAACGTCGAGGAGCTCGCCGCCGCTGGTGACCCCGATGCCCAGCTCGCCTTCGACATGTTTGTCTACAAGATTGCCGCCAAGGCTGCCGAGATGGCTACTTCCATGTGCGGCATGGACACGCTGGTCTTCACCGCTGGCATCGGTGAGCACGCTCCGGCCGTTCGTGCCGGCGTCGCCGACCGTCTGGCCTTTATGGGCGTCAAGATGGATCATGCCCGCAACGCCCTGCGTGGTGACGGCGCTTGGTGCCTGTCTGCCAAGGATTCCAAGGTCAAGATCTTCGTCATCCCCACGGACGAGGAGTTCATGATCGCTTCCGACGTCGAGCGCATCGTCAACGGCAAGTAATTGCAAGAGGGGAGGGGCTGGACGACCGAGCGCCGTTCGGCCCCTCTTTTGCGCTCGTTGGGCGATATGCTGATAGCTATTTATCAAGATATGATAACTTCTTATTAAAATGCGGCCGCCTTAAGGGGTCTGCGTCGACCGTATTGCACTGCAAAGGAGTCTCATGAACGTACTTGTTGTCAACGCCGGCAGCTCAAGCCTTAAATATCAGCTTTTGGATACCGATACCCGCAAGGTTTTCGCCAAGGGCAACTGCGAGCGTATCGGATCGGACATGGGCATCTTTGGCCACTCCGAGAACGGTGGCGCCAAGCAGACCGAGGAGGTCCCTTTCCCCGATCATCGCTCTGCTATCGCTCGTGTGCTCGAGGAGCTTGAGAAGACCGACTTTACGATTGATGGCATTGGGCATCGTATCGTTCAGGGCGGCTGGCACTTCGATGATTCCGCAGTTGTCGACGACGAGGTTATGGCCAAGATTCTTGAGGTGGCACCGCTTGCCCCGCTGCACAACTACGGCGAGGCCGCGGCGATTGAGTATTGCCGTGAGAAGTATCCGGAGCTGCCCAACGTGGCGGTCTTCGACACCTCGTTCCACATGACCATGCCCGAGGTTGCCTACACTTACGCCCTGCCCAAGGACGTGTGCGACAAGTATCATGTGCGCAAATATGGCGCCCACGGAACGAGCCACCGTTACGAGTGGATGATGGCCAAGGAGATCTTGGGCACGCGCTGCCACCGTCTGCTTTCGTGCCATCTGGGTAACGGCGCCTCGCTCGCTGCCATCGAGGACGGCGTGTGCCGCGATACCACGATGGGTCTCACGCCGCTCGACGGCCTGATGATGGGTACCCGTTGCGGTTCCATCGACCCGGCCACCGTATGCTACCTGCAGCGCGAGGGCGGCTACAGCTACCAGGAAGTCGACGACATGATGAACAAGCAGTCCGGTCTGCTTGCTATCTCGGGTATCTCCAACGACGCCCGTGACATCCGTACGCGCGCCTCCGAGGGCGACGAGCGCTGCCTGCTCGCCTTTGACATGTTCGCCTATAAGGCTATGCAGCAGGCCGGCTCCATGATCGCCTCCATGGCGGGCGTGGACACCATTACCTTTACTGCCGGCATCGGCGAGAACGACTGGTCGATCCGCAAGGCCTTCTGCGACTGCTTTGAGTGGCTGGGCGTGCGCATCGACAACAATAAGAACCGCGAGGCCGTGGGCAACGGCCCACAGGTCATCAGTGCCGCCGGCTCCGCCGTCACAGTCATGGTCATCCCCACCGACGAGGAATACATGATCGCCCACGATGTTGAGCGCCTGACCAGTAACAACTAACGCATTCGTCTGCAATTGAGAGAAAGGCCTCCAGAGCAACAGCTCCGGAGGCCTTTTTGCTAGCAAGCGGAAATACCAGTCCCAAAGTGACCATCACTAGCAACGCTCGCGCTTCCAGCAGTGGCACCCGATCATTCAGATTCTCTGCCCCAGCTCGTAGCCAAGCCGCCGTCCACCCCAGATTCCCTGAATGCCACGTGATAGTAGAAGGCCGCACAGGGTAACCCCTGAAAACAATCCGCAGACCAGAAACGCCCCCGTTCGTAGCTCCGAAGGAGCAGAACGGGGGCGTTTCATTGGTCGAGGACGTTTTCAGGGGCTACCCTGTGCGGCCTTCGGGCGAGTGCGTCCGCTACTCAGCCATCTGAGCCTGGACGGCGGTGATGGCCACGACACCCACGATGTCGTCGGCAGAGCAGCCGCGCGACAGGTCGTTGACCGGCTTGGCGATGCCCTGCAGGATGGGGCCGTAGGCGTCGGCGCCGGCGAAGCGCTGAACCAACTTGTAGCCGATGTTACCGGCCTCGAGGTCGGGGAACACGAGCACGTTGGCCTTACCGGCGACGGAGGAGCCGGGAGCCTTGAGCTGGGCGACGGTGGGGACGATAGCGGCATCGAGCTGCAGGTCGCCATCGATGGCGAGCTCGGGGGCCTTCTCCTTGCAGAACTTCACGGCTTCCTGGACCTTCTTGGCGACCTCGCCGCCGGCGGAGCCCATGGTGGAGTAGGAGAGCATGGCCACGTGCGGCTCGACGTTGCCCATGAAGGTGGACCAGGAGTGAGCCGAGGCGATGGCGATCTCGGAGAGCTCGTCAGAGGACGGGTTGATGTTGAGGCCGCAGTCGGCGAAGATCAGCGTGCCATCGGTGCCAAACTGCGGGGTGTCGGTGCACATCACGAAGAAGGCCGAGACCAGCTTGGTACCCGGGGCGGTCTTGAGGATCTGCAGCGCGGGGCGCAGGGTGTCGGCGGTGGAGTGGCAAGCGCCGGAGACTAGGCCGTCGGCATCGCCCATCTTGACCATCATGGTGCCAAAGTAGGTGGCGTCCATCACCTGGGCGCGAGCCTGCTCGATGGTGACGCCCTTCTTGGCGCGGAGCTCGGCAAACTTCTGCGCGTACTCCTCGTGCTTCTCGGCGTTGCGCGGGTCGATGACGGTGGCGCCGGGAACGTCGATCTCGTCGGGGTTGCCCAGGATGACGATCTTGGCCAGACCCTCCTCGATGATCTTAGTAGCCGCGACGATGGTGCGCGGATCCTCGCCCTCGGGCAGGACGATGGTCTTAAGGTCGGCCTTGGCGGCAGACTTCATACGGTTTAGGAAATCGCTCATGTTACTCCTTACAAGCGTTTCGCTAAGCTCCAGGCACCCGGCTGTTCACGAATAAACCCGCTGCTAGCGGGTTTACCTTTCAATTATGTTCGCCGCGGTGCTTGAGCTTTCCTTGTGTGGCAAGCTCATTATAGGACGCATTAGCGCTATAATCGCTCTGATAAATATGTCTCGACGTATGTTCGAGAAAAAGCCCAGTTAAAAAGCGTGTGGCTTTTGACAAGGAGTATCGATGCAGATTACCTCAGGCCTGCCTGAAGGCTTTAATGCCGGTGCGTACGACATGATCGTTGTCGGTGCCGGGTACGCTGGTGCCGTTTGTGCCCGCCGTCTTGCCGAGACTATCGGCTATCGCGTTGCCGTTCTGGAGCGTCGTAGCCACATTGCAGGCAATGCCTACGACTGCACTGACGAGGCTGGAATCCTGATCCACGAGTACGGTCCGCACATTTACCACACCTTTAACGAGCGCGTGCACAATTTCCTGTCGCGCTTTACCAAGTGGACGGACTATCAGCACAAGGTGCTTGCCAACATCAACGGCACCCTTATGCCCGTGCCCTTCAACCATGCGAGCCTCAAGCTTGCTTTTGGCGATGAACGCGGCGAGGAGCTGTATCAGAAGCTCGTGGAGACCTTTGGCAAGGACGTCAAGGTGCCCATTATGGAGCTGCGCAAGAAGAACGACCCGGATCTTGCCGAGGTCGCCGATTACGTCTACGAGAACGTCTTTTTGCATTACACCATGAAGCAGTGGGGTCAGACTCCCGACCAGATCGATCCCTCGATCACTGGTCGCGTTCCCGTCTTTGTGGGCGATGACGATCGCTACTTCCCGCAGGCCCCCTTCCAGGGTATGCCGCAGGACGGCTACACCGCGCTGTTCGAACATATGCTCGATCACGACCTGATCGACGTGTTCTGCGACGTTGACGCTCGTGATCTGTTCGAGATTGACGAGACCACCGTTAAAGTCGACGGCAAGGTCTATGGCGGCGAGATCGTCTACACTGGCCCGCTCGATGAGCTGTTCAACCTCGATCTGGGTGCGCTGCCGTATCGCACGCTCGATATGAAGTTCGAGACGCTCGATATGGATCAGTTCCAACCCGTGGGCACTGTCAACTACACCACGAGCGAGGACTACACGCGCATTACCGAGTTCAAGAACATGACCGGTCAGGTCCTGCCCGGCAAGACCACCATCATGAAGGAATACTCCAAGGCCTATACGCCCGGCTCGGGCGAGACGCCGTACTACGCCATTCTCGAGCCCGAGAACCGCGAGCTCTATGAGCGCTATCTTGAGCGCGTCCAGAACCTGACGAACTTCCACCCGGTGGGTCGCCTGGCCGAGTATCGTTACTACGATATGGACGCCGTGACCAATTCCGCCCTCGATCTTTCGGATGAGATTATCGCCTGCCATGCATAAAGTCATAACATTCGGTATTCCCTCGTATAACGCCGCCAAGGACATGGACCATTGCATCACCTCCATTCTGGAGGGGAGCAATTACGCCACCGATATCGAGATTATCGTGGTGGACGACGGCTCCAAGGACGAGACGGCCGCCAAGGCCGACGAGTGGGAGGCGCGTTACCCCGGTATCATCCGCGCGGTACACCAGGAGAACGGCGGCCACGGTATCGCCGTCCTTTCGGGCCTGCGCGAGGCGCAGGGTACGTACTACAAGGTCGTAGACTCCGACGACTGGCTCGACGGCGCGGCCCTTTCGACCATGCTGTCGATCCTGCGTGGCTTTGAGGAGCGCGACCAGCGCGTCGACCTGTTTATCTCCAACTACGTGTACGAGAAGGTCTACGAGGGCACGCATACCGCTATTGGCTACAAGTTTGCCCTGCCACGCAAAAAGATTTTCACCTGGGATCAGATCGGGCACTTCCGTCTGGACCAGAATCTGCTTATGCACAGTCTGTGCTATCGCACGGACGTGCTGCGCGAGTCCAACCTGCCTATGCCGCCGCACACCTTCTACGTGGATAACATCTATGCCTATGTGCCGCTGCCGCGCTGCAAGACCATGTACTACGCCGACATCGACCTCTACCGCTACTTCATTGGCCGCGAGGGCCAGAGTGTCAACGAGGCTACGATGGTCAAGCGTCTGGACCAGCAGTTCCGCGTTACGCGCATTATGATGGAGTCGTTCCATCTGTACGGCGATGTTGAGTCGTCGCGCCTGCGCTCGTACATGATGGGCTACTTCACCATGATGATGGCGATCTGCTCGGTGCTCACCAAGCTTTCCGAGGAAGAATGCGCCGATGAGCGCCTGAAGACGCTGTGGAATGATCTGAAGGCTTACGACGAGCGCATGTATCGTCGCGCACGTTATGGTGTGGTGGGCTTCTTTACCAATCTGCACGGACGGGCCGGAGACAAAACCACACTCGGCCTATACCGTCTTGCCTCAAAGATCTTCAAATTCAACTAGCTGCTGAGTAATCGCTGCTGATAGGTTGACTGGGCCCCTTGGCCTTTAGTTTGCTACTGCGAACAGTCCTGCTCGCACGGAAAGCACATTAAGTGCTTTCCGGCTCGTGCGGAACTTGTATCAAACTAAAGGCCAAGGGGCCTTTGCTATAAGAATCGATTGTCAGACAGTTTGAAATTGGAAGATCTTCGACGCGCGGTACACAGGGGCCTGGGCTGAAAAGAAGCTGGTTGGTAGGTTGCCCGGTGGGGCTTGGTTATGTTTGTCGCGAGTTCCGCACGAGCCGAAGAGCACTTAATGTGCTCTTCGTGCGAGCCAGGACTGTAGAGCAGCAAACATAACCAAGCCCCACCGGGC
Organism: uncultured Collinsella sp.; assembly: GCA_902492755.1. Lineage (GTDB taxonomy): Bacteria > Actinomycetota > Coriobacteriia > Coriobacteriales > Coriobacteriaceae > Collinsella. The sequence continues at coordinate 19,298 of CABUNB010000009.1, read as the reverse complement.
AACCGGACGAGCTAGTTTACTTCGCGGCGCCGGGGGTGCCGTGGGAGGTTTTGGCGGTTTTGGCTCCGTTTACGATGGCGGTCTGTAGGGCCCTTACGGCGAGCATGCCCAGCAGGTCGAGGGGTACGGCGTCGCTTGCCTGGGTGCCCAGTTTGCCGCTGGCGAGGGTGTAGATGGTGTCGCCGTCGTTGGTGGTGTGCGTGGGGCGAATGGCGTGCGCGTAGGCGTCTGCGGCCATCTGGGAGACCTTGGTGGCCTGGGCCTTGGTGAGCTCCATGTTAGTGACGATGCAGCTGATGGTGGTGTTGGTGCGGTCGAGCGGCATTTGCATGGAGCCGGCGGCGGCAAAGGCCGCGAGCTCCATGTCGACGATCTGGTCGCTATCGGCTGCGGCTCGCATGCCGGCGACCCACTCGCCGGTGAAGGGGTCGACCACGTTGCCGCAGGCGTTGACCGAGACCACGGCACCCACCTTGATGGGACCGAGTGCCACGGCGGCGGCGCCAAGACCGGCCTTCATACAGGTGGCAGGTCCCATGAGCTTGCCCACCGTGGCGCCGGTGCCGGCGCCTACGTTGCCCTGCTTAAGGGTGGTGGGGGTGTTATCGAGCGCCTCGCGTACGGCGGCGATGCCGGCATCGATGTCGGGACGAACCGTGGGGTCGCCATAGGCAAGGTCGAAGATGCAGCTGGAGCATACGATGGGCACCTGCGTGGGGCCGACGGGCAGGCCGATGCCGCGGCTCTCGAGCTCGCGGGCAACACCGCTTGCGGCCTCGAGGCCAAAGGCCGATCCGCCCGAGAGGCAGACGGCGTGAACCTTGTCGACGGTGTTCTCGGGGCGCAGCAGGTCGGTTTCGCGCGATGCTGGGGCACCGCCGCGAACGTCAACGCCGCCGGTGGCGCCTTCGGCTGCCACGATTACGGTGCAACCGGTGCCGGCCTCCTCGTCCGTATAGTTGCCAAAGCAAAAGCCATCGACATCGCAAACGTCAATGGCTTCAAGCAGTGTGTCCATGTTTTCTCCTATCGGTTTTCCGCCGGGCCTTATGCCCGGTCGGGATCCGTACGGTACGCCAAAATTGTAGGCGCTGGGGGATACCCAGCGCCAGATGCAATTACGAGAGTTTTTGAATCGCGCGTGCGACGCGTGCGATGGGTAGACCAACCACGTTGTAGAAGTCGCCCGAAATATCGTGCACGAGCATGCGTCCGCCGACGCCCTGAATACCGTAGGCGCCGGCCTTATCCATGGGTTCGCCCGAGGCGACGTAGCGCTCAATCTGCTCGTCAGTGAGCTCATAGAACGTCACGTCGGTCACATCGACAAAGGATAGGCTCTCGGCGGCATGCGGGGCCGCTGTGTCGCCTGCCTTAACGATGCAGACGCCGGTCGCGACCTGGTGCGTGCGGCCCGAAAGCTCACGGAGCATAGTGCGTGCTTCGTCCTCGTTTGCCGGCTTACCCAAGATCTTGCCGTCGAAGGTGACGATCGTGTCGGCGGCGACGGTCAGCTCGTTGGGCTCGGCGTGCTCGGCGGCAACGGCAGCGGCCTTAGCGCGTGCCAGGCGCTCGACAAGCGTAAGCGGCGCCTCGCCGTCAAACGGCGTTTCATCGATATCGGCAGGGATGATGCGGATGTCATAGCCAGCCTCGCGCATCAGCTCGATACGGCGCGGTGATTGCGAAGCCAAAATCATAGCTGGATGCCCTCGGCAACCTTCTCGACAGCCTTGTCGCCGGCCAGCGTGCGAAGCAGCTCAAGCGCAAAGGGGAGTGACTGGGCCATGCCACTGGCGGTGATGATGTTGCCGTCCTGCGTAACCTTCTCACCGGTATAGGCTCCCTCGGGGAAGCTCTTCTCAAAGCCGGGGAAGCACGTGGCGTGGCGCCCCTCGAGCAGGTCGAGCTCGCCCAAGATAAACGGTGCGGCGCAGATGGCGGCAACGTGCTTGGTCGCGGCGAACTCGCAGACCACGTCGCAGACGCGCTGATCGGCGCGCAGATTGGTAGCGCCGGGCAGACCGCCGGGCAGCACGACGCAGTCGTACTCGTCAAAGTTGATCTCATCAAAGAGCGCATCGCAGGTCACGGGGATCTGCAGCGAGCTCACGACCTCGCGCGTGGGCATGATAGAGACGAGCGTGGCACGCACGCCGCCGCGACGCATGACATCGACCATGGTCAAGCATTCAATAGTTTCAAAGCCATCGGCGGCGAGAACGGCAACGCTGGGCATGAGGATTCCTTTCGTAAGGCGGCATACAATTAGCCGTCTTATACCCCGAACGCGCCCGCTTGCCACGCTCAATCGCCGAATGATTTTTCTGGGTAGTTGCGCTTGAGGTGGACGACGGTTTCGCAGTGGAAGGTCTGCGGGAACAGGTCGACCGGCGTGATCTTGACGGGGGAGAAGGTGCCTTCTTCGACAAAGCGTTTGAGATCGCGCGCCAGGGTGGCCGGGTCGCAGCTCACGTAGGCGACATCGCGGGCGCTCGTGCTGGCGATAAGGTCGATGGCCTCGGGCGCCAGGCCTGCGCGCGGCGGGTCGACCACCAGGACATCGGCATCTTGATCGGGGAACTCGCGCACGGCGTCGCCGCCGATGACGTCGACGTTATCGAGCTTGTTGATCTCCAAGTTGCGGCGCAGGTCGCGCACTGCCGGGCCATAGGCCTCGACGGCGGCGACAAAATCGCAGCGGCGGGCGAGCGGCAGGGGAAAGGTGCCGGCGCCGCAGTACAGGTCCACGGCCAGTTCGTCTTCCTGCGGATCGAGCGCGTCCATGACAAGCTCGATTAAAATCTCGGCGCCCTTGGTGTTGACCTGGAAGAATGACGGGGCAGACAAGCGCATCTGGCCGTCGGCGATATTCTCGGTCCAGGAGCCCTCGCCGGCGAGCATCTCGACCTTGGAAACGCGGCGGGCTTTCTTCTCGCCCTTGCTCATCACGCGCACGATGCTCGTGGGATGAGCGGCGTCTGCCAGCACGCGGGAGACCTGCGAGCGCGGGAAAGAGCCCGTGGGCGTCCATAGCGCCACCTCGAGCGCCTTGGTGCGACGCGAGGCGCGAATACCCACGCGCTCAAGGCCAAGGTCATGGCTGCCGCTCAGATAATTGAGTGCGCCGACGACCGATTTGAGTGCCTTGGGGAAGCGTTTGTCGAACAACGGGCACGAATCAACGGTCACGATCTTGCTGGGGTCGACGCCGTGCATGCCAAGACGCACACGGCCGTTGACAACGGTCGGCTCGAGCTCGATTTTATTGCGGTAGCCCCAGTCGTCCTTGGTACGACGGATAGGCTGCACCAGCTCATCGACCTGATCGGGGCTGAACTTGCCGATGCGCTCGAGCGTGGAGCGCAGGTTTTGCTCCTTGGCGGCAAGCTGCGCGGTGCGCGAGAGATTGCCCCACGAGCAGCCACCGCAAATGCCCACGAAGGGGCAGGGAGGCTGGATGCGATCGGGGCTCGGCTCCAGAATCTCGGTGGTGCGGGCGCGCATAAACGACTTGCCGTCCTGCACGATCTCGGCCTCGACGGTGTCGCCTGCCACGGCGCCTTGCACAAAGACGGCCTTGCCGTTGTCGGCGTGCGCCAACCCGTCGGCGCCGTAGGTCATCGATTCTATAGTGAGCTTCATATCCCTGCCTGTCATTCGTGTTGTTGTTCGCACCATGGTAGCAGGGAAAAGCGCCCCGCATCCGAGGCTTTCCTCAAATGCGGGGCGCTTCTACAAACTGCTTCTACAAACGACTATTTCGTCTTGCCGGTAATGAGCGTCTTAAGACCCAGGCCGATCAGGCCCAGGCCCATGCGCACACGACCGGGGCGATGGCGCTCGATGGCCTTGGTCTTGCCGGCGGGCTTATCGCGACGGGCGCTCGTCTCGGGTGCGGGCTTGGTGACCTGCGGCTCGGGCTGAGGTACAGGTGCGGGCTCGGGCTCAATGACGGTCGCCTGGACCTTTTGGACCTTGGGTGCTACCGGCTGCGGCTCGGGCTCGGGGGCGGGTTTCGCCTCAATGACGGGCTCGGGCGCGGCCTCGGCGTTGCGATAGGCACGCTCCAGCAGGGCTTCCTGCGAGTTGAAGGGTTTCTCACCCCCTGTACGCTCCACGGGAACCCAGGTGCCGTCACTTGTCAGGCTGCGGGCTTTCACGTTGTCGCGCAGCTGCATGCCCATGTACTCGTGCACCAGGGCGCGGCAGGTGGGGTCGAGCACGGGGAAGGCGATCTCCACGCGGTGCTCGGTGTTGCGCGTCATCATGTCGGCCGAGCTCAGGTAGATCATGTCCGAGTCCACGCCAAAGGCGTAAACGCGCGCATGCTCCAAAAAGCGTCCGACGATAGAACGGACATGCACGTTTTCGGTCTTGCCAGGAACGCCCGGCTTGAGGCACGAGATGCCGCGGATGATCATGTCCACGCGGACTCCTGCGCACGATGCCTCGGCGATCTTGTCGATGACCTCGCGGTCGGTGAGCGAGTTGAGTTTAAAGAACACGCGGGCGGGCTCGCCAGCGAGAGCGCGCTGAATCTCGCGATCCAGACCGCGCATGATGAGCGGCTTGAGGCCTACGGGCGCCACACCCAGGAAGCGGTAATCGCCGCGCAGATTGCCCAGCGACAGGTTGCGGAAGAACAGGTTGGCGTCCTCGCCGATGCCGGGGTGGGCGGTCATGAGCATAAAGTCGCTGTAGAGTTTGGCCGTCTTCTCGTTAAAGTTGCCGGTGCCCAGCAGCGTCAGACGCGTTAGCGCCATGCCTTCGCGATAGGTGAGCTGGCAGATCTTGGAGTGGCACTTAAAGCCCTCGGAGCCGTAGATGACGGTGCAGCCGGCCTCTTCCAGGCGCTCGGCCCACTCGATGTTGTTCTGCTCGTCAAAGCGCGCGCGGAGCTCCATGAGCACCGTGACCTCTTTGCCGTTCTCGGCGGCATCGATCAGTGACTCGCACAGGCGGCTCTGCTTGGCCACGCGGTAGAGCGTGATGCGCAGCGAGATGCACTCGGGGTCGTAGGCGGCCTCGTGCACCAGGTCCAAGAACGGATTCATGGCCTCGTAAGGGTAAAAGAGCAGCTTGTCGTGCTGCAGCACCTGCTCGCGGATGGAGCGGGTCATATCGATGGTGGGGTTGGGCTGCGGCTTAAACGGCGTAAAGAGCAGCTCGTTGCGCAGGTGCTCGGGAATCTTGCCCTCAATGCCGAAGACGTAGCCCAGGTCGAGCGGGATATCGCAGGTAAAGACCGAGCGGCGAGAAAGCTCGAGCGCCTTGCGGATGGTCTTGAGCGTCGCCTTCTCGAGCGACCCCGAGACCGCGAGCACTACCGGCTGCAGACGCAGGCGCTTCTTGAGGATGCGCTTCATGTGCTGGCGGTAGTCCTCTTCCTCCTCGACGCCCTCGCCGTCCGGATCGATGTCGGCGTTGCGGGTGACGCGGATGAGCGCGCGGTCGAGCGGCTTATAGGAGCCAAAGCAGCTGTCCAGGCAGGCGAGGATGACGTCCTCGAGCAGAATGTAGGAGTAGGTGCCGGTGGGCGAGGGGATCTCGACCACGCGGTTCATCGAGGCGGGGATCTCGATAAGGCCCAGCAGGCTCTCCTCGTCGGTGACGCCGTCCAGGCCACAAGCCAGATAGAGTGCACCGTTGCGCAGGTTGGGGAAGGGATGGCGCGGGTCAATGACCAACGGCGAGATGACCGGCGACACGTAGGCCTGGAAGTAGCGGGTTACAAAGGTGCGCTCCTCGGGCGTAAGCGAATCAACACGCGCGCGGTGAACGCCCAGGGTGTCGAGCTTGCCCTCGATGCTCTTAAAGATGGACTCCCATCGGGTAAGGAGCCCGGGCATTTCGGCCATGACAGCATCGACCTGTTCGGAGGCGGTCATATTGCTCTTGTTGTCGACAGGCTGTTTTTTGAGCTCTGCCAGATCGGACAGGCCGCCCACGCGCACCATGAGAAACTCGTCGAGGTTAGACTCGAAAATCGACACGAACTTTAGACGCTCGAACAGCGGAACGGTCTCGTCGAAGGCTTCGTCAAGCACACGGTTGTCAAAGCGCAGCCAGCTGAGCTCTCGGTTCTGCGTGTACGAGAAGTCGCGCGGCGGTTTGCGCAGCTTTGCGGCGGCTTGCTTTTTTTCGATTTTGCTCGGCATATGCATCTGTCCGTTCAGTCCCCGCAGGGGACGGTTGCCTAACACTATTCACTATTGTCTCAATTTAGTCGACCTATGGCACGGACGTATCGCGTGAACGGTATCTTTACCTACTTCTTACGCTGACAAGCCATAGAGCTGACGCCCGTCGCGTTGTGAAAAACGGTCTATATCCTCACTCAACTGGTGAGTATGTGTGAATAAGAATGATAGGTAGCTGAATATCATCGAATACAGACAGAAACACGAACAAGCGTCATTTATATACATAAAACCGTTTTAGATATGCAGTTCTTAATCGAAAGATTGGAGTTGTAATTGCGAATGATTTTTGAGAAAAAAGAGCGTTTACCTTAGAAAAGTTACTTTAGAACGCCGAAGTACATCATGGGGGAATCACATGCGATATACCGTTCATCGCACTTTGTTGACCGTTCGGGGGCGAGGTGGAATTGCGGGTGATTTTTGGATATAACTAGAGCTGTCAGCAAGCAGCGTCCCATATGGAGGGGCGCTGATACATTCGGCCAGTAAGGCCCGAAAGAAAGGTAGGAGGCCATGACGAAAGGTCTGCACGTGCCTTCCGAGATCGGCAAGCTCAGGAAGGTCTGCCTGCACCGTCCCGGCGACGAGCTCCTCAACCTGCCGCCCGACGAGCTCGAGCGACTCCTGTTCGACGACGTCCCGTTCCTGGAGGTCGCACAGCAGGAGCACGACACCTTCGCCCAGATCCTGAGGGACCAGGGCGTGGAGGTCCTCTACCTCGAGAACCTCGTCGCCGAGGTGTTCGACCAGGTCCCCGGCGCCCGCGCCGAGTTCACCGACCAGTACATCGCCGAGGCCGGCATCCGCGGCCAGCACATGCCGCAGATCGTCCGCGAGAAGCTGGACTCCATCGAGGACAACCTCGAGTTCGTCAAGAAGACCATGGCCGGCATGACCAAGGCCGAGATCGACATGCCCCTCACGGCGTCCACGACCCTCGACTCCCTGGTCAACTCCGAGTCCGAGTCCGACCTGATCATCGACCCGATGCCCAACCTCTACTTCACCCGCGACCCGTTCGCGGTCGTCGGCGAGGGCGTCAACCTCAACCGCATGTATTCGGTCACCCGCAACCGCGAGACCCTGTACGGCAAGTACGTCTTCAAGTACCACCCCGACTACAAGGACGTCTCCCTGTACTTCCGCCGCGACTGCCAGTTCCACACCGAGGGCGGCGACGTGCTGAACATCAACGAGAAGACCCTCGCCGTCGGCATCTCCCAGCGCACCCAGGCCGCCGCTATCGACGTCATGGCCCAGAACATCTTCTGGAACTCCGACTCCAAGGTCGAGCGCATCCTGGCCTTCGACATCCCGGTCTCGCGCGCCTTCATGCACCTCGACACGGTCTTCACCCAGATCGACGTCGATAAGTTCACGATCCACCCCGCCATCATGGGCACCCTGCGCGTCTACGAGCTGACCGCCGGCAAGAACCCGGGCGACGTGAACATCCGCCTGATCGAGGACACCCTCGAGCACGTCCTGGAGGACGCCACCGGCGTCGACCAGGTCAAGCTGATCCCCTGCGGCGGCGGCGACCCGATCGCGGCCTCCCGCGAGCAGTGGAACGACGGCTCCAACACCCTGTGCGTCGAGCCCGGCAAGATCTGCGTCTACGCCCGCAACACCGTCACCAACGACGTGCTGTACAAGGAGGGCCTGGACCTTCTCGTCGTGCCCTCCGCCGAGCTCTCCCGCGGCCGCGGCGGCCCGCGCTGCATGAGCATGCCCTTCTGGCGCGAGGACCTCTAAGGTCTTCAAGGACCCGTACGGGTCATAATACATACATCTAGCTGCCATTAGATGTCTCTCATTGGGGCGGTGCGGGTTTTCGCACCGCCCCAATCTTGTATGAGGAACGTTAACACGATTGGATGACTGCTTTTGTAAGGAGCTTGGCCGTGGACATCAAGACGATTGGCGTTGAGGAATGGCTCAACGTTTGGGAGAAGAGCGCCACGTGGGACATCGCCCAGTCGACGATCTCGTCGCTCACCATGGGCGAGCTACGTGCGTTTGACGAGCAGGACGGTGCCACGTTCTACGAGCGCCTGGACCGCGAGAAGATGAACTACGGCTGGATCGAGGGTTCGCCGGAGTTTAAGGCCGAGGTCGCCAAGCTCTATCGTCGTGAGGTCAATCCTGACCATATCCTGCAGACCAACGGCTGCACGGGCGCTAACCTCAACGCCATCATGGCTGTTGTCGAGCCCGGTGACCACGTTATCGCCGAGTGGCCCACCTACGCGCCGCTCTACGAGATTCCGCGCACGCTGGGCGCCGAGGTCGAGTATTGGGAGCTTCGCGAGGAACTCGGCTGGAAGCCCGATATCGAGGAACTCAAGCGCTTGGTGCGCCCCAACACCAAGCTTATCTGCATCAACAACGCATCGAACCCCATCGGTTCGGTGCTCGATGCCGATATGCTCGGCCAGATTGCCGAGATCGCCCGTTCGGTGGGCGCCTACGTGCTGTGCGACGAGGTGTATCTGCCGCTCGAAAACACTGAGTCCTTTATGTCGATGGTCGACGTGTACGAGAGGGCCATTGTCACCAACTCGTTGTCGAAGACCTATTCGACGCCTGCGGCCCGCGTGGGCTGGGTCGTGGCCGACGAAGAGGTGTCCAACCGCATCCGTACCTATCGCGATTACACCATGATCTGCGGCGGCGTGTTCAACGATGACCTGGCGACCTATGTGCTTGAGCACAAGGATAAGATTCTCGAGCGCAATCGCAAGATCGTGTTTGGCAACCGCGATATCGCGCAGGCTTGGATCGATACGCAGCATCGCGTTTCCTGGACGGCCCCGCAGGGCGTGTCCACCTCGTTTATCCAGCTGGATATTCCCGAGGACGACGAAGAGTTCTGCAAGCGCCTGTTGGCTGAGAGGGGAGTGCTGCTGGTTCCCGGCAGCCGCTTTGAGCTCCCCTGCGGCGCACGCCTGGGCTACTGCGCGAGCGAGGACGTTCTCCGCGAGGGCCTGAGGCTTTTGGGCGAGGCGCTGGCGGAGTTCGATCGCTAGGATTCCGATGATCTTCGAGGGCCTTATCCAAATAGGACGAAGATAATCGAAAACGGACCCGTTTCCCTAGGGGAAGCGGGTTCGTTTTTCTATACCGAGAAGTCAAGTTGTTACAAATGGGGCCGTAAAGCGAGCCGATATCCGTTGGGCCTTATACTGAGCTTCCGGTGAACGGTATCAAGCGTCTGGTAAACGGTAATTTGTTTACCAGAAATGAATAGGACAAACTTTTTTCTGAATAAAAATGAAAATGGTTGAGACGCGGCTTGAATCGCTAATTCTATTCATATCTTTATTAGAAATATGCAATTTGAGGATGGTTTAACAAAGTTTAGTTCCATTTGATTTTAGGATTAAAACGCGTTTTAGCACGTAAATGCACTTTATTAAATCAAAGTGTGCCATGCGTGAAGTATATGTGTATGCCGTTCACCCCTCATATAAAACCGTTCGGGGGCGAGGTGGAAGTATGGACTGATTTTGGATATAAATATGTCGTCAGCAATAACGCCTCACACGGAGGGGCGCTAACGAATCGGCCCTGACAGGGGCCCGAAAGAAAGGTAGGAGGCCATGACGAAAGGTCTGCACGTGCCTTCCGAGATCGGCAAGCTCAGGAAGGTCTGCCTGCACCGTCCCGGCGACGAGCTCCTCAACCTGCCGCCCGACGAGCTCGAGCGACTCCTGTTCGACGACGTCCCGTTCCTGGAGGTCGCACAGCAGGAGCACGACACCTTCGCCCAGATCCTGAGGGACCAGGGCGTGGAGGTCCTCTACCTCGAGAACCTCGTCGCCGAGGTGTTCGACCAGGTCCCCGGCGCCCGCGCCGAGTTCACCGACCAGTACATCGCCGAGGCCGGCATCCGCGGCCAGCACATGCCGCAGATCGTCCGCGAGAAGCTGGACTCCATCGAGGACAACCTCGAGTTCGTCAAGAAGACCATGGCCGGCATGACCAAGGCCGAGATCGACATGCCCCTCACGGCGTCCACGACCCTCGACTCCCTGGTCAACTCCGAGTCCGAGTCCGACCTGATCATCGACCCGATGCCCAACCTCTACTTCACCCGCGACCCGTTCGCGGTCGTCGGCGAGGGCGTCAACCTCAACCGCATGTATTCGGTCACCCGCAACCGCGAGACCCTGTACGGCAAGTACGTCTTCAAGTACCACCCCGACTACAAGGACGTCTCCCTGTACTTCCGCCGCGACTGCCAGTTCCACACCGAGGGCGGCGACGTGCTGAACATCAACGAGAAGACCCTCGCCGTCGGCATCTCCCAGCGCACCCAGGCCGCCGCTATCGACGTCATGGCCCAGAACATCTTCTGGAACTCCGACTCCAAGGTCGAGCGCATCCTGGCCTTCGACATCCCGGTCTCGCGCGCCTTCATGCACCTCGACACGGTCTTCACCCAGATCGACGTCGATAAGTTCACGATCCACCCCGCCATCATGGGCACCCTGCGCGTCTACGAGCTGACCGCCGGCAAGAACCCGGGCGACGTGAACATCCGCCTGATCGAGGACACCCTCGAGCACGTCCTGGAGGACGCCACCGGCGTCGACCAGGTCAAGCTGATCCCCTGCGGCGGCGGCGACCCGATCGCGGCCTCCCGCGAGCAGTGGAACGACGGCTCCAACACCCTGTGCGTCGAGCCCGGCAAGATCTGCGTCTACGCCCGCAACACCGTCACCAACGACGTGCTGTACAAGGAGGGCCTGGACCTTCTCGTCGTGCCCTCCGCCGAGCTCTCCCGCGGCCGCGGCGGCCCGCGCTGCATGAGCATGCCCTTCTGGCGCGAGGACCTCTAAGTCTTTCCGTTTCCGGTGCGGTCCCCCTACAACCGCACCGGTTTCGCCCGTCAAACGGGCACCGCTACTATTTACGTAATTCATTTTTTCGAAAGGATTTGAACCATGGGTGTTAACCTCTCCGGCCGTAGCTTCCTCAAGCTCCTCGACCTCACCACCGAGGAGATCGAGTACCTGCTCAAGCTCTCCAAGAACTTCAAGGACATGAAGCGCGCTGGCGTTCCGCACCGTTATCTCGAGGGCAAGAACATCGTTCTGCTCTTCCAGAAGACCTCCACTCGTACCCGCTGCGCCTTCGAGGTCGGCGGCATGGATCTTGGCATGGGCGTCACTTACCTCGATCCCGGTTCGTCCCAGATGGGCAAGAAGGAGTCCATCGAGGACACCGCCCGCGTTCTCGGCCGCATGTATGACGGCATCGAGTTCCGTGGCTTTGCCCAGGACGACGTCGAGGAGCTCGCTGCTAAGTCTGGCGTGCCCGTATGGAATGGCCTGACCACCGAGTGGCACCCCACCCAGATGCTCGCCGACATCCTGACCGTCCAGGAGAACTTCAATTACGACATCAAGGGCAAGACCCTCGTCTTCATGGGCGACTGCAAGAACAACGTTGCTCGCTCCCTCATGGTCGTCTGCTCCAAGCTCGGCATGAACTTCGTGGCCTGCGGCCCCGAGGAGTGCATGCCCGCTGACGACGTCATCGAGGCCTGCAAGCCCATCGCCGAGGCCAACGGCTGCACCATCAAGCTGACCACCGACGTCAAGGACGGCGTCACCGGTGCCGACGTTATCTACACCGACGTGTGGGTCTCCATGGGCGAGCCTGACGAGGTCTGGGCCGAGCGCATCGCTCAGCTCACCCCGTATCGTGTCACCTCCGAGGTCATGGCTATGGCCAACCCGGGTGCCATCTTCCTGCACTGCCTGCCCAGCTTCCACGACACCAACACCACCATTGGCGCCGAGAAGTGCGAGCAGTTCGGCATCACCGAGCAGGAGGTCACCGACGAGGTCTTCGAGAGCCCCGCTTCCAAGGTCTTCGACGAGGCCGAGAACCGCATGCACACCATCAAGGCTGTCATGTACGCCACGCTCAAGTAAGAGCATCTAGCATCTCGCTCGGGGTGTATTGCTGCACACCCCGAGCGGTTTTATCTGGTAATAATCTCGCATCAAGCGGCAGGCACGGCACGGAAGAGCCGCTTCGGGCGAGATCAGTAAATGATTTATGAAGGGGGGATGAGAACTATGACTGAGACCGCTAAGAAAAAGCGCGGTATGCCTTCATCGTTCACCATTCTTCTTGCTCTGCTGGCAATTGTCGCAGTGATTACCGTTATCGTCTCCGGCACGTCCGGCGGCGCGGTTACTGCCGCCCGTCTGAGCGATTTCTGCACCGCCCCGATCCTGGGCTTCGCTGACGCTCTGCCCGTCTGCCTCTTCGTTATGATCCTGGGCGGCTTCCTCGGCATGATGACCGAGACCGGCGCCCTGGACAACGGCATCGCCGTTCTGGTGCAGAAGCTTAAGGGCAACGAGATTATGCTCATTCCCGTGCTGATGCTCATCTTCTCCCTCGGTGGTACCACCTATGGTATGTGCGAGGAGACCGTTCCCTTCTACGCCCTGCTCGCTGCTACCATGATGGCCGCTGGCTTCGACCCTATGGTCGGCGCCGCTACCGTCCTGCTCGGCGCTGGCTGCGGCTGCCTCGGCTCCACTGTTAACCCGTTCGCCGTCGGCGCTGCCGTCGACGCTCTGACCGGCGTTGACATTGCCGTGAATCAGTCCATCATCATCGGCCTCGGTGCCGTCCTGTGGATTGTCACTACTGCCATGTCCATCGTCTTCGTGATGAACTATGCCAAGAAGGTCAAGGCTGATAAGGGTTCCACCATCCTGTCGATGCAGGAGCTCAAGGACGCCGAAGAGGCTCACGGCAAGGCTGCTTCCGAGGTTCACAAGGAGGTCAAGCTCACCGGTCGTCAGAAGGGTGTTTTGATCGCCTTCGCCTTCACCTTCGTCGTCATGATCGTCGGCTTCATCCCGCTGGCAGACCTCAACGAGGGCGTCGCCAACTTCTTTGACGCTGGCGCTGTCTACGATGCCGACGGTAACACCGTCGTCCAGGGCTGGTCTGCCCTGATCACCGGCCTGCCCATTGGCCAGTGGTACTTCGACGAGGCTTCCACCTGGTTCTTCCTCATGGCTATCCTGATCGGTATCATCGGTGGCCTGTCCGAGAAGCAGATCGTCAACACCTTCATCACCGGTGCTGCCGACATGATGTCCGTTGTTCTCGTCATCGCCCTCGCCCGTGGTATCTCCGTCCTCATGGCTAACACCGGCCTCGACGTCTACGTCCTCGACGCTGCCGCCAATGCTCTGGCTGGCCTGTCCGGCGTGATCTTCGCTCCCATGAGCTTCCTGGTCTACTTCGGCCTGTCCTTCCTGATCCCCTCGACCTCTGGTATGGCTACCGTCTCCATGCCCATCATGGGACCGCTGGCTGTTAAGCTCGGCTTCTCGCCTGAGGTCATGGTCATGATCTTCTCCGCCGCCATCGGTGTCGTGAACCTGTTCACCCCGACCTCCGGTGCCATCATGGGCGGTCTCGCCCTGGCCAAGATCGAGTGGACGACCTGGCTCAAGTTTGCCCTTAAGCTCATCGTCGCGCTCTCCGTCGTCTGCGCCATCATCCTGACCGTCGCCTGCGTGTTGATCTAAGTACCCCACGGGTACCCCACGGAAACCTTGACGATCCTGTAAAGGATCACCTGGTCATCGTCTGTCCGGTGGGGTCAACCCACCGGTAGACTCCTACCTTTAGCCCCCTCCCGTTCCGTGCGCGGGAGGGGGCGACTTTTTGTTCCGCGGTTTTACCAAACCGCGGAACCGGTCGACGCTACGCGCCGTCCAGAACGACAATTTGTCATTCAAAAGGCAAGGCATGACCAAAAGGTCTATGCCTCGCCTTTTTCATGCCAACTTGTACGTTCTGGACGGCGCTCGCTGTCCGTCCTCTGCCTGCGGCGCTTTCCATTGTTGGTGCAGAGGGCGCTTTGCCTACTCTGGCGGGCTTTCGCTGGCTTATGCTCAACCTGCGACGTTTCCATTATTGATACAAAGGCCAGGTTTGTTTGAACCAAAAAGGGGAAGTTGCGGTGGAATAGTTCCCGTTTGGCCGTCTTGAGGGGTTAAACAGGAACTATTTCACCGCAACTTATCGATGGCGTGTTTGGTTGGTGCCTGTTGATGGTTTGGGTATCGGGGAGGGCGGGCTCCGTTATAATCGCCTAGAACATTAATTGGAAAGGGGACGGGAGCCATACATGCGCCAGGGTTTCGACAACGCGAAGTATATCGAGCTGCAGGCCGCTCATATTAAGGAGCGCATCTCGCAGTTTGGTGGCAAGCTCTATTTGGAGTTTGGCGGCAAGCTGTTCGATGACTATCATGCCAGCCGCGTGCTACCGGGTTTTGAGCCAGACAGCAAGTTCCGCATGCTCAAGAGCATCGCCGACGATGTCGAGGTTATCATCGCGATCAACGCGAACCACATCGAGAAAAACAAGGCTCGTGGTGACCTAGGCATTACCTATGACGAGGATGTGCTGCGCCTGGTTGACCTGTTTCGCGGCAACGGCTTTGCCGTCGCGGCCGTGGTCATCACCCAGTACGCCGGCCAGCCCGCTGCCGATGTGTTCCGCAACCGCCTGAACGCGCTCGGTATTCCCGCCAAGCTGCACTATCCCATCGAGGGGTATCCGCACGATGTCGATCTGATCGTGTCCGACGATGGCTACGGCAAGAACGAGTTTGTCGAGACCACGCGTCCGCTCGTCGTCGTGACGGCGCCCGGCCCTGGCTCGGGCAAGCTCGCCACTTGCCTCTCGCAGCTGTATCACGAGCATAAGCACGGTACCGCCGCCGGCTATGCCAAGTTTGAGACCTTCCCGGTCTGGAATCTTCCTCTGACGCATCCGGTCAATATTGCCTACGAGGCCGCCACGGCAGACCTCGATGACGCCAACATCATCGACTCCTTCCACCTGGAGGCCTATAACAAGACCACGGTCAACTACAACCGCGACGTCGAGGCCTTCCCGGTAGTCCGTGCCCTGATGGAAAAGATCCTGGGCAAGAGCCCCTACCAGAGCCCTACGGACATGGGCGTCAATATGGTCGGCTTTGCCATCACCGATGACGATGCCTGCCGCGACGCTTCCAAGATGGAGATCGTCCGCCGCTACTTTACCGCGGTCGAAAATGTGCGCCGTACCGGCGTGGGCGATGAGCAAGTCGACCGTCTCAAGATTATTATGAAGAAAGCCGGCATCGATAAGAACTACTCACCGGCGCGCTCGGCGGCCCTCACTAGGGAGCAGCTGACGGGTGGTCCCGTGGGTGCCATGGTCATGCCCGATGGCTCCGTGGTGACCGGTAAGACCTCCACGCGCCTGGGCGCCGCAAGTTCGCTCATTATGAACGCCCTTAAGCATGTCTCGGGCGTCGACCTTGAGCTCGAGGTCATTAGCGATGAGGCGATCGAGCCCATCAGCAAGCTCAAGACGCATTTCCTGGGCAGCAAAAACCCGCGCCTCCACACCGACGAGACGCTTATGGCGCTGTCGATCACCTCGGCCACGAGTGAGACGGCCGCTCGCGTCCTTTCGGGCCTGGAGCAGCTGCGCGGCTGCGATGCCTTCTTTAGCGTGATTATCTCGCCGACGGACGAGACGGTACTGCGCAAGTTGGGCATCAACGTGTGCTGCGAGCCCAAGTTTGAGCGCCGCGGTTTCTTCCATCGCTAAGTTTGAAGCACCGCGGTAATTGCATTGCATTTTGGCCGTATCGGGTTAGCGCCCGGTACGGCTTTTTGATCAATAAAGCGTCTATTTCGGCGAAAAATAGCTGTTTACCTGCCTAGAAACAATTTGAGCGGTATACAATAACCATAACTATTTCATCCTTAGCGGGATGCCGCATGATGGATATTACCTGTCATCGTGAGGTGTGTCGGTCGCGCACGGCGCGTTAGATGCTCGTGCTCGGTTTGAGGAGGCTGCTATGGCGGGCAAGGGTCGTGCGAGTGTTAACGATATGAAGCGTGTCGAGGTGCTGGTGTTGATGGAGATTGACCAGCAAACCGAAGACAATGGCGGGCCGTATGGTTTCTCGCGCAAAACGCTTGCCGAGCGCGTGGGGGTTTCGCCGTATCGTGCCCGCGCCGCAATCGATCGCTTGGATTCCGAAGGTATGATTGATGTCGTCTCGCGTTATAGCGACGACGGCGGTCAGCTTGCAAATGGCATTTGCCTCACCGAACGTGGTGAGTGGTATCTTGAGGGCGTCCGTACCGGCATGCTCGTTCAAGAAATGCTTGAGGACGAGGTTGCTGATCGATAGCAGCATGTAACCCTTGCCATAGCGACGCCGCCTGGGAAACCGGGCGGCGTTTTGTTTCAAGATTGAGAAATGCAATCGCACGCGAGAAAAATTGCGGACGGTCCGCGGCGCGAGTATTACAATGAAGACCCGTAAGATGTGGATAAACAACTTCTACGGGAAGCGCAGGTAACTCAATATGACCAAGCATGTGTTCGTAACCGGTGGCGTGGTTTCGTCCCTGGGCAAGGGTATCACCGCGGCCTCGCTGGGCCGTCTGCTCAAGTCGCGTGGCTACAAAGTAACGATGCAGAAAGCCGACCCGTATCTGAACGTCGACCCCGGTACCATGAGCCCCTTCCAGCATGGTGAGGTCTTCGTTACCGAGGATGGTTACGAGTCCGACCTGGACCTGGGTCATTACGAGCGCTTTATTGATGAGAACCTGACCCGCGATTCCAACTTTACGACCGGCGCGATCTATAAGAGCTTGATCGCCCGCGAGCGTCGCGGCGACTTTTTGGGCGGTACCGTGCAGGTGATTCCCCACGTCACCAATGCCATTAAGGACAAGTTCCGCCGCATCGAGGAGCAGACCGGCTCCGATGTAGTCATCACCGAGCTGGGCGGCACGATCGGCGACATCGAGTCGCAGCCGTTTGTCGAGGCCATCCGCCAGTACCGCAAGGAGGCCGGCCCCGAGAACGTCTGCTACATCCACGTGTCGCTCGTTCCCTATATCGCCGCCGCCCACGAGGTCAAGACCAAGCCCACGCAGCATTCCGTCAAGGAGCTCCGCAGCTTTGGCATCCAGCCCGATATCATCGTGCTGCGCTCCGACCACCATATCGATGACGCTATCCGCGGAAAGATCGCAAGCTTCTGCGACGTCGACACCGATTGTGTCTTTACCAACGAGGACTGCGCGAGCATTTACGATGTTCCGCAGCTGCTTGCCGAGCAGGATTTTGACCTGCGCATTTGCGAGCGCCTGGGTCTGGATCCGCGTGAGCGCGACATGAGCGAGTGGAACGAGTTCCTGCGCAAACAGAATCACGCCAACCATCACGCCGACAAGGTGAAGATCGCCGTCGTGGGTAAGTACACGCAGCTGCCCGATGCGTACCTGTCGGTTATCGAGGCCCTACACCATGCGGGCGTCTTCTACGATCGCCATGTGGACGTCCAGCTGGTCGACGGCGAGAGTCTCGACGAGCAGAATGTCTCCGAGGTTCTGGGCGACGCCTCGGGCATCCTGGTCCCCGGCGGCTTTGGCAAGCGCGCCCTGGAGGGCAAGATCCTCGCGGCCGAGTTTGCCCGTGAGCACAAGATTCCGTATCTGGGCATTTGCTTGGGTATGCAGGTCGCCGTGTGCGAGTTCGCCCGCAATGTCGTTGGCCTTGCCGGTGCCAGCTCCTCCGAGTTCGATCCGGACGGCCCGTATAGCGTCATCGATCTGATGAGCTCGCAGGAGGACGTGACCGAGAAGGGCGGCACCATGCGCCTGGGCGCCTATCCGTGCAAGCTCGCCGCCGATACTCTTGCTCGCGAGGCATATGGCGAGGGACTCGTCTACGAGCGTCACCGTCACCGCTTTGAGTTCAACAACGCCTTCCGCGACCAACTCGAGGACGCCGGTTTGGTTATCTCGGGTCTGTCGCCTGACGAGCGCCTGGTCGAGATGGTCGAGCTGCCGCGCGACGTGCATCCGTGGTATGTGGCAACCCAGGCTCATCCCGAGTTCAAGAGCCGCCCGACCAACCCGCAGCCGCTGTTCCGCGAGTTCGTGCGCGCTTCGATCGGCCAGCACGAGGGTGTCGACCGTCTGCAGGTGACGCCCATGAACCTCGCTACGGACTAAGGGTGCCGGCGAATAAGGAATATACCGAAGCTACTCCCTCGTCGCTCGCCGTGGCGGCGGGGGAGTATCTCGATTACCTCGCGGTCGAGCGGGGTTTGGCACGCAACACGATTGCGGCCTATCGTCGTGACCTGACGACGTACTGCGCCTATCTGGAGCGGGCGGGTATTGTGTCTTTTGAAGAGGTGACCCGTCAGGTCGTGGAGGGCTTTGTCGCCGACCGTCGCGATGGGGGCTATTCCGATGCCTCGGTGGAGCGTGCGCTTGCGGCCGTGAAGGGCCTGCATGCCTTTTTGGTGCGCGATGGGGCTGTGGCCCAAAATCCAACGGCGGCGTTGCGCCTGCCTAAAAAGGCAGATCGCCTGCCGGAATACCTTTCGGTGGAGGATGTCTCGGCACTGCTCGATCAAGACTTTCCCGAGGGCGAGATGGGGCTGCGCGACCATGCCATCTTGGAAGTGCTCTACGGATGCGGTTTGCGTGTGAGTGAGCTGGTTGGGCTCGATGTGGGCGATATCCATATCGACGATGGCTTTGTACTCGTTCGCGGTAAGGGCTCAAAGGAACGCCTGTCCCCACTGGTGGGAAGCGCGGCGCGAGCTCTGACGCTCTATGTAACTGAGGGACGCTCTCGCTTGGCGGCCCATGTCCGCGGAACCGAGACCTCGGCGGTCTTTTTAAATAAGAACGGACGTCGCCTGTCGCGCCAGGCCGTGCATGCGATATGCGAGCGGTATGGGCGTCAGGTGGGGCTGGTGGGGCTCCATCCCCATACCTTGCGCCACTCCTTTGCCACCCACATGCTCGCGGGCGGTGCCGACCTGCGTGTGCTGCAGGAGATTTTGGGCCATGCCGATATATCGACCACGCAGGTCTACACGCATGTCGACCGAACGCAACTGACCGAGGTCTATCTGGCGGCACATCCGCTAGCACCTCGCTGACCTGCATATTTATAAATATTAAATGGGACGGGCCCCAGATTGCCGAGACGCACTT
>CABUNB010000008.1 GCA_902492755.1 uncultured Collinsella sp. | reverse complement strand
CGATTCTAGGCGATGGCCCTCCCTTGCTTCTTACACCACGACTCCGCGCGCTACCGGCGAGCTAACGTATTTCCTCAAATGTTCAATAAAAGTGGCCCCTAACGAGAAATACTCTCATTAGGGGCCGGTAATTAAGCGCAAATTAATGCAACCATTTCGGCAACAGTACTCATATTTGCCATTTTTTGCCCACTGCCCCTTCCGATGGAGGGGACTACGGGCAAAAGCGGGAGGATCGGCGCATTTTGGCACATAAAAAGGGGATGGGCTTTCCCCGACGGCTGTCGAGAAAAGCCCATCCCATAGCTTACGACCGTTAGAACGTTCCGCCGCCGCCTCCGCCGACGCCGCCGCCTCCGCCGCCCGAGAAGCCACCGCCTCCGCCGCCACCCGAGCTGTCCGAGCTCGACGCGAGCTCACGGATGCTCTCGTGATACACGCCATCGAATGAATCCATCGGCGACTCGTTGCCGTAATGATGGTAGTACCACCAGTAGCAGGGATAATTGTCGTAGA
This sequence comes from uncultured Collinsella sp., assembly GCA_902492755.1. Classification (GTDB taxonomy): domain Bacteria; phylum Actinomycetota; class Coriobacteriia; order Coriobacteriales; family Coriobacteriaceae; genus Collinsella. Next base: position 57,465 of record CABUNB010000008.1, on the reverse strand, counting down.
AACCGTCGGCCTCGCGCACCTCGGGAGGAACAGCCTCGGCAAGCTGACGCAGAACTTCCCTCGAAACGCCCAACGCCGCACCCATCACCAGAAGTTTATTCCACAGGACCAGATCGCCGGGGACGGCTTCCTTGAGGCGCGTGAAGTCCTCGAGCCAATGCTTAAGCGCCTTGCATCGAGCCGCCACCTCGGCGCCCTCCGGCGTAAAGCGGCGGAACGTAAGGCCCACGCCAATACCCACCAGCACAATCGGCACCGAGATAACCGCGGCGATAATGTTCGCCTGTGCGCCGTCGGTAAAGAAAATGGATCCCACGGGAACAAAGGCGATCAGGATACCAAGAACCAGACAAAACACCATTGCGACAATGCCGTCCGAGGCAACGTACTCGCTATCGGCCAGCTTGCCCTTAACGGTGTTCTGATAGTCCTCGAGTTTGTCGCCCACGGGCGTAGCGTGCTGCTTAACGTAGTGCTGCAGCTCGTCAAACGTGCGCGAGCGATCACCGTTCTCGTCGGGCTTAGCACCGGCAAAGAAGACCTTGAGCACCATGCGGTCAATGCCCTTGGCCGACTTCCAGCCCACATCACTCACCGTCACGCGATACGTCTGCTCTTCTTTTTCGCGCCCCAACAGACCCTTCTTGGCCTTGGTCACGGTCGCCTGTTCCAGCTTGATCACACGGTCGTCGGTGAGCTTCATGAGCGTGGCGATATATGCCTGATCGGGCACCTCGTTCCAGCTCATGAGGGCCGAAAGCACGGCGGGATGGTCGGCCGAAGGTACATCGCGGAAATATTCGTCCTGGAAAAGAGGCTTGGGTTTGCGACGGCGCAGCTTGAGCACAACGATTGTGCCGGTAAAGGCCACCGCCGCGACAACACTTAGCACGGCAAGTGCATTGGCAATCATGCGAGCGTGAGCGCGGCGGGCGTTAGCCTCGTCGGCCCATGCCTTCTCCTCGCTCAGGATCGTCGACATGCGCTCTTCGCCCGAAGCGGCAAGCTGCGGCACCCAATCGCTGGGGAAGGCGATGCGCGCCTCGGCGAATTCGCCCTCATGCACGCAGGGAATGGTATAGGTGACCATGGGCTCGTCCACATCGAGCGACACGTCGCCCGTCAGCGGGCCGTGGCCCCATGCACGGAAGTTATCGCCCTTGATGGCCGCCGTCCCGGCGGCAGCATTTGCGAAGTACACTTCCATCTCGACATCGTCGGAATCCGCGGACCAGCCGTCGCCCACAAACTTCCAGTAGAGCTCGGCGGTATCGGCCCAATTCATAACCGCACCGGTCATGGTGTAGCTCACATAATAGATCGCGCTGTCGCCGCTCTCGTGGGGGCTGAAAACCTTGATCTTTACGCCGCCGTCGGACTGCTCAACCGTATAGGCGCCGCTGTCGCCTTTGTTTGCGCTGTCGACCTTGTTAAACGCGGTGTCGTCTTCCTCGACGCTCAACACATTGACGCCCGCCGCGCCGCCCTGCTGGTTGGTGCCCGCATTGATCTCCCAAAACACGCCGTTGATGTCGTCGTCGAAATCGAACTGGCGTCCCTCGACAACGGTCAGCGATCCATCGGCCTCGACCGTGGCACCGATATAGGTTTGGGTCATGGAGTAGCCGTCGGCGTGGGCGGCGACAGGCAGCAGCAACGCAAACGCGACAAACGCGCAGACGGAAACGAATCGCGCAAACAAGCGGCGCTGCCGGCAGGCATTGGCAACGGGGGCGTTCATAGGCACATCCTTTGTCTGTAAAACCAACATCGCCATTGTCCCACGTTTGCGGGCACACATGACGAATATCTGGGCCAACGGAACGTCAAATGGGACAAAAGTCCCACCCGAGTCTGGCACTTAGGGACGTTCCTTATCTGCCGGCAATTTGGGACACTCTTTGGCACGGCCTACATCAACGATAGACACCACTTCACAGCTCCGTCACAGGTGTAGCGGCTTTGTGTGGGCGCGGCATACGCTGTTTGAGCCTGCGGTCGAAGGGCATAAAGCAGTTGAGCGAAAACGGTTTGCCCCTTTGCCGTTCGCTCGAGGATCATGTCCCCCTTTTCCGCGGAAACCCCGGCAGTTGCGAAGAGCTGCCGGGGTTTCTGTCGTTTGGGGGTTGAGTTGGTGCGCGGCAATCGAAACGTTGAGCCGCAGGCCCGCCGTGCACAATGCGCGGCTCCGCCAACTTGCGGTCCACAGCGACGCCTCCCCATCGCGCTCCGCGCTATACTCGTCCGCATGGACATCAACGCACGCAACATAGCAACGCCCGCCGCGGACGCGCCAACGACGCAGCCCGCCTCCGTTCCCACGCCCGTCGTGGGCCGCTTTGCCCCGTCGCCCTCGGGCCGCATGCACCTGGGCAACGTGTTCAGCTGCCTGTGTGCGTGGCTTTCGGCCCGCAGCCAGGGCGGCAGCATCGTGTTGCGCATCGAGGACCTGGACGATCGCTGCAAGCGCCCGGAACTTGCCGCTCAATTGATTGACGACCTGGCCTGGCTGGGACTCGAGTGGGACGAAGGCCCCTACTACCAGCACGATCGCCTAGACCTGTACGAGAGCGCCTTGCGCCAGCTGCAAGACGCCAGTCTCACCTATCCCTGCTTTTGCACCCGCGCCGAACTCCACGCCGCAAGCGCGCCGCATGCCAGCGACGGCACGCCCATCTACCGCGGCGCCTGCCGAAACCTTTCTGCCAAAGAAATCGCCCGCCGCAGCGCTCTGCGCGCCCCGGCCACTCGTCTGCGCGTGCCCACCGTCGATGACCTTGCAGACGACGTGATCGAATTCGTGGACCGCACGTACGGGGCCCAATGCGAGGCACTCGCTACCGAGTGCGGCGACTTTTTGGTGCGCCGCAGCGACGGCGTGTTTGCCTATCAGCTGGCCGTTGTGGTCGATGACGCTGCCATGGGTATTACCGAGATCGTACGCGGATGCGACCTGCTGGGCTCCACGCCGCGCCAGATCTATCTGCAGCATCTGCTGGGACTGCCCACGCCGCACTACGCGCACATTCCGCTGCTCATGTCACCGGACGGCCGCCGTCTTTCCAAGCGCGATCGCGATCTGGACCTGGGCGAGCTCCGTGCCCGCTTTGGCACGCCCGAGGCGCTGCTGGGCTGGCTCGCCGGACAAACGGGCATCGCGCCGGACACCATACCGCGTACCGCCGAGCAACTGGCTGAGCACTTTAGCTGGGACGTCATCCGCGCGCATCGGGAAAACATCGTTATTGATGAAAGGACAAACATGCAACAGACGGCAGCCCACCCTGACGAGCGCCTCGATAACGACATTGCCAAAGTATCAACAACTCATCTTTCACCAGAGGGGTTCGATGCGTTTTGCGAAATACTTGACTCCCCTATGCCTGAAGCTACGAAAACGTTACTCGAGCGCAAGTCAGCTTGGGAGTAAATCCCTTAGCAAGCCGATTTTGGTTCGTCACGAAGCCCAAACGCCCCGTCCTTATGAAATATCCCAGGGCTGGAGTTCGTCACCCAAGCGAACGATGCAGTCGTAGAGCACGGTGTGGCGCTCGGCTGGGTTGGCATCCCGATGAAAATGCCCGTAGTACCAGCGCTTGTAGTCCAAGCGGTCCTCCAGCTCATCGAAAAATGCCGTAAGCTGATCAACGGCGGGGTAATTCCAGCCAGGTGCCGGATAGAGCGTGGGCGAGAGCATGCGCGTGGAACAGGTGTGGGTTATCACGTAGTCGACCTTCCAGTCCACGCTATCGAGCTTTGCCCGCGCTTCCTCAAAGTTGCGCTCACCCGGCAACTCCTGCGGCCACCAGCTGGAATATGGCACGCGGTATTCCTTGTCCACACTCGTGGCGCCGCCCATGGTAAAGACCGTTGAGCCGTCGAGCTCAAAAACCTCGCCGCGCGTCAGGCGCCGTATGGGCGAGGTATCCGACAGGCGCTGCGTCAGCCCACCGTGCCACAACTCCATGGGGCGTTCCGCCCAATGGTCGTAGCGTTCGTGGTTGCCGTCGACGAACAGCACGGTATAGGGGGCGCGACTCCAGCCAAGCGATGTCGGCACACTCCTCGGCAGAGAAATCCCACGGAAAGCCAAAGTCGCCAGCAACGATGAGATAGTCGTCGCTCGTCAGGCTATCCCCAAGATCCCAATCACGCAGCTTTTGCATGTCGATGCCACCGTGAATATCGCCCGTCACATAGACCGTCATCGGATTACCACTTCCCTCTTATAGGCTTCGAGGTCGTGCTCGACCTGCTCGTCGCCCGTGGCATTGACCCACCACGGCCATTTAACGCAACACACCGGCTCATCTACCTGCGCAAACCATAACTTGAGCTCATCCAGACTTACCGGGGCGTAGCTGTTAGCGTCCACACCCACGTCATAGCGCAGCAGCCCCTGTCTGAGGTTGAACTTGTTGTACGCGCCGCCGCAGCTGTGGATATGCCCGTGCAGGTGCCAGCCGCCGTGCGACATGCCCTGCCAGTCGACCATGGGATAGTGGCTCAGCACGATTTTCTGCCGATCGATTTTGAGCACACAAATGGGCGGCTCGACGATAAAAGCATCCGCTACGGCAGGTTGCGTCCAGTCTTTGTCGTGGTTGCCGGGCAGTAGGTGGACGCGTTTGCAGGCAATGCTTTTGCGCAGCTCGTAAGCGTCTTGGACCGTCATCTTAAAGCTAAAGTCGCCCAAGATGTAGAGCTCGTCATCCACAGCGACCTTGCTATTAATGTTGGCGACCATGGCCTCGTTCATCTGCGCAACAGTCGACCAAGGCCTATCGCTAAGCCGTAGCATGTTCTCGTGCCCAAAGTGGGTATCGCTGGTAAACCAGATCATTGGGGACTCCTAACGTTTTTGCTCGGAATAGCTGCTCGCCGTCTCGCCAAATCCAGTGCCGCGCCGCGCTTCGATTGGCACGATATCCTGGTAGATAAGGCGATGCTTTTCATCACGCCATTCATCGTCATGGTAATGGCCAAAGAACCAGGTGCGGTAGTCGAGCCGCCCGTCGAGCTCGCCCAAAAAGGCCTGCAGCGAATCGTCGTAGAACTCGCGATTACACTCCATGCACAGTTCGTCCGCCAAATCGACCGGCGCCTCGTGAGTCACAACATAGTCAACCTTCCAGCCCACGCGATCGAGCGAGGCGCGACAATGGTTCATCTCGCCCTCACTCGGCATTTCCTCGGGCCACCAAGTTTTTCCCTCCCGGCGCCACTGCTTGTCATGGCTCGCGGCGCCGCCCATGATGAGCACCGCGCTCCCCGCGATGTCGAACACCTCGCCGCGCATCAGGTGCAGCACATGCGGGCGAGCCTCGTGAACGAGGCCCCCATTCCACTCTCGCACCGGCAGCCCCGCCAGCAGATGATGGTTCTCGTGATTGCCGTCGACAAAACACGTGGTCCAGGGCTTGGACTCAAACCAGTCAAGCCAGTATTTGTCGGTGTTCGAGCCGCTCCATATAAAGCCAAAGTCGCCGGCAACGATCACCACGTCATCGCGCGCCAGCGTTCGGCCCAATGGCCAAGCGCGCGATGAGAAGCGGCTCGCCCCGTACTCGGCAATACCGTGAACGTCCCCGGTGACGAAAATGGACATCAAGCAACACCTCCGCGCTGTACGGCTCTGAACAAAGCGATGGCAGAAATTGCAGGCCGGCCCCGGCATTTGCATCCCTTAGGGCTTACCCCTCGTTCTTCCATCCAAACGGGTCAAATACCCAAAAAATCAGATCGAGCACGCCGCCGGTCATCATGGCGCCGGCAAGGGCCATGCAAACGTGCAGAGAGCTGGCGCTTCGGAGCACGTCGAACGGACCCAGAACAGCCAGCAACGCGACCGCCGCGCCGGCAAGGCACAGCGCAAGGCACGGCCCCGCGTCCTTAACGCATTTCTTTGCGAGATGCTTGGTGCTGTCACTCATCAATATCGAACTCCTTAGAGGGTCGTTGTTCAGATACGTGCCATCGCGACAGAGCAGGGCGGCAAATTAAGTGTCACATGGCGTGCGGACACGTTTTTAAACCCGCGCGTCCGCAGGGACCCATGCCCTTGCAAAACAGCCCTGAAGAATCTCCTAAACCGAAACCGCCGACGGGCAACATGCTGAACAGGGAATCTTTCCTCGTTTGAGCGCGGTCGCTAAAGGCACGCTTGTTTTAATTGCGTTTTGAGGAAGGCTTTTACATCCCGCAGAGCGGTGATAGATTTTGCCGTTCTTGGTGACGATTACCTTGATTTTTGAAGTATCCACGCTGTAGGGCTTGGCCGGCGTGGCCATCTTTTGAAAGACTGGCTCCGGTTCTTGGGGCCTGCTTCTCGAAAAACCAGGGTCGCGGAATCGATTGATATAGCTGTCGAAACATCCATCGAACAGCAGTCCCGTTGCCAAGCCCGCCATGAACCCACAGGCAATTGCAGCTTCTCCTCTAATTTGCATATGTCCCTCCATAATCAATCTCGAAGATTAAAAACGGCGCGCGCCGCAGGGCCTGTCCCTTGCGGCGCGCGCCGAAAATGATCCGTTTTCCTCCGTCCCTAACGGGTCAGTTGGCGGCGCTTGTCGGAGAGGAAGACGCCGGCGGCAACCAGGACCGTGCCGCCGATCACGAACGTCTCGCCCAGCAGGTTGGAGACGTCGCCCGTTGCGGGCATCGTCGTCTGCTGCGTGGTGACCTCGGACGCCGAGGTCATATGCTTGGCCTGATACGTCACCTGCGTTGCAGGCTGAACCTGCGCACCGGCACCGCGCTCGGCAGCTTCCTGGCGGGCAATCTCGGCGTTGAGCTCAGCGATAGCAGCGTCGAGCTCGGCCTTGGCAGTGTTGTAGGCACCGAGTGCCTCCCAGTAGGTCGGTGCCACCGCATCGGTTGCGGCGGCAGTAGCGTCGAGCTCAATCTTGGCAGCTGCGGCACGCTCGGCGGCATCGTGGGCCGCAGCGATCTTAGCGTTGAGCGCCTCATCCGCATCGTTGGCACGGCCGCTAGCGATGGCGTCGGTAAGGTTGATCCTGCGCAGGCGGGCAACCGCGGCGGCAGAAGCATCGCGATCAGCGGTCGCATCCGTTACGGCGTCGTCCGCCGCAGTCACGCCAGACTCGGCATCGGTCTTCGCCGAAGCCGCTGCCTCAACAGCAGCATCGGCAGCGGCCTTGTCCTCCGTCGCCTGAGCAAGCGCCGCGGCGGCATCATGTAGCTGAGCCGCACGAGCAGCAGCCGCGACGGATGCGGCCTGAGCCGCGGTCACAGCCGTGCCGGCACCGCTCGCAGCAGCCTGGGCGGCAACAAGCTCGGCCTGGGCAGCAGCGACGTCGGCATCTGCCTGGCCTGCCGCACCCTGCGCGGCATTCACTGCAGCCTGCGCGTCAGCCTGAACGGCACGCGCCCCCTCGAGCACCGCCGAGGCCGCATCAAATGCACGCTGAGCAGCGGCAACGTCGGCAGAGTACGCAGCCAGCTCGTCCTGGGCGGCAGCAAGCGCGCTCTCCTTGTCGCCAACGCCGGCGCGAGCGGCATCCAGCGCACGCCGGGCAGCGGCAGCCTTGCCCTTGGCGACATCGAGTTCATCAGACTTGGCAGTCACGACACTCTGCGCCGCGGTAACCGCAGCGCTGGCAGCGTCCACGTCGACGCGGGCATCAGCCACGGCACGCGCAGCGGCCTCAGCCGCGGCCTGCTTCTCCCCCACGGCAGCCTGGGCATCCGAGGCCCCAGCGACAGCAGCGTCAACATCGGCGGCAGCAGCATCGACTTGAGCCTGCCTTGCAGCGGCGGCCTGCGACGCGGCGCTCACCTTGCCGCCAGCCTGCGCAGCCGCGCCCTGAGCGGCAGAAAGCTCCTGACGAGCCGCGTCCACGCCCTGCCCAGGATTTGCCAACGAGTCACACCACGCATTAAGCGCAGCCTCGTATTCGGCAACCGTCATCGGATTGGCGGCATTCGTGTACCATCCTCCAGACATAGAGAACGTCTGCGCCTGCGTAAGCCAACGGTTCATCGTCCCGCGCGTGCAAACCCCCATGCCCGTTACGGTGTAATCGGGATCGATCACATTCATGTAGTGACCGACTGTATGCACGCTCCCGCCATGCGCAGCAACGTAGCGGTCCACTTCGTCACCATGCTGACGATAAAAATCGAAAGCAGCCTTTCCCGTAAGGCCCGTCGCTCCCAGCGTAGCCGCAGCGCGGTCAAAGACGGCCTTTTCCTGATCGACCCACTGGATGAACGGATCGCTTCCGTAGTTCCACGCCACGTTTTCGCCCACGTTGAACTGCTGAGCATGGGCAACCTTGGTGTCAGAGTAGTTCGCATCGGCAATGGCGGTCGCCATCATGTTGTACGTCACCTTGAGCTCGCTCAAGCCGACGCTCTTGCGATACTCGTTGCACGCCTTGAGCCACACAATTGCTTGCTTCATGTTGGCCAGACTCGTCGCGTCAACCTCCTCGCCCACCTTGGTAAGGCTGGCATATTTGCAGTTGAGAATCAGGTCCGCTGCATCGTCGGCACCCACGCTCTTAAAGAACGCGATGGCGCCCTGGCGGTAGTTTTCCGCCGAGGCATTCGCCGTAGCTTGGGCAGCGTCGAGCTTGGCCTGCGCCTGAGCCACAGCCTGGTCGGCCTGCTGCTTTTGAGCCTTTGCCTGGTCGAGCGCCTTGTCGGCAGCGTTCTTCTCGTCCTTAGCGGCCGAGAGCTTGGCCTGAGCGTCGGCCAGCGCCGCGAGCGCATTGGCATGCTCGGCCTTAGCCTGATCGACGGCGGCGTCTGCCGCGGTCGCAGTAGCCGTGGCAGCGTCCAGCTTGGACTGCGCGTCAGCCGCAGCCTGCTGCTGGACGGCGAGCGCCTGCTGAGCAGCCTGCACCTCACCCTCGGCAGTGGTCACTTCCTGCGAGGCAGCAGCGAGCTCGCTTTCGCGCTGCGCCTGGACCGACTTGGCGGCGCCCAGCGCGGCAGCGGCGGCGTCCACCTTGGCCTTGGCAGCCTCGTACTCCGGGCCCGCGGCACCCTGCTCGGCACGGTCGAGATCGGCCTTGGCGGCGTCATAGCTTGCCTGCGCAGCATTCACATCTTTATCGGCCGCGTCCTTTGCCCGCTGAGCCTCCGAGAGCTTGCCCTGCGCGTCCTGTTGTTTGGCCGCGGCGGCATCAACGCCAGCCTGGGCACCCGAAAGCCTAGCCTGAGCGTCAGCCGCCTGCTGCTTGGCCTGCGCCAGCTCGCTCGCAGCCTGATCAGCTGCAGCCTGGGCAGCGGCCACGGCCTCGGGCGTGGCATCGGATGCGGCAGCCTGGGCAGCCTCAAGCGCAGTCCGAGCATCGTCTGACGCCTTCTGGGCGGTGATCAAAGCTTCGTCCTTGTCCGCCAGGTTCTTCTTAGCGGCACCAAGCGCAGCCCGAGCGTCCTCAAGTGTCTTCACATCTGCATCGGCCTTGTTCTGCGCAGCGCCCATCTGCTTTTCCAGCTCGGTCGAAGCGGCAGAAGTGGCAGCGTCGCTTGCACCATGGGCCGCGTCATAGGCACCCTGCGCCTGCTGCTGGCTGGCAGCGGCGGCGTCGTAAGGAGCGGCGGCCGTATCCAAGTCGGCCTTAGCGGCAGCGGCTTTAGTGCGAGCCGCATCGACCGCAGCCTGCAGGTTGGCGACCTTCTGCGCCGCCGACACCGTGCCCGCACCAGTACTAGCAGCGGCAGCACCCGTCAAAGGAGACAGCACCGCAGCCGGCTTCCCAGTAGCGTCGGCACCGTTCGCACCCTGTGCCACCGCGGTCAGCGGAGACAGCAGCGACCCGCCCGTCATGGCGATCGTCGCCGCGGCAACCGTCGCCATGCGCCCGGCGGCCTTCGCCTTACCCGCAGCGCCGCCATTGATGTTCTTATTCACGTTCTTGCTCATTGCCGATTCCTTCCCACGATGAGCTGATGTTTGATACACATAGTCGATCTAACGTGCCCCGCTAAAAAGAGGTGATAACGGGGTAATTAAATCGGAGGAGTTGGAGACAAGCCCACATCCATCAGCGGATGCCGAGCTCATACTCCCGCTCGCGCTCAATATCATTCAGGTACTCATAATCTTCGGAGCTAAGCTCTGAATCATCTTGAGCGAATATGTAGTTCTCAGCCTTAGAACAAATACTGTAACCGCAGATGGTATTGAGATCGATATGGTCGGTATTGTCGTTGTAAAGGGGGAAAATTCTGCTGGTCATGCTCAAGTACCTCTCAACATAAACTGAAAACTCGCTTGCTTGGTCTCTTTTTGAGACCCCATCTGATGTGCTATGGCTGCAGTATATGTTCTCGCCTTTTACAATGCAAGCATAATTTTAAAAAGTTCTAGGAGCGATAATTGCGCAAGACCATCACTTGCCGCCACCGCCATCCCCCACCGCGCCCTCACGCGCAGCGCACTCGTTGAGATACTTGACCGGAATCGGCCACACGGACGGAGCCTTATAGCGCGAAAGGCCTATGTTGGCCAGCTGAACCAACAACTCGGACAAATCATCGCCTCCGAGCATCTCAATCGAACGCACGTGAATCGCAGTCGCCATATCCTCCTGGGTGCCGTTGTTGACGCCCACAAAATAACAAGTCCTGCCCGCGCGCTCGAACGTTCCAATGCCGTAATAAGGCGAGTTGTAGCTCTCGAAAATCTCTTTCTTACGCCCCGCCTTGCCCGCGAGCTGATGCTCGCCCACCAGAGCCATAAAGTTGTTGGAAAACGTCGTCAGTCCCGTATCCCGCACGCGCGCAAGCATAGACCGCCCGTTCGCATGCACGTCAAAGACATAGGCGCCCTTATCGAGTTTGCCGTCCGCGGTCAGCAAATCGAGCTCCATCTCGTCCTCGGGACCATCCTCTGCCGAATGTGAGGCATAGCGCATGTCCCCATCCGCGCCAATCGCCAACGTAGCGATACGCGAATCCAGCTCAATCTTGTCCTTTGCTTTATGCGGCACATCGACTAAGCCACACACCGTCACCGACTCAATATCCAAAGTGTCGAGATCAAACGCCGTCACCCGCTCGTCGACAACATCCTGCTTTACCAGCAGTTCTTTGAGCATGGCGCCCAGGATCGCCTCTTGCGCATTGCGATCCCTTTGCTTTGGCGCCACCTTAAACAGTGACTCGCACACATCCGGCGTCACGTGCTGTTCCACCACGCCAACATGTAAGACATAGCCGTCGTCCTCAGCAACCTCATTGGGCACAACGACAAGGTTCAGCGCCTGCGAATCCACGGTCCTTCCGCCATACGATGCGCGAACGCCCCACGAGGAATCGTTAAGTCGATCGGCCAGCCGGCGCGCCACTTCGGCAAGCCCATTACGCGCAAACGACACCACGATCCGCTGCCCCGCCATGCGCTCCGCAACCACGCGCGCGTACTCATCACCCTTGAGCACCTCGTAGAAACTCTTACGCGGGTATTCCATGAGCGTCACCCGGGCGAAGTCGCTGTAACGGCGTTCGAGAATCTGCAGCTCTCGATACAGAATGCCCTTCTTGGTATAGGCGACCTTGTCCGCCTGGGCCGAGAACGTCAGATCACGGCGCTTGGATGGCTTGTCGCCCTTGGCTCGGCGCAGGATGTACTCGTCTTTTTGTTCGTGGGCAAGCACCATCGTCGCCACGGGCGATAGCCTGTAGCCCACCTGGCTCTTAATCTTTTCGAGCTCTTTCTCGTCACCTTGTGCCCTGCCAATAAGCACACGGCGCTTGGTAAACGTCCGAATCTTAAGATCAAAGGTGCAATCCTCATCGATAACGATTTCAACCGTTTCGATCTTGGCAGGTCCCCTTCCGTCGCTTTCGACAGCATCGCGGCGGGCACCCTTGGCGCTAATGACATACAGGTGTCCGGTGTCATTGGGAACTTCGTCCTCAATCCCCTCAAACTGAGAGCAGGAGTTAAACAGCAGGCGCAACGCTACGTAATCATCCAGCTCGTCCCAATGAGTTTTAATCGGAACCACCTGCTCCTGATAAAGCGAGGCGTTAAGGTCGCCCGTCTGCACGCCCGCTTTGACCATCAGAAAGACGCGGTTGTCTGCAAGCTGCGTGAGCGCGACGACCTTACCCGTCTGGCATACATCGGCCATAAAGTCTGCCACGGCATGCTTACCAGCATCGCCTACGTTGCACCAAAAGACCGAGTAGCGCCCCTCGGCAGCCGCCGCATCGAGCTGCAACACGAGCTCGGACACAGCGATGTCTCCCAGACCACACGACTGGTTAGGCTTCGATTGCACGGCCGACCGCCTCCATCATCTCCAGGTTGATTGCGCCGTCGGCAGCCATATAGGGGAAGGAGAACACCATCCCCTCGTCGTCGATTGGCTTTTGGCGGAGCCCCAGCGCCGCTTCATCGGCCAACACATTGACGATCAACAGGCGCTTCGCCCCAACTTTTTGAGCCTTGGCCTTAAAGCGCTCGGCGTCCGTGGTCTCGCCGCCGTTGCGCCTGTAGGCCTCATAGGCGCCGATACGGTAGTGCTTAAAGTCAATCCACACCCCGGTCTTGTTGCCAGCGGCATCGAGCACCTCAAAATCGCCACCCGTCTCGGCATGGGCTGCATCACCACGAGCAAGCGAATAGCGCCCGTCGTAATACGCCTCAAAGATGGCCCTACCGGCAGACTCTCCCAGTTCTCCCAGGTACACCGCCTGGAACATGTAGGGCGTCATGTGCACCGTCGCCGCCGGCTGCAGCGTCGCGGGCACCCCGTCGCGCGACCAGCGCTCGCGCACTTCACGAATCGAGAGCAGCTCGGGCACGCGGGCAGCTGCCTGGCTTACCTGGCGAACTTTCGCACCCTTAAAGCCCTCGTTATAGCGGCAGCACTCCTCCAGACGGGCAGCAATCTGCTCGACAGGCTCGCCATCGTAGTTGGGAAATTCAAAGTGCGGCACCTTGCACGCACCGCCTTCTGCATACGCATAACCGCTCGTGGCATACGGCATACGCAACGCGGTGCTTCGGCGCGCCGGATAGTTCGCGAGATCCTCCCACGGCAGGCAAAAATGATGCAGATAGAAGTCGCGCTCATCGTCAAAGGCGGCAAGATCCTCCATCCCAGCATTAAGCGAAGTGACTTTCCATGCCAACTTCTCATGCTTTTGCCGGGCAAGATTGTTCTTAAAGGCGGCAAGATTCTGCTGCTTATCGGCAGCGTGGTCTTTATCATCCGCCATATGATTGTTAGCAGCTGAGCAAGCACCAACCACTTGCTCAAGCTCGTAGCCCATCGGCAAATCATGTAAGAAGGAGAAGTTGCAATCGTTCGCAATTTCGCGATCGAGCATCACCTGTACGCGGGGCATCTTTACGCTCGTGCGCATCAGGCGGCCCACGGCCTGCGCCACAATGCGAGCACCTTCGACCTGATAAGAGAGGGTATTGCGAACCGGCAGATTCCGTTTGGTGCCAGACAGCAGCAGCCGTACGTTATGACGCTTTTCGGTAAACGGGACCTCTCCGCGCGCCACTAGCTCTTCCTGTTCAACCACACCCGTCAACGCCTGCTGGACAAATTTCGCCGAGCCAATCTCGACTTCCGACGTCAAACGGCTCGTAGGCGACTCAATGTACAGAAAGTCCAGGTCCATCTTAGGACGGCGGTCGGCATCCTCGAAGCCACAATCAACCTGTCGCACCGTGCGACACAAGCTTTCCGGTACCTTGTATTTAAGATTCTTGGAAAAGCCACCAGCCGACAAATTGATGAACATCAGGGTCGGCTGGCCCATCTCGAGACGGTTTTGAGCGTCGCCCCAACCGGTATCCCATTCTGCAGCGTTAAAGCACGGCACCATATCCTTGGCCTCCTCGAGCGACTTCTCGTACGACGCCTCGGGGCTCTTAACGTTCCGAATCACCAGCTCGGCAACGATTTCTCGGGCAAGGTCCAGCGCCAAACTATTAAAGTCGCCATGGTTTCCCATGTGGCGCGTCGTAAAGATGGCTCCTGCCTGCTGCGCGCCGCGCGCAACACCACGCGCCCAGGCGCTCACGGCAACGAGAGTCTTGCTTAGGCGCTTCAGTTCAAACTCGATGCTCTTGACGTCGCTTGTGCCCACCCTGTCGGCAATCTTTAAACGCAGACGCACCGCAAGCCCTTCACTCACGCCGACCTGGTCAAAGAACTCCATCACGCGCTCGTACGTCTCGTCGGGCGATACGATGGCCCCACCAAAGGCGCCACCGGCCAACGCTGCCATATCGGCAAGATTCTTGTCTTCGTCAACCCAAGCAACGTCAACGTCGTACGTCTTTGCCGCCTGTTTGTTAAACAGCTTGGTCTGTCGAACGATCTCTTGGTTGAGCTCGCCAATCCACGCATCCTTGCGAACCACGCCGTGAACCTCGTCGAGGTAATCCAGGTTGAAGTTTTTGACGGTCGATGCGCTCCAAGTTGCGCTCATGCACACGGAGGGTGCCTTGGCAGCAATGGAGGCCAAGTACGCCTCGGGCATGCGCTCAATGCCATGGCTGGTTAGGTGCGTGGTAAACATATGGTCGAGCGTGGTTTCCATCACCAGGTAGTCGACGCCACGCGCATACATCGAGTCGTCGACTGCATCAATATCGTCGTTCTTACGGTTCTTAAAGAACAGCGCCATCATCAACGAATCCCAAAAATACTTCTCGTTGGTCCGATCGTTCCTAATGCCCAGCGCATCGATGATGTTCTTGCGCGAAAGATCGTCTTTGTACGAAATGCTGCCGTAATACAGGCTGTCCATAAGTGCAGCGCAGCGGCCGAGATGACCCACCACCATCCTGACGATACCGCGAGCTCGGCGCACCGCCTTGTTGACTGTTGGCTGTCCATTCGCCCCATGAGCCGTAATCAAATTGTGGGTACCGTTCTCATTGAGCTTGTAACGCAACGGGTTTATCGAGTTGTCACCCACCGAGATATCGTCACTGCCAAACAGATGTCGACCGAAGAGTTGCTCTTCTTTCGCCTCATCAGACAGCGCAAAAGGCAGACGTAGCTTCATCTCCTTAATGCAAGAGGCAAGCGCCTTTTGAATATTCTCGGCATCCTTAGCGATTTCTTCGGCAGCTTCCTCTACGCTCGCTCGCGAAACCCTGTTCCTCTCGGCATTCGACCCCTTGTGATCACCCGACGTAGAAGCGTGCGTGTAGACCGCCATCCATTGGTCTCGATTTCCTAGCAGCAAGGGGTCCACCACGCCGCCGTTAAAATGACGATCAGGGATGCGCAGCACCTCATCCGGCTGAAACGTCACGGGATCGTCCGTCAGCGTCGACAGCATATCGGACTTCATATGATCGATTTCGTCAAAGATAAACATGCTCTTCTCGGCGGCTGACGCATTAAAAAGCACAACTCTCGCACCGGTCACCGTATCAATTGTGTTGACGAGCTTTTGAGGCGTGCACGCAATCACATGTGGCATGCTCTCGTCGTTGAGTAGCGCAGATGGCCAAATCTGAGGGATTATCTCCATGCCACGCGTGATGTTTTTAAGCTCGCAACTCACTGCCCAACGCAGGCTCGCATCAGCTAACGACAGCTTGTCCCGCAGGCTGGGGGTCAGACGATCGACAACACTTCCCAGGCGTCTCCTTGTGTCAAGGACGCCCAAAAGGTCATCGGCGACCTCCATAGCGTTACGCCATGCCCGCTTAATGACGCGATAAGAGTTCTCGTCATCTGCTTCGATGGGACACGGGATTTTGCGCACACCCACGGCACCCTTGCCGCGGGTGGCCTCGATCCAATGCAGGATGTTCTCGCCCGCGCGCGGAAGATCGAACACCATGCGCGCCGCATCTTTGGAATCCATACCCTGATCAACCAGCAGTTGGCGCACGTTTGCAACATAGTTGTCGCGGTTGTCCTTGCCCGGCACCACAAACACCAAGGTACGGCGGCCGGGGCATTTGTTAAAACACCCCGACTCATCCCAGCCGCCGGCAATTAGATCAGCCGTGACCTGCTCGGCCGTATAGTTTTTACCCGAGCCGGTCGTGGCGCCCAAAAAGTACAGGCCGTTGTTGTCCTGGTCCTTGGGGACAAACAGCGCGCGCTCAAAAAAATCGCGCATCGCCTTTTGGCGTGCGAGATAGGGAGCGAGCTCCTTGTCGTCCGCAGACGACTGATTCGATTGACAGCTAAGATCCCACGTAGCCATGGTCAAACCTCCGATTTAGTTGTTACATGTTTTGAATACCATCCCGTGCGGACAAAACTCGCGCAGGGCGGTTGAGGTGGCGGCATCCATACCGTCCGAGAAAAGGAAAGAAGGAAAGAGGGACAGCCGGAGATTACTCGCACGAAGCGAGCAGCTTCTTAAGATCGCACTCCAATGCCTCACGCTCTTCAACGTCGATCACTGCAAGGGCGACACGCATCAGGGACACCTCGCACGGAGACTCGCTTGCACAGTTATCTCCCAAAGACCCCCGAAGCATGACCGTGCATGTTCCCGGGCAAGCGGAACAGGAGCGCTATGCCCAAGAGTACGAAGCAAAACAGCGCGCCTACGAGGATGCCCTTAAGCAGGCGGAACATTACGCCGCGAGCAAGGAAACGATGTAGCGACTAGGGTCGGTAGACTGTCCGGACTTTTGCCGACAGCCCGCCGATCAGGCACGCCGTTCAGTGCGGCAGCTAAAGATTCTCATCGGACTTCGAACTGGCCCTGGCCGCCTCTTCGTTCTCAATCAAATTCCTGACCGCTGTATAGGCGTCATACGTAGCGTCTTCGATCTTATCCAGGGCATCCGGGTCATGCATACCCCCGCCTTCTTGGAGTTTCTGGATCAAAAACCAGGCAGCAGTGAGCAGGTTGTCAACATCCTCAACATCCAACTGATCAATCGAATACGCACTATCGTGGAGCCCCAGCAAATATGAGCTGGCGACGCGGATGGCCTTACTTACATATGGCTCAAGATCGTATTGGGGGTAGCGGGCATCGAGGGCCGTTAACGGATCGGTCGGCTCCACCCAATAGAGCATCGTTGCGCTCTCGCGCTTCTCCAGCGGATACTGCTCGACCGCCTTTTCCCAGCTTACATACCAGGGATTGTCGTCATCCTCTGCAAGCGATTTGCAGTAATAAAGTGCCGTAGCAGCACTTGCGCAAGAATAGTAATGACGCGCCCTGCTCTTCTTGAACTCATCGTTCAGCTCGTCGTTGTAAAACAGCTCCGCCTCCATGACTAGGAACGGACCATCCTCATCCGTAATGCTTATGGGACTGTTGTTGCGCTCATAGTCCGGATACATTTTGTCTCCAATCAACCGTTCGGACACATTAACAAGCAATATCGAAACCACGCTCGCTCGGAGAGTTGTCGCCCTCGTGCCAATCTGCAAGTTTTTCTCATCGCGTGAAAAGAACTAACGATTTCTGCAAGTTTTTCTCACGCTATGACAAGAACTCGCATGATCGCCCTGCGGTCATTTACGGACGAATCGCAGTGAAGCCACACCGAGTCGTCGACCACGGAGCAGTACCGGGTCGCAGACGCCGCGGGCAATCGGGAACACCCCCGCTACCTACGCCACGAGGCAGCAAGGATAATGGGAATCCCGGCAAGGCACACAACCAAGGCCACGGCTGCGAACGCAAGCGCGATGGCTACGCTCACGACGACATAGGCCACGGCTGCGAAGGCCAGCGCCAGCAGGCAGGCAAGCAGTTCGGCCACATAGCACAGGACCAGGTTCGAGCTCGCGCGCTTCAGCAGGACATCGGCGAGGCGAACAAGCTCGATAGCGAAGCCGCTGCCGAAATTGTGCCCGGGGCCCTTGGCGAGAAACCACTTGAACAGGCACATCAGGACGCAGCCCAGCATGATCATGATGGAAACAGCCCATACATTGTGCCCCGACTCAACAAGGCTCTGGTCACCCATCGCGCTGCCGTTGATGAGCCAACTCGTTCCATAGCCCATGAACAGCATCGCCAGCAGCAGGCAGGCGCTCACCGCAGCAAGAAGGCGCGACACGCGCTTGCTGAACACCGGCGCCTCGCAGCTGAGCCCAAGTCCCTCGCGAACGCGCCAGACGGCATGGTAGGCAGGGTACGCCGCGACGAGCGCCGCGACGAGCAGCGACGCCCAATCGGACCCGGGCGCCGCCGACGCGTACTCCGCGATCGCGGAAACGGAGTAGTTGGTATGGAACGAATTGTTAAAGAACAGCGCGACCTCGCCCTTCCAGACGCAAAACGGGGCGGCGACAGAGGCGATGCCGACAGCGGCAACCGCGGCGACGGCAATGAGTAGCGCGCCCTGCACGAGCTTGACGGCCTCGCCCTTGGCGGTGCGGGGTGCAGGCTCAGCGGCGCTGGACGAAATTTGGATAGAAGCGTTCATGATCTTCCTTTCAAAGAAGGCTACGTTCGCAAGCTAATGTAAGAAAAACTATGTCTTCGAGGGATCGGACAAGATTGTTACCCTCAGAGACAAACAAATGTCGTTATCGGCATATTGGCCGCTCGGGTACTTCATTACGCATTTGTAATTCATCAAATCGCAGGGTCTCATTACGCTCAAGCAGAACAGATTGAATAAGCTCATGGACGGCGGCATTGCGGTAGCACAACGACTCCCACGCGGCCAACAGGCCGTCAACAACTCCCTTGTAAGCAACAGAGGAGTCCTCGAGCTCATAGGCAAGATCAATTGCCTCGTCAACTATCTGCCTCATCTGCAAAAGCGTGCACGTGAGATCCGCCTCACTCGACTCGTCGCAAATATAAATACAATTGGACTCAAGCATCTTTGAATCTCCCTTCGAACAACTGACATCTGCAGAATAGTTAAAAGAGATAAAAAGCAACCCGCAATCTGCCGCTATATAGCGTTAGATTGCGGGTTTTACTCTAAAACTCACTTGACTTTGAGATGACTCATGACTCGCGTTCAATTATGTCGCATATATCTTTTACCTTCGCTTTCGGATACTGCGCATAGAAGTACACTTCACCGTCCCCCTTTTCACCGCGCACAGTGATTGCACCCAGCCTCAAGCCCTTAGCGGACGGAACTTTGCATCTCTGCACACTCTCTTCGCCTTCATCGTAAAGTCGCAAATACCCTTGTTTCATCAGAATATCGTTGGCATCTTTAGCCTTAATATCTAGACCGCCTTCTTTCAGTATTAGGGTAATCGAGGCATAGCCCTTAGCTTCCGCCCGATCCTTTGAGTAGCAGACCGGCAAACGCTCGGCCCCCGCAAAAGCCGCTTCGTAAGCAATACCCTCTCGCATGATTTCCACACTCTTATGGCCATGTTCATCAAGCTGAAAAGCAACGAAAAGACACCGAAGCGCTAGCCAGACCTCGCCCGCGCTAACCGTCTCTTCTCGATCGGTGTGACAGGCGCTATTACGAAAACTAGTGAATTGACCCAGCGTTTTGCCGAGTGACCTCCACCAGTCCCCCTTTGACGCCTGCGTCAGTTCAGCATTTTCGACTTGAACAGAGAATGCCAGTAGCTCACTCTTTTTTTCAATTAACCTTTTGTATTGACCGAGGTTAAGGCTCTCAAGCTCCTTGAGCGGCTTTCTTGCAACGACATAATCGGGAGCAATGGCCTTCAAGGTCGGCAGCAATTTCAAACGCAAGTATCTCTCTGCCGCACGGCAGAACATTAGAAGGCAAAATGCGCAATCTGAATCGCTATCGGTACCAACACTGCCAATGCCAAATATCTTGCACAGAAGAAGCCCCTGCTCGATATTCTCAAGCACCCTATTTTTGCCATTTTGGTCGCACGCGCAATCAGCGAACGCGCTTTGAAGAGCTTCGCGCGAAGAGAAGCCTATGATTCGACAGTCTTCTGCATCCAAATTAAAGCTATTGAACGCTTCGCTCACATTGTCCAAATAGGAATCGGTGCTTACATCAGGACACCAATCATCTTCATTGACATGTTCCTCGTCCGCGTCAGCTGCCTCCCGTGGAAGAGATTCTCCTCGCGGCAGCATATCTTTCGCTGCGTTGAGCTCCTCAATAGCTCCAGTTGTCTGGTATTTTTCCCAATGCTTAACCCATGCCGTATCGAGAATGCGCTTCATCGTTGCAACGTTCTCGTTAATCTTCCACGCTGCATAGTCAGCAATTACGTAAAGGCGATACTTTGCTCGGCTTGCCGCAACATTCACGATATTTGGGTTTACAAACTTGATCGCACCCTCACAGCCGCGCCTTGTATCACACCCTAAGACAAATATCACCTGGTGAGCTTCTTTGCCTTGGAACGTATGAACCGTACCAATATTAAACTTTGCAAATGCACGCCAAGCGCACTCTGCTATTCCTTCAGGCGTCTCTTCTAATAGCCTATTTTTAAGCCCGCTGACAACAGTTTTAAACGGAGAAATGATATAGAGGCTCGGAATAGCACGCTCTTCAAGCTCACCCGACCCGTCAGCTTTTTTCTTGGTCGCAGCCGCCGTTTTCCTAAAAGCGTCCTTGACGATTTCGTACACTCTGTCGCCCTGAGCATCAACATAGTGGTCGCGATTACCACGTTCAAATCCCGCAACATTGATCCACTGTGAGGACTTTAGATAAAAGCTGTCAGCGAAATCCTTTTTTGGATTAGCCGTCTCGTTAAGCATGGAGCCCTGATACGAGATCTCGTTCGAGATATCGAACATAGGCGATATGCAGCGGCGGTGAACCACAAGCGGACAGCCAATCCATTGATCATCTTCGCCGTTGCTGCGCAGGTGGCCATAGGGGTTAACGGCATCGGCAAGTCGTTGAACCGAAGCCACGTCTCCCTTAAACGGTAGTAATACTTTTTTACCAAGGGTAGCGCGGAGCTCCTTAACATCCCCCGTGATAACGGGCTCAATCTGAGAAGGGTCTCCGACAATCATTGTGCGTCGACTGCGAGCAAGGGCACCCAGAGCAGCATACGGCACCGCCTGTCCAGCCTCATCTATTATCAGCAGGCCAAATAAAGGGTCTTTCCCAATCTGAATGTCCTCAAACATGCGGCCAATCGACGCAAATGTGGAAGAAATCACTGGGGTAAGCAAACCGAGTGCCTGAAAAAGCGCAGGGGCCATCTTCCGTCTGTCGGCTTGCGTGAACTCTATCAACTCCTTTTTGCCAGAATCGGCGCCTTTGTCTTTAGCTCCCCAGTATGTTCGTAGAAACGTAATGTTGTTCCACATGCATTTTGATTCGAGAATGAACTCGCGTGTCACCTGCAGCGCGTACAGAAATAGCAGGTTACGCTCCTTTTTTAGTTCATCTTCATCGGATGGATTATATAGATGAGCGCTCTTTCGGCTTTCGTTATCCCCCTTTGAGATAGACTCGACAAAACGCTCGTCAATCGTCTCGACAGATTTAGTGCCCTTGACTACGTCCTCTAACCCCTTAATCTTCACCTGTAAAGAGACTAGTTTCTTCTTTTCATTCTCTAATTCTTTGTATTTGCCCTCAAATCCCGTACGCAGCTCAACAAGTTTCTGCTCCGACTTGGTTTGCTGCATAAAGGAATCGAGCTTCTCGAGGCCATCGGACAAGCGACCCCTATAGATCCACCCGAACAGCCCACTGGCCTTTTCTTCCGCATCGCGCAATTCCGTTTCAAGCCTATTCCTTATCGCCTCATAATCAGCGGTATCCTTCGCAATGTCATCGAGATATTTCCGGACATCGCCTACAGCACCGCCTTCAAAAGGATGAGGCAGGCACACCGTTTCGATTGTCAGCTCTTCAACTATCTTTCGCTCGTCCTCCTGACACTCATAATTCAATTGGGACAACTGCGCTTGAAGCTTCAGAAGCTCGCGTTCCCTGGCGGCTTGCTCCTCCATTCTGTTAAATCGATCGGATACCTTTTTGTATTGAGCGAGAAACAGCTTCTTCGCCTTAGAAAACCGCTTGCCCTTTCCTACCTGGGCTTTAAACTGCAGCGAAGCTAATTCACAATTCCTAAAACTAATAATATTCCTTCGGTTTCCGAGACACGCCGCAATCATAAGTCCGGGATGCCCGGGGTCTCGAAGGTTGCCCTCATTGTCTACGAGCGCCGAAGAAAAATAGAGGTCTTCTACCGTTTTCTGCTCGCTTGTCTTTCCCCAAACAATGTTGGACAAATCTGACTCTAGAAACTCTTTTTTCTCAGATTCGTCAATCCCCTCCAAAAAGGCTTTCCCATCAGGAAGCTCTTTGGCGATATTCTCAACTGCTGCATTGTTTGTCGAGCAGACCAAAATGCTGAGACCATTAATCGCATCTCCGGTTCTGCCCTTTTTGAAGCGATATGGATTCTCAGCATATTTGAGATAATCTTTGCTAAGTTCTACCTCTTCGAAAGCGTCATCAGGCTTGTCATATCCACACAGCAGGCGGGCTTTTTCGACAACATTAGCCGCAACGATATCCTTGAGCAGGGTTGTTTTTCCCGTGCCCGGAGGACCGTTTACCGACATAACGTCGTTTGCGGGGTATTTGCGTGTCGAACTGCCACGACCAACCGCGAGATTTACTGCCACTTGTTGCATCAAACTCAAGGAGTATTTACTCGGCCAGCGACCGATAGGTGTTGTGCCGGCTCCCAACACCTCAGAAAAGAAATCTGCACGGGCGGTCAAATCGTCATTGTCTTCGCCACCCAAAAGATCAATCACTCCGCAGGCAGATTCATCCCTCAATCCACCTTCGAGGTAAGCGGAAACAAGAGACAATGGCCCCTTATCTAAATCGTCGAATGACCCTAACTTGTACTGCTCATTTATCCGGGAAATGTCTTTTGCGAAAAAAGAGTGACAGAGCGATTGGTCGAACACTGGGCACGCATCGTCCCCATTGTCCTTTGGCTTCATTGCCCTATATTCAACAAGCAGCCTTGAACACCACTCGCCGATGCGTTCGGCCCCGTCACCATTGGGAAGGCAACTGGCAATCCCCTCAATCATTGGTCGGACGTAACTATCGACAATGCCCCCAATGACACCATATGTCAGCTTTGTTCCATCGAGTTTTTCGTTGATTTTATTGCGGATTTCATCCTGCTCTTTATCAAAGCTACCGATGGCATTTAGGCTATTCCCGACGTTCCTCTTCAACCACCAAAATAAGGAGGACAACTCAAAGCTGACAAATTGGCCATCAGGACTCATACCTAATAGCGCAACCGTCATGCACTCGTCCTCTTTTTCGATTTCATTCCCCGGTTTATTCGCAAGATACGTCATGACCGCTTCGCGTGGAACAGAGCCCAGGTGACAATAAATTGTTGAGATCGGCCAGTTTTCGCCGTTTGTGACACTATTTGCACGCTCTCTCGCTTCTTCAAAAGGCGACTGGAAATCCTGACCATCCCGCCCCTTTGGAACAAAGCAGTCATCAAGCACTCCTTTTCTGGGCCTAGGCGGGTCCTCTTTATCTTCGGGCTGGTCGCCTTGGCTCAAAAAATCGAGCAAATACCAGTAATCCAGCGCATCGCCAATTGCTTGCTTTTTCTCAGCAGGTGTCATTTGAATCAGTCCTCGCACTCACATAGATACATTTATGTTCAATGATGTCCACAACGTCATCGCGCAATTTCTTTGGTTGAAGTATCTCAAACACATCGAGCCACTTCATTGCCCATGTTTTCATGCCATCATACGATGCCATAAACGAATACTC
The DNA here is from genome assembly GCA_902492755.1 of uncultured Collinsella sp. Taxonomy (GTDB): domain Bacteria; phylum Actinomycetota; class Coriobacteriia; order Coriobacteriales; family Coriobacteriaceae; genus Collinsella. Next base: position 33,806 of record CABUNB010000008.1, on the reverse strand, counting down.
TGGATTTGGATGCCCATCCTGTGTCTCGCGCCGAAACCCATCGTTTCCGGCAAATTCAGCCAAAAGATACTTCTCCTTTGCCTGGCTATGGCATCTTACGCGAACCGAAACGATATCGTCGCTAAACATCCTGTTCACGCCAGCACGAGAAAACCTTTTTGCCTCTTCGGTCATCGCCCCAAAACGACCTTTTGCATCGTCAACTGGTCCAGCAATGGTTATATCCCGCAGATTATCAACTCGAATTGCGTCAAAAGACCTCGCGGCACCCTTGTGACCCACAAACAGGTAGTAGTAGCCATCGTGCATACATAGATGATATGGCACATGGCTATGCAATCGCCCCTTATCAGAAGTTCGAAAGCGGACTTTCTGCCTTTGGCTAATGGCCTTTTCCAATAACCTCAAATTTGCAAGCGTTGCTTCCATATTTGCAATTCTACCGCTTTTGAGCAGGGCGTTTTCTTGAGCCAAACGATCTTCAATCTGCCGCCTTTCTTCGCCGCACAGCAGGCGAAGAACTGCATGCTCGAGCGCGTCGGCTCCGCCCACGCCCGTAGAGGCTTCAATAAGACGGCACAGATGCTCGATTTGTGCACCATCAATTTGACGCTCTATGCTATATAGGCGCTTCGCATTTTTAGGAGCAGGATCCCCCTCACCATTCGTCAGTCGCTCGCCCTTACAAGCCAACCGACTTGCAATCACTGCGTAGAACGGATTCAGGCAACTGTTGTCGAGATCGATTCTATTCATCTCGGTTAACGGACTGGTGCCCGCATTGTTGCAGAGCGAAGGCTTTTTTGATCCAGAATCAACAAGTGCGTTCAATACGCCCTGCACTGTGTCGCGCTTAACTTCATAGCCATAACGAGCTTTAAGCTCCGCCATTATGTCAGAAACGCTCAACCCTTTGCCAAGCCCAGCATCGGTTTCCTCCAATAGAATACGCTCGACATATATCGCCAACTCCTTTGGATATGCTCGGTGATTTCCTTGGGTTTTCGGTTGAACCATAGACGCCTCCAATCTGAACAATCAACATTTTATTCAGTCGATATGACCAAGAGATTGAAAGTGCCGCTATTTAACGGTGAACGGCGAAGCCATCCATAAAGGGCTCCGCCGTTCACAAATAGAGTATCACAAGCGATATGCGACACACCGGCAATTAAAACTATTGCCGCAACATTGCTTTACGCCTTGATTGGCAACTTCCTTGCTTTACGCAAGATATACTGAGCTCCGCATCCTCAGACTCATCAAGATAATTCAGCCGATTCCTACATACCCAACACCCTAGCCCGTTCAGTGATTGCAGACCTCACCTCGAAGCACAAATCTTCAAATGTAACCGTTGGGACCGCTTCGGTTTCACGACCTCTTCCGGGGTGCAAAATGTCCCAGCGGGATATCTTGCCCGCCTTGCGTCCTGCACCAGGATCATGGTTGCCGAACCCAGGAACGATGGAATTCCAAATAGGGACGTAGCGGGCAATTAGCGCCGATTCCGTTAGGGGCACCCAAACAGCATTCAACACAAGCATGCGGCAGTAAAAGTGTTTGATGTCCAAATTGGTCGCCTGTTCAATTGACTTTCGATGATCACCAGCAATTCGGTCATAAAGGCGAGAACCAGCACTCGGAGTGTCGACCACCCTTGCATCCAACTCATTTCCGGTAAGCGTTTTCGGCCCCGCTTTTCCTATATAAATGGGAAATGACCCCGGACAGTCGAAGTTAATGTCTGACAGTTCAGCATATGCCGGGAAATCGCCGCAATAAAAAAGAGCGTATACACCATCCCCGTAAAATTTCTCAATATCAGCAAGCGGCACGAGATCAGCACTCATGAGCTCACGCGCAAGCGAATCGGATAGAGACGAATAATCAAGTGGGTTATACAAACGCGGCTTCATTAGCCACCACTCCTTTCAATCTTAACGACAAATAGGCATTCATCTGCTTTCGAGCCGTGTCTTCCCTCAGCGCACACGCTACGGAAGATGCGACAACACGAGCGAGCTCAACGGGCACCGCGTTGCCTATCTGACGCATGCCCTCACTCCAAGCCCCGCTAAACTCATAGCCATCCGGAAAAGTCTGGATACGCGCAGCCTCTCGAACAGTCATATATCGCAAGGAATCATCGTCGAATCGAATCATATTCTCTCCGCCGGGAACTCCATGAACGCCCGCCTTGATTGCCTTGCTTGGCTTATCGAACACGGAGCCAGTGTGACCAGGATAGGCTCTCGCCTTGCCCTCGTGCATCTCATTGTTAAGTGACGGAAGATTATCAACCGCTTCACCAAGAGTAATCCAATCGGAAAGGCCTTGGCCATGCGTGCGCTGGGGAAACGCCCAAGATGCTTCGACATCAGAACGGAAACCGACAATTATGACACGATGCCGGTGTTGGGGCACCCCAAAATCAGCCGCGTCGACAACCGTCGGAACGACTTCATAGCGCAATCCTTCATGGTCGGCACTTGTATGTACTCGCGAAAGGCGCACGGCATGCTGTTCCCATGTTTCATCTTCACGCTTGGCAAGCGAAGGATGCTGGAGTCTCAAAAGGATATATTCATAATATTGATGAAATGACTCGCGAGTGAGCCCTTTGACGTTTTCACATATAAAGGCCCTCGGCCTAAGCTCGGCTAACACTGCAGTATAAGCGGGAAACATATCGCGTTTATCAGTTTCCGCGCGCGCAAGACCACCAAGAGAAAAAGGTTGACACGGAGGCCCGCCAGCAAGCAAATCAATATCCTCCGAAAGAAAGGACCAATCGACCTCTCTAACATCACCTTCGATGACGCGCATATCATTATCAATAAGGGGATAACCTTTATCTTGGTTGAGACGAAGGGTATTGCAGCAATTGTGCTCCCACTCGGCAGCAGCAAGATGCCTGAATCCCGCTAATGATGTGCCAAGTAGAAGTCCGCCAGCGCCCGCAAAGAGCTCGACAGCTGTTAAATTGCCTTGGGCATCCATGGTGTCCACCTATCTAAGAAACAAGATTGCATAATCGAAAGGCCTACGACGTTCACGCCGTCCGCTTGGCGGCGCTCGTGTGAACGACATATATTATTTCATTTTATGCGGACAAACAGAATCTTGTCAGACGATTGGACTAACCGCCATCCATATTACGCGCCATCACGCAATTGAGCGCTGGTTTTAAATCGGCTCAATCGACAAACGGATCACCCACAACACCCCCATCGACACTATAAGGCTGCTTCCTAGCGCTCAAAACGATTTCCTATTCAAGCACGTCTCCCCCACAGCGCCTTCTTGCTGGGCGCAATTACCTCGTCCACCAGGCCCAGCTCCAGGGCGCGCTTGGCATTGCACCAGCAATCGCGCTCGGTGAGCTCGTGGAACTCCTGGGCGCTCAGGTTGCCATGCTCGGCTAGCAGCTCGTCCAGCTCGGCGCGCATGGCCGCCGCGTGCTGCGCCACAATCTCGATATCGGTCTGCTGCGCCATGCCCGTGTCGCCCATCAGCTGGTGGATGAGCACCTGCGTGTGGCGGTACACCTGGCGATGGTCGCCGCAGGCCAAGATCACCGCGGCCATCGAGGCCACGACGCCCTCGCCCACCGTAATCACGGGGCAGTCGAGCGACTGCATGGTGTCGATGAGCGCCAGCCCCGCCGTAACGCTGCCGCCCGGGCTGTTGATGATGAGGGTAATGGGCTCGGTCGCGCTTTGATGTTCCAGCACCAGCATGGACTTAATGAGGCCGTTGCTGGTCACATCGTTGACCTCGCCCTCCAGCAGCAGCACGCGGCTGTTAAGCAGCTCGCTTGCCATATCGACGGCGGCAACGCGGCCGTCCTTGGACTTCTTGATGATGCTGGGCTCACGATACATAACGGACATGGCAATTCCCTTCTAAACGGAATCTGTAAGGAGGCAAAAACTGGGCCGAACGGCTTTCGGCTAACGGAAGCCGTGCGACAAAACATGCAAGATGGGATACACAAAGCTGCAGGGACTAATCCCTTAGCCACTTAGCCGCATTGGGATGGTCGTCGCAAAAGTACTTTTTGGCGCGGAAGGGACGCATGCCGGTCACCTTAGCCAGGCAATCGGTGCGAGGCATAAGCCCAACCTCGCCTGGGGTCATCACGCAACCGCGCACATCTACGGCAGTGCGCTCGGCGCCCACGTACTTGGTGCCCAAAACCGACTCGCCACACAGTTCGCTTATGTAGTTCTGCGTCGCGATGTTGCTGCCACCGCCCATATAGACCAAGCTGTCGCAGTTATCCAGGATAGTGCGTGCGGCGGATTCGCCATACACACCATCGAGCTGACTCAACGACTGCGCGCACATCAAAAAGCTAATTCCGCGGCTGCGCACAGTTGCAATACTGCGCTCAAAATCGGGGATACGCCCTACATTGGGAAACTCATCGAGCACAAACTGCACGCGGCGCTGCAGATGGCCGCTGGGGCTGGCATCGGCACGGCGCTGGGCAAGGTTAAACAGCTGCTTAAGGGCAACGTTCGCAAGCCATGCATTGGCCGAATCGTTGTCGCTCACCTTAAGATCGATCACGCGCTTGCCCTCGTCAATACGATCAAGACGCATCTCATCTTTCTCAAAGACGCGCATGAGCTGAGGCGTCTTAAGCCGCGAGATAGTTGCATTGAGCGTGATCAGAATACTCTTCAGCGTCCTATCTGCCGCACCTCGAAAATCGCGATACTGCTCAACACCATACAGATCAGCGTTCTCCGCACCAAACTTATCGAGAAACTCCCTGGACTCCACCTCTTCTACAAGGTAGTCCAACGGGAATCGCCCCTCACCATCTCCCGTAACCTTGATGAGCGCAGCCAGTTTAAAGACGTTGTTCATCTTAAGGTAGCGGCGCGGAGCATTGGGGTCCTCGCCCGGCGCAAGGGTGCCGGCAAGACACTCCAGGAGATACAGGATTCCAACAATTGCTCGAAGCAGCAGATCGCTTGCGTTATCCCAGAACAGATCATACCTTCGGCTACGACCGTCAGGATCGACCCCCTCCATGATTGCCGCCACTGTGGTGGGGATATCCTCGACATCCATCACGTAACGCAGAGGGTCGTATCCGGCCGACTGCTCGGGATTAACAGTATCGAGAACCGTTACCTCGTAGCCGTCCTCTTCAAAGCCTTTCCCCGTACGGCGCAGCAGCTCACCCTTGGTGTCTGTGATCACATAACAGCATTCGTGGTGATTGAGCAGGTTGGGCAAAATGAAACTCGCCGTTTTGCCGCTGCCGGTACCTCCAAAGGCAAAGACATTGTTGGACACACTCGTCTCCCAATGCTTGTCGTCCTCGTAGAACGCCACTGTGGCACCCTTAGCCAGGATCACATCGCGCTGCTCATCGCCAGACGACAGCGCCTGCATCTCCTCCTTAGTCGCCCACTTCTTGGTCTGATACTCCGTTTGCTGCGCGGCCTCGTAGCCGTACATCTTGATGACTGACATGGCGTGGCTCCTTTCTTGTCCGCGGCGTTAGTGGTTGTTAAGCAATGCGATCGTCGCCGTCGTCCTCATTGAGCTGTGCCGAGCGCGGCGACTTGGTCACGTGGCCGATCAGGCGCTCGGCCTGCGCCAGATAACTCTCGCGAGCAGCAGTTGAAACCGTCCCGTCGCGCAGATACGCAAGCAATGCATTAATCATCAGCTTGTCGAGCAAGTCGTATCCCTTGACCCGAGCGCAGTTGAGGAGGTAGCGGTCCTGAAGCCCCCGTACCTTAGTTGCCAAATCGATTTCCATCTTTTCCTCCATGTAATAAAAAGTGTGTCGTTCGTCCAAAAGTGCCTCAAACGGGCGTTTGACGCATAACTCAAAGTTGAAACGCGGACTCGTATCGAACACGCGTCGTTGCACCTTGAGGTAGCGCTTATAAAACATGACGGCATCATCTTCATCCGCCGTAAAGCCACGCGATCCATCGCGGTGCAGCCGGTCGTAAGGCTTTTTGCTATCGATATGGCGCACGAATGGGGACGGAATATAGACATCCTTCTTGACGATGTACTTCATCCCTGTCGCCACCTGCTCAAACAAGAGAACGCCAGTTGATTTAAAAGCCGCATTACATCCATGCCTAAACATGCTCACCACGGCTGCCACGCTGCCCATGCAGCTATCGCGCGGGGAGAAATACAGCGAAAGCAAAGCGAGCGTCGCAGCAGTCAAAAGCTCGCGGGCCTCGTGTACATCGGCTCGATACTGCTCGGGCACCAGCCCGGGAATATCGGGCGAGCGCTCTTCCAGCACGCCAACGAGCGATTTAGACAGGCGCTCGACGTTCTTCTCGCCGCAGTACGGACACGGAAGTGGCAGCTCTGCCTTCCTGTTCACTTCGCACATGCCGCGAAGATCTTCATCGATTGCGTCGAGAAATGCCTCGTAGATGTTGTCCCGTTTCTTCATGAATGCTTCTTTCTATCCGGTTCCGGATGTTTGGTGTAAGTCTGTTCTAGGTTTTAGAATGCTCTGACGATAGAGCGATGATTGTCGATCTATCCTGTAGTTTCATAAGTAAAATCGTCCTGCTCGATTACTTAGTTTGTCTAAAGACTGCAAAGCGGATGCATCAAGCAGTTGGTATTGAGTTGGCTTTGGATTGCTTCGAGGATAGCACAGCATGCTGTTCTCGTCATTAGAAATTTTCAAATTATTCTGCTAATATGTAACCCATGTAACCCACTAAGAAGAAAGGGCCCTATACATGCGCGAAACTACCTCATCGTTGCCACGTCTCACCGCCGCCGCCCTCTCGCGCGCGCTTAATTTGGGGCAGGGCAGCCGTCTGCTCACCGTGCGCCTGCCCGGCGCCATTGACTGCGAGGCACTTCGTGAATGCTTCAGCCTGAACGGCAACGGCGTACCTAATATTTGCGAACTTGAGCCCGGCAAGCAGAACACGGACAGTGGCGACGCGGCGCCGGTGTTTATCGATGCCACAGCTTGCGTTCGCAAACGTTTTCGCGAAATCAACAGCGCATGTGAGGCGCTCATTAATGATCTGGAGCCTGGCTACCTGGGCTTCTGCGATTGGGAGGCCTATCTCTGGTGCCTGTATGCACTAGCCCTCTCCGGTCGAACTCGAGCTGCCGTACTGCTGCCGTTCGAGTCTTTGGACAACGCCGAGCAGGCACGCGCGATTCTGTTGCGCGAGGGGCTCGTCGAAAGCGTCCTATATCACCCGCTCGCCGAATCTCCGATGCACGGCATGTACGCACTTATTGTATTGTCGACGGGAAATCGCAGCGTTTCATTCCGCAATGCCGCCACGCCCATGCCACGTCTTCGGTTTGCCGACGGGGCTCGCCACCCCAATCTTCCCTTGGCTTTCTCCCCTGACTGGAGCGGCATCGAGTGCGACTCACGCAAAACGGTTTCCATTGAAACCGTCGAGCTCGAAACGCGCAAACTGCTCCAACACCACGCCGCGCTCTCCAAAGGCAGGGTTGGCCTGATCTCCGTAGCTCAAAACTACAGCGCAACGCTCGGCGACAGCTTTATGCGCGTGGTGCCGTTTATGCCCCGAGACAGCACCACCTCGGACGACATCGACGCTGTCGAGGTGCGCCGCATTTCATCTCAGGATTTCCGCAACGGCTATTTGCTGCCCAAGGATGTTGCGGAAGGTGCGTCGGAGCTGGATTCCGAACCTGTAAAGGTAAGTCCAGACGTGTTGGCTCGTTACGAGCTTCGTTGCGGCGATATCGTCATGCCGCGCATACTCGGTCGTTACGGCGCGTCAAACCTACTTGTGGTCGGCATCGATGATGCAAAGCAGCATCTAGTTGCCTCGCACAACACCACCGCCATTCGCCCGGCGATTCCAACGATGACCGACGAGGAGCGCATGGTGTATGCAGAGATGGTCGCGGCGTACCTCACCGACGGCCATGGTTCCATAGTTTTGCAGGTATTGTCCGACAATCAGTACAGCCACGCCATTCGTCCTTCCGATCTATTCGAGATCGAAGTCCCGCCGGCGCTCGACCCGCGTACGCGCGAGTACAGTGAATCCATCAATCGCTTTGCCGAGGTCGTAAGGGCAAAAAAGCAGGCCGAGGCTGCTGTCGCCCAAGCACAGCGCAACCTCGAGGTCGCAAAGAAGGCCGTTACTCAGGTGGTCGACCAGGCCTGCGAGTAGCGCATACATAGGCAGTAGAAACGTCTTAAGCCGGCGGCAGGAACTAATCCTGCCGCCGGCTTAACTATCTAGCCTATTCCCATCCCGTGGTCTGAGGATTCCATTTGCGCACATTCGCCGAACGATTAAAGCACGGTGCATACAACCAATTGACGATTTCCTCTGCCTCAGCAATGTTCCCCGCGAGATCAAGTACCCCCGCCTGCCTCGCCATCTTTATGTACTGCGCAGAACCATTTTGTTTCCACCAGAGAGGCGCCACGAACTCTTCCGGCATTGCCACCTTGCGGGCAGACGCTTCTTTCTCGACTCTCTCGACAAGCGTAGCCCCATCGACGAAGCAAGTTTTCGCGTACACCAAGATGTCGACTATATCCTTGATTCGCGAAGAGGCACGGCCCTCATGCATCTCTATCATTGCGAGCAATTTATCTGCAAGGGCGCTCTCCGCTCGGCATACTCGATAGTCGCAGACTGGGAGCCCCTCGATATTCAAACGATCGATCGGCGCAAGAACCTCCGGCTCAAGTCCCTGCACTTCATCAATTACCAAGTCAATTGAAATTGGCTGTAGCTTCTTGGTTCCCATAAAGGGGGTGAACCACACCTTCGCACCGCACCGATACTCATCTTCTTCTTTGATCTGCTCTGCACGATCAAAGAAGAACGAAACGAAATCCTCCAGATCAATCGAAGCAGCCTGCACCAGATCGGCAATAGCCTCTTCGAGACTTTCCTCTTGAGCAACCAAGTCAATATCCCTTGTGACACGCGCATCGAGTGTTCGCGCTAGGACGCTTTGGCCACCCTTGAGCACAAAGCTGCCGTCATCTTCTGAAAAAACGCGACATAGGAAGCGATGAAAGTAGAAACCGACGATCGCCCGATTAGTATCCATCGGCGATTCTCTTGCGGCATCCCTAACAGCCATCTCCAGTGCGGCAGGTGTTTTGTACTTCACCATGCCCTCCGTTTCTCATTACCCGTTCAGCGTCGTCAATAAGGGCATCATCAACTCGCGTCGTTTGGCAGTTTTAGAGTTCTCCTCTACAAGACCTCTCAGCCGCTGTATATCGAGCCCTCGACCAAGCGCGTCGTTATAGGCATCGATAATTAATGAGGGGTCCTCGCAATCGAGGCAAAGATCAACAAGCGTGCGCTCGGGTTTAGTTACCGGCAGGCCGTCGAGCCAGACGATGTCCTGCTCAGCGATCTCGCGCTTTGCAAAAGAAAGGGATTCGTTTCTCGTATTGATGCGCATGGGCGCGGTCATCCTGTAGGGGGACAGATAGAAATCGCCCATTTGCTGCAGGTTCGCCGCAGTCGTACCGCTCACGGCGATGCCATCCCACTGACGTTTTCTCTCCCACGCGCAAAGGGAGGGATTGGTGAGCTTCCAAAGAGCGTTGAGCTCGTCGGTGTCTTGGCACTGCGTGCCCGACATCCGGTAGGCGCCGTGGCATATCCTCTCAAGACGCCCCGCACGGCATGAGTGTGCCAGTGCATCTCGAGAGATGTCCATGCGAGCCGCCTGAGCCGTGGTGAACACGCCCTCGCTCTCGGAAAGCTCGCTTATCGCCGCTATGTTGCTAAAGTACTTCATGTTGCAATTGTATGATATTTTCATACTTTTGAAACGCATTTTTGATTCTATACGATCGGTGCGCTTCGCCTATCCCATTTCTGCCGCCGGCTTGCCGTTAGGTCACCGCTCTCCGCTGCCAAGGTCTAATACTTTTCCGCGAAGTGAACGGCTGTTTTTGGACCCCTGGAGCATCCGCATTATTTGAGAACAAAATCGCAGGATTCTAGTATCGAAACCGCAAGAAACGATGCCCTTACAGTGTCGATGCATCGGGAGCCCGATTTAGCTCGTTCACTTCTCGGAAAAGTATTAGACCTCGCTGCTAGCTATCCAGAAAGACACCTCTCCCTTCCCCACCGCCACCCAAAAACTCATCCAACATTAATCTTGGCTCAAGAATCGCTTAATCTATAACCTGCACTATAGAGTTCGACCAAGGGCGGAGCGGTGCAACGCAGGCCGCCGAACACAACGCTCGCGCCTGGGTAGATCGCCCGGCGTCGCGCCCATCGAACGAAAGGACAGGTCATGGACGACCTCGAAAAAGTTGAAACCATCCGCACCAAGTGCAACGTGAGCTACACCGATGCCAAGGCGGCGCTCGACGCTGCCGACGGTAACGTTTTGGATGCCATCATTTGGCTCGAGTCGCAGGGCAAGACCCAGACCACGTCGGCGCATGCCGCCACCGAGTCCGCGCCAGTCGATGAGCCCTCTGCCGAGATGGTCGCCGCGCAGGCAGCCTACGAAAAGTCGAGCGAAAAGACCGACTTCTCCAAGAAGATGGACAGCGTGTGGGAGTACCTCAAAAAGCTCTTCCGCCTGAGTCTGGACACCAAGTTTATCGCCACGCGCCGCGATGCGATCATCCTCAACATCCCCATCCTGATCCCCATCGTCGCGCTGTTTGCCTGGGGCGCCACGATATGGCTGATGCTGCTTGGCCTGTTCTTTGGCATGCGCTACCGCATCGATAGCGACGGCGACGTGCCCGGCAGCATCAACAACCTGATGGACAGCGCCGCCAATGCCGCGGACGACATCAAGCAAAATCTGAACGACGACAAGTAATCGCAGACGGGGGCACGTATGGCACGAATCCTGATCGTAGAGGACGAGGAGAAAATCGCCCGCTTTGTGACACTCGAGCTGGAGCACGAGGGCTACCAGGTGGAGCACGCCGCCGACGGACGCACCGCCGTTGACCTGGCGCTGGAGCGCGACTACGATCTGATTCTGCTCGATGTACTGTTGCCGCAGCTCAACGGCATGGAGGTGCTGCGGCGCGTACGCAAGCACAAGGATGTGCCGGTGATCATGGTCACCGCGCGCGATGCCGTGATGGACAAGGTGGCAGGGCTTGACGCCGGTGCTGACGATTACCTGACCAAGCCGTTTGCGATCGAGGAGCTTTTCGCACGGATCCGCGTGGCGTTGAAGCGCGCTGAGGCCGTACGGGCGGCTTCGGGTGTTGGCGGCGTTGGGGCCGGGGAGGGCGCTACGGGTGCCGCTGCGGTGCCCCCGGTCAGCGCCTCGACCCAAGCCTCTGCCATGCCCTCTCCCGCTGCGCTCACCGTGGGCTCGGTCGCGCTCGACCCCGACCGCCGCGAAGTCACGGTCGGCGGCTCGCCCATCGCGCTCACGGCCCGCGAGTTCGATGTCCTCGCCCTGCTTATGGCGCATGCCGAGACCGTGCTCACGCGCGAGCGCATCGCGCACGAAGCGCTGGGCTACGAATACGTGGGCGACACCAACAACGTCGACGTGCACATCGCGCACCTGCGCGCCAAGATCGAGGACGCCGGCGGCGCCCGCATCATCCAGACCGTGCGCGGGGTGGGTTATGTCTGCCGCGCGTAACGCCGAGACCAAGCGCGTCACCTCCATCGCCCGCGCCATCAACTGGAGCTATATGTGGCGCCGCTTGGTGAGCTACGTCTGGCTGAATCTGTTGCTGCTGCTTGCTGCGGCGGCGATCCTCGTCTATGGCTACAACCAGACGCTGCCCGACGGCGCGTTTACCGCGGGATGGATCCCCGGCGCCGCCGTTCGCAGCATGTCGCTGACCCCCGCACGCGGCTGGGACCTGACAACGCTTACCTATACCGTCGAGCTTGCGCGTAGCACCAAGACCTTCCCCCTCGCACAGGACCTCGTCACGCTATGGCCCCTCTACCTTGTCGTTGCGGGCTGGCAGGTTATCAGCGTGCTCGATATGCTCGGCGGCGCCCGCCGCGTGCGCCGCACTATGGCGCCGCTCAACGACCTGGCCTTGCGCGTGGACGAACTCGGCCGCATGCAGCTCTCCGGCGGCAAGATGGAAACACTGGAGCAAGCCATCGAGCGCGCAAGCGTCGACTCGCCGAGCGTCACTACTGGCGACGCCGACCTGGCAAGCATCGAGGTTGCACTCAACCGCCTACTGCGCCAGATGCAAGAGGCCAAGTTGCAGCAGATGCGCTTTGTCAACGATGCGAGCCACGAGCTGCGCACGCCCATCGCGGTGATTCAGGGTTACGTAAACATGCTCGACCGCTGGGGCAAAGACGACCCGGACGTGCTGACAGAGTCCATTGCCTCGCTCAAGGCCGAAAGCGAGCATATGCAGGAGCTCGTGGAGCAGCTGCTGTTTTTGGCGCGCGGCGATGCCGGGCGCACGGTCCTGCGGCGTGCGAATACCAACCTGGCCGCGCTAGTCGGCGAGGTATGCGAGGAATCGCAGATGATCGATGCCGCGCACACGTATCGACTGGCGTACGACGCTGCGCTTGTCAGCGACCCGCGCTGCGACGCGCCCGTTGACGTGGCGCTCGTGAAGCAGGCTCTGCGCGTGATCGTGCAAAACGCCGCCAAGTATTCGGACGCGGGAACGTCCGTCACATTTGGCGTGACGCCGGATGCGGGCGCGGGCACGATCGACATAAGTGTTGAGGACGAGGGCATCGGCATGAACCAGGAATCCGCAGCTCACGCGTTTGAACGGTTCTATCGCGCCGACAACGCGCGCGATGCCGGCGCGCAGGGCTCGGGTCTGGGGCTTGCCATTGCCAAGTGGATTGTCGATAGCCATGGCGGCGTCATCGGTGTGACCTCGGTCGAAGGGGTCGGCAGCCGCTTTACGATTCGCCTGCCACGATAGAAAGCCCCTCGGCATAAATAAAGGGATAAGGCCATGCGGCCCTATCCCTTTTGCTAGCTATAGCAGCCTGTGCGCTACTCGCGGCACAGGTGCACGGCGAAGCCGGCGAACTCGCGCTTAAAGTACACGAGCTTGGTGCCGCCGTCGGGCAGCAGCACGCGCGACTCCTCGTTGACCTCGAGCCCGCGCTCGGCAAACCACTTCTCGGCCGCATCGATGTCGTTGACGGCAAAGCCGATGTGGCCCTTGGTGCCACGACCGTTCTGCTTCATGACCTCGATCAGCGAATCGTTAAAGTACGAAACCGGGGTCTCGATAACGGGCAGGCCCATCATCGTCGAGAACAGCTCCGCGATCTCCAGGGCGTCTGCCGGATCGGTGGCGTTAATGCCCACATGGGCAACGCGCATGCCAAAGAGCTCGACCGGATTGGCGTTCTGCTCATTCATACAGGTAGCGCCTACTGAGCCATGACGTCGAGAACGGCCTTCTCGGCAGCGACGCGGTTCATGCCGGTCATGAAGGGCACGCCGCTCACGTACGGGCAGGTGAGGCCCTCGGGGGCAACGGTGGTGGCGATCAGCAGATCGGCACCCTCGTCGCAGTAGTCCTTGGCCTCGGAGATGGCGCACTGCACGATCTCGTACTTGTCGGCGTAACCGTTGGCGTCGAGCAGGGTGGCGACCTTCTGGGCAACAAGCGTGGAAGTAGCAGCGCCAGCACCGCAAGCCAAAACGATCTTCTTCATAGGTAGTGTCTCCCTTCATGGTTTACTTTAGGTAAGTGTACCGCAGCGAGCGATGGCACTCAGCCTCGATGAGCTTTTATGCCAGTTTGCTTGTGCGCTGCGTATAATACATCTAGTACGTGTTGTCATACCGCTCGCCTTACGAGCGACTAAGGACCCTAACATGCCCGATTCCCGCACACTCTGGACCGCCGTCGTTATCATCTGCATCGGCGTGTCGGTGTTCTTTAGCGTCAAAAAACGCACCACGTTCAAGCGTCTGCAGCAGCTTATGGCTGCCAAGCAGTGGGACGAGTTCGATCGTTTGCTCGACGGCAAACTCACCAGCATGCTGTACCCGCGCTACAACCGCGACTACCTGCGTCTGAACTCCTATCTGCTGCGCGAGGACCACGAGCGCGCCAGCGAGATGTTCGACCTGCTGCTGGGACTCAACCTCCCCAAGATGCAGCGCGTCGACCTGGTGATCAAGGCCTTTAACTACTACGTTGGCCAGGAGGACCGCAAAAAGTCTAAGGAGTTGCTGCACGAGATCAAGGGCTTTGAGGGCGGTCAGGCCGAGGCGGTCGCACACGAATGCCAACTGATGTACGACACGATGATCCTCAAGCGCCACAACGACATTCCCGAGCTGGAGCGCATGCTCAAGGAGGCCGGCGACGACCCGGTCAAGCGCTGCCGCCTGGAGTATCTGCTGGCGCTGCAGTACCAAAACAAGGGCGACGAGGCCAAGTTCCAAGAGTTCCTCGAGAAGTCGGGCCAACACTCGATGGCCGTCAACGCGTAACGGACGGCTTGTGCTAGACTTCTAGTCTCACGGGGGCGTGGCGGAATTGGCATACGCAGGAGACTTAAAATCTCTCGCCGCAAGGATTGTGGGTTCGAGTCCCACCGCCCCTACCACGTATTGTTTACGAGCTCGTGTCCCCCCCAGGGATGCGGGCTCGTTTCTTTTGGACGCCGGTGGGGCTCGAACCCGCGAGGGGGCGAGCGTCAAGCGGACGCGCAGCGTCCGCAGCGAGCCGGCGAGGGCGCCGACAGGCGGCCGAAGCCGGTGCGGATTTGCGCAGCAAATGCGCAGACGTCCCACCGCCCCTACCATGTGATTGCTTGCGAGCCCGTACCCTTTTGGGATGCGGGCTCGTTTCTTTTGGATGCCGATACAAATGGTGAGTTGCGGTGGAATAGGGACTGTTTGGTGCCCGAAAGGGCGATTTTAGTCCGTATTTCACCGCAACTTATTGGAGGGCGCTGAGGCTGGGGGTCCAGCCGATGGTGGGGGTCGCGCCGTCGAGAGTCTCGTTGATGGTGGCAGCCATGCCGGCGAGGAGGCTGTTCTCGCTTACGGTGAGCGCATCGTAGCCGCCGGCACGCATGAGCTCGCGGATCACCACGGCACCGGCCAGAATCACGCCCGCGCGTTTGGGCTGTACACCCGGCAGCGCGGCGATGCCTTCCGCGTCCAACACAGACATGCGCTCGATAGCGGCCGAGACCTGCTCCAGCGACAGCTCGCGTAGGTGAACAAAGCTCGAATCGTACGGTTCCAGCTCGTGGACCAGAGCCACCAGCGTAGTCACCGTGCCACCCACCGCGACCAGACGCTCGGCGCGCTCAAAGTCGCTGGGCAGGCCTTCAAAATAGGCGGCGAACTGCTCGCCTGCCCACGCGGCAGCGGCAGCAAGCTCGCCGCGTGCGGGTGGCAGCGTCAAGAAAAACCGCTCCGTCACGCGGCGGCAGCCAATGTCCAGCGAGCGCGTCCCTTCTAGCGCAAAGACGCCACGCTCCGGCGCATAGACGCCCGTCGCGAGCTCCGTGGATCCGCCGCCCGAATCGGCAACAATGATGCGCTCGCCGGCAAAGTCGTGCGCCACGCCAAAAAACGTCAGGCGTGCCTCGACCTCGCCCGGAATCACCTGTGGCTCAAGCCCCAGATCGCGCAGGCCGTCCAGCAGCAGCGCGGCATTGGACGCATCGCGCGCGGCGCTCGTGCAGGTGGTGCAGATGCACGCGGCCCTAAAGGCACGAGCCTCGTCCACAAACATGCGGCACGCAGCGAGCACGCGCTCAACGGCCGCCTCGCAAAAGCGGCCCGTCGCGTCCACGCCCTCACCCAGATCGGTAATCTCGGTATGCTTGGACGATTCCACGATTGCCCCGCCCTCGACCTGGGCCAACACCAGTCGCGACGACACCGTTCCCAGGTCGATCGCGGCCACCTTATAGCGTTTGCAATTTGTCATTGCGAGCTCCCCTCCGGGCGCTATTTGCCGTTGGACACGACCGTCTGACCCTCGACGCCGTTAAACCCAAACAGCATGTCGAGCGCTTGGATGTACCACGGCGCGTCCTTACCGACTTCTTCGATTTCCTTGGCCACTTCGCTGGCCTTCTTGGCGTTTGAGGACTTTTTGCTCGACGAGGCATCCGAATCGTCGTCCAGGCCCTGCACTTCAATCCTCTTCTCGCCGGGCATCACCAGGCCCAGGTCCTCGGATGCCGCGTCCTTGATACCCTCCTCCGAGAGCAGCTTGTCGACGCTTTTTTGCAGGTCGTCGTTATATTGCTCGCGAATCTCGACCTGCTTGGCCAAGATGTCGCTCGAGCGTTTTGCCACATACAGGTCGCGCACGGGGAAATACAGGCTCACAAGCGCCAGGGCGACGACAATGCCAACAAACAGCCCCCGCTGGGGACCGTGGGTAAAGTCGTAGATTGCCTTGACCACCGCGTTATCGTTGGCGTAATGCATGAAGTCCGAGCCCGAAAGACGGTTCGAGGGCCTACTCGGCTTTTCATGCGTTTGAGCCGAGGAACGCTGAGCATGCTCCGAGTGCGCCGGGCGCACCGAACGTAGCGGGCGGTCCGTCGACGTATTCACTTGAGCACGGGAGTGTGAGGCACTTGTCGGTCGCTGCGTGGAGCAGTCGGCACCGGCGTAATCGGACCCGCCGAGCTGCACCGTGCGCGCACGGCGAGGCGACGGCTCACGCGAACCGGCGGAATAGTACCTGTTGTCGTAAATCTGATCCATGTGCGCCTTGTGCGGTTGAGGTTTGTTTGCGCTAAGTCTTTTAGTTATAGCACGAGCGCGCGCAACGCCTTCGGCGGCCCTTGCTCGACATAAAAAAGGCGCTGAGCCATATGGCCCAGCGCCCAATGGTGCTCAACAGCGCCCGGCGGGAGCGAGGCGAATCCGAGTCAGCCCCGCCCCGCGCACGCCGTTTGCCTAGCGAATGTTGTAGAACGCGGCCTTGCCGGCGAAGCGCGCGCTGCCCTCGAGCTCGTCCTCGATACGGATGAGTTGGTTGTACTTGGCGATACGGTCGCTGCGGCACGGGGCGCCCGACTTAATCTGACCGGCATTAACACCCACGACCAGGTCGGCGATCGTGGAGTCCTCGGTCTCGCCGGAGCGGTGGCTCACGATGCAAGCGTAACCGGCCTCCTTGGCGGTCTCGATGGCCTCGAGCGACTCGGTGAGCGTGCCGATCTGGTTGACCTTAACCAGGATCGCGTTGGCGGCACCCAGCTCGATGCCCTTCTTGAGGCGCTCGGTGTTGGTGACGAACAGGTCGTCGCCCACCAGCTGCACCTTGTTGCCAATGCGACGGGTAAGCTCGACCCAGCCGTCCCAGTCCTCCTCGGCCATGCCGTCCTCGATGGAGATGATGGGATAGGTGTCGACGAGCTTCTCCCAGTAATCAACCATCTGGGCGCTCGTGTACTCCACGCCCTCGCCCTTGAGCTCGTACATACCGGTCTCGGCGTTGTAGAACTCGGTCGAGGCCGGGTCCATGGCGTACATGAAGTCGACGCCGGGCTTAAAGCCGGCCTTCTCCACGGCCTTGGTGATGTACTCGAACGGTTCGGCATTGGTCTTGAGGTTGGGTGCGAAGCCGCCCTCGTCGCCCACGCCGCCGCCCAGGCCGGCCTCGTGCAGCACGCCCTTGAGGGTGTGGTAGACCTCGGCGCACCAACGCAGGCCCTCGGCAAAGCTCGGAGCGCCCACCGGCATGATCATGAACTCCTGGAAGTCGACGTTATTGTCGGCATGCACGCCGCCGTTGAGGATGTTCATCATGGGCGTGGGCAGCAGGTGGGCGTTGACGCCGCCCAGGTACTGGTACAGCGACAGGCCCGACGACTCGGCAGCGGCGCGGGCAACGGCCAGCGACACGCCCAGAATGGCGTTGGCACCGAGCTTGGTCTTGTTGGGGGTACCGTCCGCGGCAATCAGCGCGGCATCGACGGCGCGCTGGTCGAAGGCATCGAGGCCCACGACGGCGTTAGCGCACTCGTTGTTGACGTGCTCGACGGCCTGCGAGACACCCTTGCCCAGATAGCGGCCCTTGTCGCCGTCGCGCAGCTCACATGCCTCAAAGGCACCGGTCGAAGCACCCGAAGGCACCATTGCGCGGCCAAAGCTGCCGTCCTCGAGCACGACCTCGACCTCGACGGTGGGATTGCCGCGGCTGTCGAGCACCTCACGACCGTAGACGTCCAAAATATCGCTCATGTTGTCTCCCTCTCACTTGGAAACGGGTTGAATGCTTGGCAACGCGGCTTACACGCTGCAGCGACGTGCAGGTTCATAAGTTAGCCTTGTCGCACTTTTTGCATTATGCCCTAAGTTAGCCAAGGGATACAACCTTTTTTAAAAAATAATGGGGCGATGGGACAAGTCCGTCCCATCGCCCCCGCGGTATTACTCCCCTGCCTTTGCTGCGTCCCACAGGTCGTTGAGGCCATGGGTCGAAAGCTCGGCAAGATCAACATGGGCATCGGCCGCCATCTGCTCCATTGCAGCCCAACGGCGACGGAACTTGGCCGTGCTGGCACGCAGGGCGCTCTCGGCGTCAATCCCCTCTTTGCGCGCAACGTTGACAAGGGCAAAGAGTAGGTCACCAAACTCCATCTCGCGCTCGGGCGTTCCGGGAGCCTCGGCCTCAAACTCGGCACGCTCCTCGGCAACCTCGTCCCACACATCCTGGACCGTCTCCCACTCAAAGCCCACGGCCGCCGCCTTGCGCGAGACCTTTTGCGCTTGCATCAGCGCCGGCAGGTGCGTGGGCACGCCGTCGAGCAGCCCCTCGGGCACGGCCTCGCCTGGCGCCACGGCCTTGTCCTTGGCGGCCTTCTCGGCAAGCTTGACCTCGTCCCAAATCTTGAGCACCTCGTCAGAGCTGTCGGCATCCGCATCGCCAAACACGTGCGGATGACGGCGAATGAGCTTGGCGTCGATATCGTGCGCCACGTCGGCCAGCGTAAACTCGCCGGCGTCCGCCGCGATCTGCGCATGCAACACTACCTGCATGAGCACGTCGCCCAGCTCCTCGCGCAGGTGCGCCGCGTCGTCGGCCTCGATGCAGTCGAGCGCCTCGTAGGCCTCCTCGATCATGTTCTTGCCAATGCTGCGGTGCGTCTGCTCGCGGTCCCACGGGCAGCCGTCGGGCTGACGCAGACGCCAGATGGTCTGCACCAGATGCTGCAGCTCGGCCGATGCATCTACCAGCGTGGACAGGTCACGCGAACCCTCGGCATTTTGCTGAGCCATATGCTCGGCCATGGCTAGTCCTCCTCCATGATCACGTGGCGGAACGCGCCGCCCTCGTAGATGCCGTAGCTGTGCGTACCGTCCTTGGGGATGCTCACGCTGCCGGGGTTGAAGAGCCACAGACCAGGATGCTCCTCGCTCGCTTCGTTGACCTTGATGTGCGTATGACCGTAGACGAGCGCGGAGCCCTCGGGCAGCGCGGGCGCGTGGTCGACGCTGTTGTGCATACCGGCGCCAAAAACGTGGCCGTGCGTCAGGAACAGCTCGCGGCCGTTCTCGTCGAATAACGTGGCATAGTCGGCCATGATGGGAAAGTCGAGCACCATCTGGTCGACCTCGGCGTCGCAGTTGCCGCGCACCGCGATGATGCGGTCGGCCAGGGCGTTGAGCAGCGGAATCACGCGCTTGGGAGCGTAGTCGCGCGGCAGGTCGTTACGCGGGCCGTGGTAGAGCAGGTCGCCCAGCAGCACAATGCGATCGGGCTGCTCGGACTCGATGGCGGCGCAAAGGCGTTCGGTCCAATATACCGAGCCGTGGATGTCGGAGGCGATGAGGTATTTCATGGGGAGATCCTTTCGAATGGGGTTGATGGGGGCTGAATACGGGGTCCGGCGGATGCGGAGCCCATCTACCGTGTTACTCGAATCGCAGCGCCGCGCTCTGAGCCGCCTGCATCACGCGTTGGAGCGGCACGCCATGTTCGCGGGCAAGACGGGCGCAATCCTCGTACTCGGGAGCCGCGCGCTCGCTGCCGTCGGGCAGGGTCGCCACCTTAACGGATACCTCGCCCCATGGCGTCGTTACGCGCTCAAAGCGGCGTGGCAGGCAAACGCGTTCCATCACCTGGCGACGAACGGCGTTGGTCGTGGTCTCCAAAAAGATAATCGTCTGTAGGCGCTCGATATCCTCGTGCGAGCAGATCACCTGTAACTGCCATCCGGGGCGGCCCTTTTTGCAGTAAAGGGGCAGCCAGTGCACCTCGCGGGCGCCGGCCTCGCGCAGGCGGTCGGCGGCGTAGGCGAGCACCTCGGGCGACGCGTCATCGATGTCGCACTCCAGCTTGACGATAGTTTCGGGCGCATCGGTCTCGCGAGACAGCGGGGATGTGCTATCGCATTGCATACGGTCTGGATCCTTTCCGCACGGACTCGTTTTGTTCATCCAAACGCTAGCACATCGCGGGCTGCGCGAGTGTGACGGCACGTGATGAGCGCGATTTTCCTTGTCGGCAAAAAACCGACACTCCACCGCCTCAGCCAAACATGTACATCAGCCTCCAAACACGTCATTTTTTGCAGCTTTTGGAGGCTGATGTACACGTTTTAAGGCAGGGTCGATGTCGTGTGGCAGCCCTTGCGCGCCATCTGCCCTTTCCAGTCGGTTTCGACTTGCGGCGTTCCCGGCGCGCCGGGGGTCGCGCCATTACAATGGAGCGGATTCGCCAAATGCAAAGGAGTCGCCATGCCCACCTGCCCGCTGGTCGATTGCCACACCCACACTTCGTTTTCGGATGGCCATGCCTCGTTTGAGGACAACGTTCGCGCCGCTGCTGCGGCCGGCTGCCGCGCTATGGTCTCGACCGACCATCTCACCCTGCCCGCCAGCATGGACGCCAACTGCGAAGTGCAAGTTGTCGAGGGCGACCTGACGGCACATCGCCTGGCATTTGAGGACGCCCGCAAGCTCGCCGCGCAGATCGCGCCGGAGCTCGAGCTTGTCTATGGCTTTGAATGCGACTGGTACGAAGGTTGCGAGCCTTTGGTTGAGCGCTGGTCCGCGGGTGCCATAGTGCGCTTGGGCAGCGTGCATTGGATTGGCAACCCAGGCGATATCATGGCCGGCGCCGCGGGCACGGCGGGAACGGAAAACGTCGCTCGTCCCGATACACCCGATTCGCGCTGCGGTTGGATCGACGACGACACCAACCTGCACGTTTGGGAAAACCTTGGCGTGCTCGGCGTGTGGGAGCGCTACGTCGACGACTGGTGCCGTGCTTGCGAAAGCTCACTCAACTTTGATGTGATGGCCCACCCCGACCTGGTCATGCGCTTTTCGAAGGAAGGCTTTGCGCCCGACTTTGACCCCGCGCCGTTCTGGCAGCAGATGGCCGAGTGCGCCCACGACACGGGCCGCCGCGTTGAGGTCTCGACCGCCGCGCCGCGCAAGGGCCTCGACGACTATTACCCCTCGACGGGACTGTTGCGTTGCTTTGCCCATGCCGAGGTACCCATCACCTTTGGCTCGGACGCACACCGCGCCTGCGACATCTGCTGGAACATCCGCGAGGCTCAGGCCCACGCCTACGACTGCGGCTACCGGGCCTTCGATATCCCCCACCCCACCGGCGAATGGCAACCCACACCCCTCGCCTAAGACTAGTCACTGGGGACGTTCTTAAATGACTAGTGGCGGCGAGCGTTGAGTTCGCCGGCCAGCTCGTCGAGGGTGATGCCGTAGCGCTCGAGCGTCACGAGCAAGTGGTAGATCAGGTCGCCAGCCTCGTAACGAATGTGGTCGTGGTCGTTATCCTTGCAGGCCATGATCACCTCGCTCGCCTCCTCGGCAAGCTTCTTGAGCAGCTCATCCTCGACGTCGGTCAACAGACGCGCGGTATAGCTCTCCTGCGGCGACGCGTCGCGACGGCCATGAATCACCTCGGCCAGCCCCGTCAGTGTCTCACCGATATTTCCCGGCTGCACGTTAGCTGTTCTGACTCCCATGGTTATTTCCTCTCGTTACTGCAACGTAAAGTAGGTACCGGTCTCATCGAACCGAGGCTTTGCGCCCTTTTTCTCAAAGAACTCGACGATGACGGCATGGGCCTCATCGAGCCTTTCCTTCTCGGCCTCGAGCCAAAGCGACTGCGCCCCGCAGGCATCAGTCAGGTGCACGTGGCATGGCACGCCCGCGCGGAGGAGCTCGGTGTTGCAGTCGGCGACCTCGAACGGCGTCACGACTTTCATCGCACACCCCCTTCCACGCGCTTAAAGAAGCAGGTACGGTTGCCGGTATGGCAGGCCGGACCCGGAGAATCGACCTTGACCAGCAGCGTATCGCTATCGCAATCGGCCCAGAACTCCTTGACCTCCTGCATGTTGCCGCTCGTCGCGCCCTTGTTCCAGAGCTCCTGGCGGCTGCGGCTCCAAAACCACGTGGTGCCGGTCTTGAGCGTCAGCCCCACCGACTCCTCGTTCATCCAAGCAACCATAAGCACCTCGCCGGTGTCATATTGCTGAACCACACAAGGAATCAGCCCGCGGGCGTCGTATGTAAGCTTTGAAGGATCGGTTATCTCTTCCATTTCTCTCCCCAATTTAAACCCCACAGGTCGGCGAGGGTTGTCCAGGTGACGCAGGTTGCCGCGAAAGAGGAGCGACGCGTACTTTGGTACGCGAGCGACGGTTTGAGCGGCAAGATGCGGTGCCTGGGCAAGCCGCAGCACTAGAAGTCCAACCTCACAGGGATTCCCTGCGAGGCCATATACTCTTTGACTTCGCGAATGCTGAAGATTCCAAAGTGAAAGACGCTCGCCGCCAGCACGGCATCGGCCTCGCCCTCGATCACACCCTCGGCAAAATGCTCGAGTGTGCCCACGCCGCCGCTCGCGATAACGGGAATCGGCACCGCGCGGGCCACGGCGCGAGTAAGCGCCAGATCGAAGCCGGCCTTGGTACCGTCGCGGTCCATGCTGGTCAGTAGGATTTCGCCGGCGCCACGACGAGCCGCATCCTCGGCCCACGCCACCGCATCGATACCCGTAGCGTTGCGGCCGCCCGCCGTAAAGACCTCCCACTTATCGGCGCCCGGCTCCCCGGGCAGCCCCACGCGCTTGGCATCGATCGCCACGACCACGGCTTGGCTGCCAAACGCCGCGGCGGCCTGGCTGATCAACGACGGATCGCGCACGGCGGCAGAGTTGAGCGACACCTTGTCAGCACCGGCTGCAACCATGGTGCGCATGCCCGCCAGGTCGCGAAAGCCGCCGCCCACGGTATAGGGAATGGCCAGCTCCTCGGCCGCATGCGTCGCCATCTCGATAGTCGTCGCACGGTTATCGCTCGTCGCGGTAATGTCCAAAAATACGACCTCGTCCGCACCCTCGCGGTCGTAGGCGCGGGCCAGTTCCACCGGATCGCCGGCATCGCGCAAGCTCACAAAGTTGACGCCCTTGACCACACGGCCGTCCTTGACGTCCAGGCAGGGAATTACGCGCTTGGTAAGCATGGGCTACTCCTCCCCTCGAGCGGCGGCCAGCGCCTGGGCCAGCGTAAAGTTGCCCTCGTAGAGCGCACGACCGGTAATGGCGCCTTCAATCGCGCCCTCACCCACCGCGGCCAGCGCGCGGATGTCGTCGAGCGTCGAGATACCGCCCGACGCCACGACGGGAAAGCCCGCGACCTCGGCCATATGGCGATACGCCGCCACATCGATGCCCGTCTGCATGCCATCACGCGCGATGTCGGTATACACCAGATGCTTAAAGCCCAGCTCGGTAAGCTGCGCCACGGCATCGTCGAGTGCCACGCCCGCGCCGTCGCGCCAGCCGTTCACCTTAACCTGGCCGTCGCGCGCGGCAATGTCGGCGACCAACAGCTCGCCAAAGCCCTGGGCTGCCACCTCAGCAAAACCCGGCTCGGTCACGAGCACGGTGCCCAGTGCAATGCGGCGAGCGCCATAGCCGGCCAGCTCGTCGATGCGTGCGAGCGAGCGAACGCCGCCGCCCACGTCCACGGACAGACCGTCAACGCCGCAGATGGCCTTAATTGCCGCCGAGTTGGCAGCGCATGTGTCCTCGTCCTCGCCGAAGGCAGCGGACAGGTCGACGACGTGCACCCAGCTCGCGCCCTGCTCGGCAAAGGAGCGAGCAACGGCCACGGGGTCGTCGGAATATACCTTGCAGCGGCTCCGGTCGCCGCGCTCCAGGCGCACGACCTTGCCGCCGATCAAATCGATTGCGGGAAACAGAATCATCGGCCAACCTCCTCGACGATGTTGACGAAGTTCTTAAGGATGCGCTGACCCAGCGCGGAGGATTTCTCGGGATGGAACTGGCAGCCCCACACATTGCCGTGGCGCACGATGCACGGGAAACTCCGTGTATAGTGCGTGCGCGCCAACACATCGGTGGCATCGACGTCGCCGGCCACCGCGTAGCTGTGGGTGAAGTACATATTGGCGCCCTCGGCAAAACCGGCGAGCAGCGGATCGGCCGCGCCGGCAGGCGTCATGTGCACCTGGTCCCAGCCCACGTGCGGCACCTTCAGGCGGCTCGACTCCAGGCGCGTGCACGAGCCGCGCATAATACTCAGGCCATCGACCCAGGGACCGTCAGCCTGCTTGGGAGCGTTTCCGTCCACGACCGTGCCCTCGTCCGCCGGCACGCCCTCGTCGCCGCGCTCAAAAAATAGCTGAAGACCCAGGCAGATGCCGAGCAACGGAGTTCCAGCGGCAACGGCATCGAGCACGGCCACCTCCTCGCCGCTCTGGCGCATAAAGGCGATTGCGTCATAGAACGCGCCCACGCCCGGGATGACCAGGCCGTCGGCGTTGCGGATCTGCTCCGGATCGTCCGATGTGCAGGCGGCGGCACCGGCGCGCGCAAGCCCGCGCACGACGCTCGACAAGTTGCCCTTGTGGTAGTCGACCACCACAATCTTTGGTTCGCCCACGCGACCCTCCACTTCTCATCATCCACAACCACCACAAAGGGGACAGGCACCTTCGTGGTGGTTTTACCCTTGTGACGGTTACAGTGAGCCCTTGGTACTGGGGATGCCCTGCACGCGGGGATCGAGCTCGCAGGCGTGGCGCATCGTGCGGCCCACGGCCTTAAAGGCGGCCTCGATAATGTGATGCGAGTTGCCACCCGCCAGTTCGCGCACGTGCAGCGTGAGCTTGGCATCGCGTGCGAAGGCATAGAAGAACTCGACGGCCAGCTCGGTATCGAAGCTGCCCACGCGCTCGGTCGGCACGGGCAGCTCGCAGTAGGCCTGGCCGCGACCCGAAATGTCCACGGCAGCCATCACGAGCGTCTCGTCCATGGCAATCGCCGCGTCGGCAAAGCGCGTAATGCCCGCCTTGTCGCCCAACGCTTGGCAAAATGCCTCGCCCAGCACAATGCCCGTGTCCTCGACGGTGTGGTGCGCGTCGACCTCAACGTCGCCTACCGCATGCACCGTCAAATCAAACAGTCCATGGCGACCAAAGGCGTTGAGCATATGGTCGAAAAACGGCACTCCGGTCGAGATATCGCACACGCCGCTTCCGTCCAGGTCGAGCTTGACGACAATGTCGGTCTCACCCGTCTTGCGGGTCACCTCGGCATAACGGCCCATCTACATCTCCTCCTTCACCAGCGCGGCAAACGCAGCCAGCACCTCGTCGTTTTCCTGCGGGGTACCCACGGTAATGCGCAGACAGTCCGCAAGCCCCGGCGCGTAGCTAAAGTCGCGCACCAAAATCGAATACTCGTCGCGCAGGCGCTCACGCACGCGCGTGGCATGCGGCGTGCGCACGAGCACAAAGTTCGCCGCGCTCGACCATGCCTCCACAGGCAGGCCCTCGGCAGCCATTGCGCGCAGGGCGCACAGCTCGCGCTCGCGCTCGGATGCGACCTGCGCCACCACGGGCGTGTACGCATCGCGGGCACGCACGCAGACAAGCGCGGTTGCCTGGCTCAGCACGTTGACCGAATAGATCTGGCGAATCGCCGCGAACACGTCGATGACCTCGGGTGCCGCGATCACATAACCCAGACGCGTGCCGGCGGCGCCAAACGCCTTGGACAGCGTATGCAGAATCACCAGGTTGGGATGCTCAGCGATAAGGCCTTGCGCCGTGGTGGCCGCGCCAAACGAATCGTCGGCAAACTCAACGTAGGCCTCGTCGACCATTACCATGCCGGGGCACGCATCGCACAGGGCCGCGACAAAGTCGAGCGAAGCCACGTCGCCCGTGGGATTGTTGGGCGAGGTCACGATCGCCAGGCTGCACTCGGGCGCCGCCGCAAGCACGGCAGCCTGGTCGAGCTCAAAGGTCGCCGGGTCGCGCCACACGTCGCGCACCTCGGTCTGGCAGAGCGACGCAAAGAACGCATATTCGCTAAAGCACGGCGGGCAGTTGAGCAGGGTCCGTCCCGCGCCGCCAAACGCCAGCAGGTAGTTATAGAGCAGCTCGTCGCCACCGTTGCCCACGCAGATATTCTCGCGCGTCACGCCATGCCAAGCGGCGAGCTCGTCGCGCAGGTCGTTGGACATGGGATCGGGGTAGCGGTTGAGCGGCGTGGCAGCCAGGGCGGCGTCGACCGCCTCGCGCACGCCGGCCGGTACGGGATAGGTGTTCTCGTTGGCCGAAAGATTGATGCGCGTGGGCGTAAAGTTGGGATCGTAGGGCTCAATGCCGGCCAAGTAGGGCTGGACGAGTTCCTTCATGCGGGGCGTCAGCTCGGCCATATTAGGCCTCCTCGACGACCGCGTCAGCACCATTCGCGCTTACAGCCGCCAGGTCCACGCCCTCGGCAACCGTCGCCACGGCGTCGCCCGGCCAGGCGACCCTGGTCAGGTCGGCCGCGGCCAGAGACTCGGCGCTCACGGCATCCTCGCCCTGCTCCAACACGCGGCGACGCAGTGCGGCGGAAAGCGCGTGTGCCCACAGGCCCTCGGCCTCGGCCAAACGCTGCGTAGCGGGAGCGTCCGAGAGCAGGCCCTCAGGCGTATAGCAAATGACACTCGAGCGCTTGACGAACTCCTCCACCGAAAGCGGGTTGGAGAACATGGCCGTGCCGCCGGTCGGCAGCGTGTGATTGGGGCCGGCAACGTAATCGCCGAGTGGCTCGGAGCTCCAAGCGCCCACAAAGATGGCGCCGGCGTTGCGAATACCGCCAAGCAGGCCCATCGCATCCTTGCAGTGCAGCTCCAGGTGCTCGGGCGCCACGGTGTTCACCGCCTCGACGGCGGCAGCCATGTCGGCGGCCACCACGATGGTGCCCTCATTGTCGAGCGAAGCGCGCGTGATTTCGGCGCGTGGCGACTGCGCTACCAGAATATCGATACCCGCCTCGACCTCACGCGCAAACCGCTCGTCGCAGGTCACCAGATAGCAGGCTGCCAGCGGATCGTGCTCGGCCTGGGCCATCAGGTCGGCCGCGACCACCATGGGCTTGGCCGTAGCATCGGCCAGCACGCAGACCTCGGAGGGACCGGCGACCATATCGATACCCACGTCACCCGAGACAATCTGTTTGGCAGCGGCGACAAAGGCGTTGCCCGGGCCGGTGATTTTGTCGACGCGCGGAATGGTCTCGGTACCGTACGCCAGTGCGGCCACGGCCTGGGCGCCGCCCACCATATAGATCTCGTCCACGCCGCCGAGCTTTGCCGCGGCGAGTGTGTAGGGGCTGATCAGGCCGTCCTTTTGCGGCGGGGTCACCATGACCACGCGCTCAACGCCGGCGACCTTAGCGGGAATGGCATTCATGAGCACGGTGGAGGGATACTGCGCACGGCCGCCCGGCACGTAGATGCCAGCCGCGGCAAGCGGGGTCACCTTAACGCCGAGCATCGTGCCGTCCGGGCGCGTGGTAAACCAGCTCTGCTCGACCTCGCGCTGGTGGAACTCGCGAATCTGGCGTGCAGCCTTTTCGAGCGCCGCGACAAAAGCGGGATCGAGGCCCTCGAGCGCGGCATCGATCTGCTCTTGCGGCAGACGGAAGCTCTGCAGCTCAACGCCGTCAAAGCGCTGGCAATAGTCGCGCACTGCAGCATCGCCGTTGGCACGCACGTTGGCCACGATATCGCGGGCGGCGTCGACGATGTTTTGCGGCAGCACGCCCTTACGGTTGAGCTGGTTGGTAACGAGGCGCTCGCCGGGAGCAAGCTTGATGGTCTTCATATCGGTATCCCCTATCGGTCGAGGTTTTGTTCGAAAAACGAGAGACCGGGCGGCGGCGCCAGTCGGCCCGCAGCCCGGACGTTGGGGCGCCCGCGCGTGCTCGCGCTATTGTGCCGAGCCCGCAACGGGCTCAAAATGCTTGTCCTTCACGGCTGCCGCCAAGCGATCTGCCAGATTGCGCACGCGCGGATCCAGACGTGCGGCACCCGGATTGACAAAGAAGCGGGCCGTGCAGTCCATAATGCGACCAGTAATAACGAGGTCGTTATCGCGCAGCGTGGCGCCCGTGGCGGTAATATCCACGATGCGATCGGTCATGCCGACGATGGGGCCCAGCTCAATGTTACCGTGCAGCGAGACGATATCGGCGTTCACGCCGCGCTCGGCATACCAGGCGCTCGCGATGCGCGGATACTTGGTGGCCACGCGAAGCGACCCGCGGCGGGCATAGTTGCGCTCGGCCTGGCCGGCGCGCCACGCAGGCTCCGCCTCGATAAACGCGCACAGGCCGTAGCCCAGGTCGACCAGCTGCAGCAGGTTGAGGTCTGCCTCGATAAGCGAGTCCCAACCGCAGATGCCGCAGTCGGCACCGCCGCAGCCCACAAAGGCGGGCGCGTCGCTGGGACGCACGATGACAAACTCGATATCGCCGACCGTGCCCTCGCCGGCACGCGTGTCGCGGCCGCGCACGATCAGGTGACGGCCGGGATCGCGCAGCTCCGAGACATCCAAGCCCGCGGCCTCGAGCACGTCGAGCGTGTCGGCCTTGAGCGAGCCCTTGGGCACGGCGATGCGCAGCGGACCCTCGGTGCCGCGGCCCACGGCATGGTCACCATCGGAAGCAGCGTCCTCGGCCGAGGTGCGCGCGGCCTCCAGGCGCTCAAGCGAAAAGGCAAAGCCCGCCGCCGGCACCTCGATGCCGTCGCCAAATGCACCGGTAAAGATGGAGTCGTAGCGTCCGCCCGAACCCACCGGATCGGGCAGGCCACCGGCATAGGCCTTAAAGACCAGGCCCGTGTAGTAATCAAACGAGTTCATGATGGAGAAGTCGAAGGACAGCACCTGGGCGTCCTCGGGAGCCAGACCCTCGACCAGGGCGCGCAGCTCGCGCGTGAGCGGCGCGACAATGCCCGCCGCCGCCAGCAGCGCGTCGACGCGGTCGAGCACCTCGGCACCACCGTGCAGGCGCGGCAGCTCGCTAATGGCGGCCTTGACGGCCTCGGGCTCGGCACTTGCCGCCACGCGGGCATCGAGGCCCACAAAGTCGTTGGCGTGCACACAACGCAATGCCTCGGCAGCCAGTTCGCGATCCTCACAGGCCGCGAGCAGTTCCTTAAACGGACGCACGCTGCCCGCGATAATGCGCGCACCGGGAAGTGCCAGCTTGCGCACGGCCTCGGCGACCAGTGAGACAATCTCGACATCGCCCGCGGTGTCGCCCGCGCCGATGAGCTCAAAACCCAGTTGCGTAAACTGACGCGAGCCGCCGGCATTGCGCTGACACTCGCGGACCACCGGCGCCTCGTAGCGCAGGCGCAGCGGCAGATCGGCCGCGCGCATGCGAGTCGAAACCAGGCGAACGATCGGCAGCGTGTTGTCGGGACGGACCACCAGCAGGCGACCGTCGTCATCAAAGAGCTTAAACGGCGTGTCCGCAATGCGGCCGCCCTCCTCGAGCGAGCCCTTGTCCTCGAGCAGCGGCGTCTCGACCGGAAGGTAATGATGCTCCCTAAAGCAGCCCTTCACCGTCAGCGCAATCTCCTCGCGCGCCTGAGCCTCCTCGGGCAATATGTCCCGGAATCCCCACGGTGTGGCCGTCATCTGGTGAGCCTCCTCATGCTGTGTTTCGTATAGAACAGAAGACCGGCATAGCTCCGCCGGTCTTCTGGGTACTTTAGCATACTAGAGTGCTTGCGGGGAAAATCCGTCGCAGCCGCTCACACCGTATTCACTTGGAAACATAGGGTAGGTTGCCGCAACCCAACCCCACCTAGGCGCCAATCGCACGACGATACTCTGCCATTACCTGCGCATCGGCAGCTGCGGGGTCGGCAAAATAGCGCCAGTCATAGGTCTCGGCCGAAACAACTCCGCGATAGCCGCGCGCCACCAGCCTATCCAGGTCGGCGCGCATATCGCGGTCCCCGTCACCCCAGGCAAGATGCGTCGTGCCGTCTGCCGCAACATCGACAAAATGCACGTGGGCGACATCGTCGCCAAGCAGATCGAAATAATCGTCGATGGTATCCCCCGCCACCGCCATAGCGCCCAAATCCAGACACGCCTTAAGTGCCGGATGATCAACCGCCTCGATCATGCGCTTCGTATCGGCTGCCGAGTTCACGATCATCGACTCAACCGGCTGTAGGGCCTCGAGCACCAGTCGCACGCCGCGCTCTCCCGCATGCTCGGCAATCGCACGCAGCATCGAGGCGCTGCGACCCCACGCGTCCTCGATTGGCTCGTTCAAAAATGCCCAGCCACTCGAGACCATGACCTGCTCGGCTCCAAGTTCCGCCGCAATATCCACAACGTTCTTAAAGTACGCGAGTGTGCGGGCACGTGCCTCATTCCCGCGCGCCGCGATATTCCACGGCTTGGGGTTGTTCTGTTCGGGACAAAGCCCCACAATCCGAACCCCATACCGCTGCGACAGCTCCCGCACCTGCCCGAGCGAATCGTATCCATGGCAATCGACATACAGATGCATCGCCCCGGTCCAAAGCTCGCAACACGTGTAGCCCGAGGCCGCTGCCGAAGAAAAGAATTCCTCAAGGTCAAAATAACGATGGCTGATATTCATGACGGCAAGCTGCGGATACTCCATCTTGTCCACCTTTCGGCAAAAGGGCGCCGCAGCACAGTGTGCGCGACGCCCCCTCTTACATTGTTCTCATTATGACGGATACTCTACTGGACACCAAGCACTCCAAAGAACGCGCCAGCGATACTCACGAGCAGGATCACGAGCATGATGAGCAGCGGATTCATCTTCTTCTTGAGCATGAGATAGACGATTCCAAACAGCCCCATCGTGACAAAGCCCGGGAAGATTCCGTTGAGCAGCTCGGCGAGCGTCTGAGCACCATCGCCCGCACCGACCATGAGCGGAATGTCCACGGTGACCATCTCCATGGTCATAGCACCGATCACCATGGCGCCCATGATGGAGGCCATCTTGACGATCGTGTCCATAATGCCCGATTCCTGGACCTTGCTGATCATGTCCGAGCCAAAGCGATATCCCACAAACGTCAGCAGGTAACGGATGATGTAGTGAGGGACGTTGAACACGAGCAGGAACAAAATCGGGCCAAGAATAGAGCCCTGCAGCGCCAGCGACGTGCCGACACCCGTTGCCAAAATTCGCAGCGTGCCCCAGTAGAAGGCATCGCCCACGCCGGACAGCGGTCCCATCAAAGCAAGCTTGACATTAGAGATCGCGCTCGTGTCAAAGCTATCGTCAGTAGCGTTGACCTCCTCCATTGCAGCGGCGATGGACATGGGGAGCGTCGAGATGTACGGCGTGACGTTATAGAGCTCCATATGGCGCTTAAGGGCGGCCTTAAAGTCCGCATCCTGCGGATACAGCTTGCGAAGGATCGGCATAAGGGCCCACATAAAACCGATATGGCCCATACGCTCGTAGTTCCAGGAATGCTCATAGGGAATCGAGCGCCAGAACAGCTTCTTAAGGTCTGCGCGGGAAATCAGCCCGTCGTAAGAAGACTCAAACTTAAAACTCATCGAACCCACTCCCAATCGCAGGATCCTCGGTTGCCGCCGCGGGCTGCTCCGCTTTTTTCTTGTCACCCAAAACCGTCATCGCGACGACGATGATCGCGGCAAAGATCGCCACGCCCGTCGTGCTAATGTCAAAGTAGGCGACGAGGAAGAAGCCAGCGAAGAAGAACGGCGCCACAGTCTTGTTCATAATCATCTGAGCCAGCATCGCAAAGCCGAGTGCGGGCAAGAAGGCGGCGGCGACATCCATGCCGGTCTGAACGAAATCGGGGATGATGTTGAGCAGGCTGGCAACAGCATCGGCGCCAAAGAAGAATGCCAGGGGAATAATCAGCAGGCCGCACCAGCTCTGCGCGTAACCGGCGATGAGCATGTTGCGCGTGATGGCCTTGGTGTCTCCGTCCTCGACGTTCTTGTCGATACGGTGCACCAGCAGCAGCATCACCGGCTGGCCCAGGGCGGTATCGAGCGCCAGGACGATCGTTGCGATGGGAATGCCCAGGGTCAGGGCCGCCGAAGCGTCCGCGCCGGCCTGCATGGCAAGCGACACACCCAGAATGGTTCCGGAAATCGTATCGGGCGGGTTATACGCACCGACCGAGATGGCGCCGACCATGGCAAGCTCCATCGTGGCGCCCATGATCGTGCCGGTCACCATGTCGCCCATGACAAGGCCAACCAGAGGTCCGAGCACAATCGGGCGCTGGAGGTAGCTCGTGCCCGTCAGCCACTCGGAATAGCCCAAAAGGGCGATCAGGAAAATCAGGATTGTCTTGATAACCATGACAGCCCCTAACCGATGACCTTCGCGGCGTCAGTCTTCGCATCTGCCGGAATCATCTGAATGAACAGCTCGTAGCCTTCGCTGAGCAGCTCTTTGACGTATGCCTCGTTTTCGGGCGTAAGGAACACGCTCGTCGAGACCTGGCGGGCATCCTCGCTAAAGGCAACGTTGCCCAGGTTGATCTTCTTGACCCCCATCGCCTTGGCGACGGCACCGGCCTGCTGGATCGTCTCGCAAACCACGAAGAGCTTGTACTTGTCGGTCACACCGCTCTGGAGCGCCTTGACGGCGTCCTCGGTGTTTTTGACAACGACCTTGCAGCCCTCCGGCTTTGCAAGGGACAGGGCCTGCAGACGAAGCTTGTCATTGAGGACCGTGTCGCTCACCAGCAGGATGCAGTCGGCACCCAGAGCCGAGGTCCAGCTAACGGCAACCTGGCCGTGAAGCAGTCGATAATCTACACGAATCATCTGAATCATGATGTGCTCCCTAGTGGTTAAAACTCATCGAGTTCGGCCTGCCCCAGCAGGTCGTTGACGTACTTGACCTTGGTGTCGTCCGCCTCGACGATCTGGCGGATGGCCTCATCGATCGGGGTGGATTCGGGCACGAACAGCAGCTGAATAAGGAGCGGCAGGTTCATATTGGTCACCAGGTGCGTGTTGGGACGCGTCTGGACGATCTTGGTGAACTCGTTGTTGACACTGCCGCCAAAGAGGTCGGTGCAAACGACGACCTCATCGTCCGCGGCAAAGCCGTCCAGAATCGCTGCGGCCTCCTTGGTTAGGTCCTCGTTCCCGTCGACATACATAGACAGCGCATGGACGTTTTCGCGCTCGCCGGAAAGCAGTCCAATGCTCTCGAGGATTCCAGACGCAAAATGGGCATGGGATGCAACGATAAACTGCCTCATTCGATTCCCCTTTCTTGCGAATTTCGGCATAAAAATGCCCGGACGCATGCGCCCGGGCAGGGTGCTTCTTGATCAGTAGCTTATTTGTCACCGATTAGTAGTCGAACTGGTGATAGTAACGACGGTAGTTGAGGTTGTGCTTGGTGACCGTCTCGTAGTAAGCGGCAAGGCGATCGGTGATCAGCGAGGAGAGGATCCACGGAGACACGATGACGCGGAACTCGTCGTCAAGGCCGGGGATCGCGAACTCGGCGGTGTCGA